>JBEKJU010000140.1:0-13995 GCA_050011095.1 Syntrophorhabdales bacterium
TGTTACCGACTCCTTGCGTTTATCTCACTGAAAATGGAGCTGAGCTGGAGGACAACAAAGGTAGGAAAGGTACGGCCCAATTTACCGCTCTACAAACTCACACAAAAGGCTTGACACTACCTGGGTGCCGACAAGTGGTGGTCAGAGATAGAGACCGTGAAGAAGGCAAGAGAGGCAGGGCTGTTCTAAGAGCACCAAATGGGTGCTGCCAGGGGGGATAGAAGTGACGTGAGTGGCTTCGCCCTCGAAAGCAGGAAACGAGGAGGCATGTGACATGTATATAAGATCAACCGGCCTGGGCAAGACTCTGCTCCAGTGCCAGCTAGCCAAGGTCGAGTACACCGATGTTGTCCCGGAGACACTAAAAGACCCTGAAAATGGCGCCCGAGAGCCTATGAGGCTGCTTATGACGATGCAGGTGATAGCACCGGTCACCTGGACAGTCCGTGCTTTTGTCGAGCCGGCGGATGTGAGAAGCGTGGCGTTATATTTCCTCAAAACGCCGAGTGCCTTATTTCAGGCGGCGCGCTTCCTGCTCTTTGGAGGGCCATCTCCATCCCTCACAATCGCAAAAGTAGAAGGCAAAAAATGAGAACAGAATAAAAAAGGAGGCAGCAATATGGCAGACAAGAGCTACGATGTAGTCGTTGTGGGTGGAGGAGGTAACGCCCTTGTTACTTCGCTTTACCTTGCAAGAAACGGGATGAAGGTCGGCGTCTTCGACAGGAGATATGAAGGCGGGGGTGAGTTCTGCACAGACGAGACGCTGATGCCCGGATTCATCATGAACACCTGCGCTACATTTATTCGCTTCTTTTTATGCCCCGCCGTGTACGATTTCAAGCTCCGTCAGTATGGTCTGGACATGGTTTTCCCGGAACCCAGCCAGTCCCACCCTTGCGGACGGCTAATTTGTCAGACTATTTTTCTATGTTATATCCTGTATCACAAAGTGTCAAGAAACATGTGCAGATTTAAAAAAATCCCCCTTGCTTTCGCATGACATTCTTCACTCGCCAGAAAAGCCTGTTTGTGAGGAGTAGGTGGAAGAGAGGGTCATCCTGTGGCTATGAATTGTTAACATCCGCAGAATCGTTGAAGTTGTGTGCCTTTCAGTAGGAAGGAGGGGAGTGCTCATCGGATATGCGGGGGGATTTCTCCCTCCCTCGTCTCTCACTACCGATAAGCAACGAAATCGCCTTCCCAACGCCCCTGAGTGCCTCTCCAGCCTTCTTTCTCGGTCGGCCCCCCGTCTCACCATCCTCCTCGACGAAGGATCGCAGTATAGAAGACTCTGTCATGGACATGAGTGTTCAAGTTTCGGATTCCCGAATCTTGGTCCATACGACCCCCACCTCAATCTCTGCCCGTGGCCGGGAGCCTGAACCGGTGGCACCCATCTCGCTTTTCCCGTTTGTGAGAAAATATTAAAGGTTTTTAATATTTTACTTGACATACATCTTTTTAATTCCTTAACATAGGTCAATAGTATTAAACCTATCTTTAGAAAGGAGCTTGGCGGTATGCCGGTAGGAAAGGTAAAATGGTTCAACGACTCGAAGGGGTACGGATTCATTGAGCAGGATAACGGGGGAGACGTATTTGTGCATTACTCGTCCATCAAACAGAACGGCTTCAAAACTTTGAAGGCGGAGGAGTCCGTTGAATTTGAAATCGTGATCGGGCCGAAGGGACCACAGGCATCGAACGTGATGAAGGTTGGCGAATAAAGGCGTTAAGTTAAGAAAAGGGCAGCCGATAAGAATAATGGGGGTGCGGTTATGTCGAGACAGCCTAGGGTCGAGGAATCTACTCCGTACCACGTCGAGATTTGCAACCTGCTCGGCAGGCAGCTTAAAAGACCGCTCGTCGTCGTGGTTGAGCCTACCCATCCCGGCTTTGCGGCCTACGTCGCAGGCATCCCGGTCTTCGGCTATGGCGATGATGCCGCCGAGGCCATGAAAGTCCTGAAGGAAGGAATAGAGGGAATATGCCAAAACGAAGAATCCCTCGACCTCCGGGCCACGATTCAGAGAATGTTCTTGCTGGACGACCTCATGGAGGATGAGGAACGAATAAGCACAGGGCAAGTACTCCTCCCCCTCCGAAAGTGTACCATCGCAAAAAGTCGCTACAATACTTACAGTATAAAAATGATAAAAAAGAAGATTCTTCTCATTGATGACGAGAGCATGACCTTAGACGTACTGTCCGCAATGCTGATGAAGATGAATTACGAGGTGACAGCCGAAGAGAGTGCGGCAAACGCCGTCAAAATCTTCACTGAAGACCCTGGGAAATTCGACCTTGTACTTACCGACCTCATGATGCCTGAGATGAGTGGAGACAGCCTTTCGGAACACATCCACTCTCTTCGCCCTGACATACCCGTTGTCCTCATCACCGGTTTTCCAGGCAAGGTGTCCCGTGAACGGGTAGCTGCCGCAGGAATCCGCAAGGTGCTTATCAAAGGCATGACTAGAAGGGAACTCTCTGCGGCCCTTCAGGAAGTCCTGTAACAGGAATAGAGGTTGCCGCCCACAGATTAGGCCAAGGCGGGCCTCTTCACCGGCGGGGTGGGTCCGATGCCGAGCGGTGCTACTATTCCATGTAAGGCGGCGTTCTGTCCCTCTTGACCGCTTCTTGCCTGTCGAGGTGAGGTTACTTCATCTTTTTGTAAGTGGAGTACGCCTCCATGAACGTCGGGAATCCTACCGTCTGTATGATCATGAGCAGCGTGTGCTTGATCTCGTCTTCCGTCGCCCCAGCCTTCCTCGCTTTCGCAATATGAGTTTCAAGGGCTATGGTATGGCCACTCGCACCGGACACCGCCACCTTAACGAGCCAGCGGATTTTCTCTGGCAGCGGCCCTGCTTCTTCATGTATCTTCTTGCCAAGAGTCTCATGCCTCTGATAGATTTGGGGGAAGTCCTTCTTGAACGTCGTGAATGCCTCATGCATGTCTTTCATTGCGACCCTCCTTCATAGCAGACAGTATTGCTCAATAGAGGCTAAGGCTCGTTTCTGCGGCTGTCAACCCGACCCCTGAGGACAAAAACGATGAAAATAGAGCGATCTTGACAACATACTATACTGTTGCTTAAATAAAATGAAAGGGCGGGTAAACTAGGGCGCAATAGTTGAAGCCAAAATCGATTCCAGACCGGAAAATCCGGATTTCGGACGGGATAGATCCCTTCAGCGAAAAGTAACTGGTCTCCCGTGCGCAGGGGGATCGATTGCGGCCGGTAATCCCGCCCTCTTTGTTTTTCGCACAATTCGGTCCATCCGAAAAAACCACTGACTGTTTATCGGCGACAACTTTGACTGCATTTGCCTAAGGCGGCTTCTTGGCCGATTCGCTGCATACCGGCTCGTTGGGAGGTCTGTGTCATCTCTTTCTGTCCGCCCCTTGAAGCCTCTCCCCTCCCTGCCCTCTGGCCCATCTCTCCTCAAGCTCGTCATACCCCCCCTGCCCAAAAATAAAATATGATGTAACTTTCGTTACTCTTTCTGTTGATGGCACCCGCCTTTCTTAGGCGGATGCCATCTCTTTTCTTTCGCGCATTTAGCATTTTTCCTGTATCTCGTCCAGGAGTTGGGATCGCTTGACCGCTCTCCCTGCATAGGTATGGCTGTACGTGAGGTACAGCACCTGCATCGCCCTGGACAGTCCGACGAATGCGATTCGTCTTTCCTCTTCGATGTCCCCGTTCTTGTTCGGGACTATCCCTTGGAGCATGTTGTGCGGGGAGACCAGTGCCAGCACCGTGACTGACAGCAGGGAGGTACAGAGGCTTGGTCCCCTCCTCTGTGCGTTCGATCTTATCATTACCGACGTGAACATGCCCGAGATCACCGGCATTGAGTTTGCTTGGGAAATGCTCAGCCTGAGGACCTATATACCCATAATCATGTGCACCGGGTTCAGCCAGCTTATCGATGCCGACGCGACAAATGCGGCCGGTGTCAGAGCATTCGCAATGAAACCCCTCACAAAGAGGGGGATAGCAAAGACGATCAGGACCGTCCTCGACGGATAGTGCCCTCGTGCTGAAGAAAGAGCAGTAGTCTATCGGCGTTTTTCTCCGGAACCGGCATCGGGCTGTGTCAAGAATTACAATATACTTTTGAGCACGGGACGGATAATCACGCCTCCTCACGGCAAGCGACCGGAACCTTCGCCGATTGCGGCTCATCCCACCTGCGAAGCTCCGGCACTTCAAGATGCGGGGCCTTCCGGACAAAAGGAGATCGATGGCGGGCTTGAAGAGTAGCGAAAGCAGGAGCCACGAGAGGAGCGTTATGGCTGAGCCGGCAAGAATCCTAGTTGTCGATGACGAGCAGGATCTCCTCCACGTGTTGCAAGAACTGATCGAAACCGCCGGCTACAAGGTTATTGCTGTGACCAACGAAAGAGAGGCCCTCCAGGCCGCCCGGAGTGAGGCGTTCGATCTTTCAATCGTTGATCTTTACCTGGAGAACTCAAACGGGATTGCTCTCATGGGAGAACTTCTGCTTCTCCAGCCGGACACACCCGTCATTATCCTCACGGGGTACGGCACCATCGAAACTGCCGTGGAGTCCATGAAACAAGGGGCTTACAGTTATCTGACGAAACCCTTCCAGCCCCGTGATCTCTTGCTCCACATTGAAAAGGCATTAGAGAACGGGCGGCTCGTGCGTGAAATCAACCGGTTGAAAGAGCTCATCGGGGCGACATATGGCCTCGTCGGCGTAGTGGCCAGAAGCAAGAAAATGCAGCAGGTTTTGGCCACCGTATCCCGCGTTGCCGGAAGCGATTCCACCGTTTACATCCACGGCGAAAGCGGTACCGGCAAGGAATTGATTGCGAAGACCATTCACGTGGCAAGCCCCCGAAGAGATAAGCCGTTCATTGCACTGAATTGCGCGGCCTTGCCGGAGGCCTTGCTCGAAAGCACCCTTTTCGGGCATGAAAAAGGCGCGTTTACAGGGGCCATACAAGCCTCAAGGGGCGTGTTTGCCCAGGCTCACCAGGGGACCCTTTTCCTGGATGAGATCGGCGATATGCCCCTAGGAATCCAGGCGAAAATACTGCGCGTCCTTCAGGAGCGGAGGTTCTACCCGATAGGCAGCGAAAAAATTGTGCAGGTTGACGTGCGGGTGGTGGTGGCAACCAACAAGGATCTCGAAGAAGAAGTAAGAAGAGGGCTGTTCAGGGGAGACCTCTTCTACAGGATCCATGTCATCCCGATCTACCTCCCGCCGCTCAAGGAGAGGAGGGAGGATATACCGGCCCTCATTGAACACTTTCTTCATAAGCTCGATCAGCAGACAAAGAAGGGGGTGAAGACCTTGACGGCCAAGGCCATGAGGAAGCTCATGCTGCACGACTGGCCGGGGAATATCCGGGAGCTTCAGAATGTGCTCGAGTATGCCGCCGCTATGGCGGGGGACGGCATAATTACGGAAAACCTTGTTTTTCAGCCAACCCATTCCACGGAAGAAGGGTCATTGAGGTCCCTGAAGGAAGCTAAGGAGACGTTCGAAAGAGACTACCTGATTAAGGTTCTTCAGGCATGTAGAGGTAACATAAGCGAAACGGCGAGCATTGTGGGAAAGAGGAGGACGGACTTCTATGCCCTGCTGCAAAAGCACAAGCTGAAACCTGCAGACTTCAGACCGGCCGGCGGCAACGGAGGAAGTGCTTACCGCGAAGAAGAATAGCCGCTCTCGCACGGTTTTGCGACATGAGGTCGTTTTCTCATATCCTCGCGGTGATCATCTCGATGTCGTCATTACGACTTTTGTAGCCACGGGTGACCCTTGCGAACCCGATGAATCGGCCTCTCTTGGTCATCATAACGTATTTCAAGGAGGAAGGGCACAAGAATTTGATTGCCTTGGCTGAACGGGGAAAGCGTTAGAGAGGGAACTGGCTCTCTGGGGTTGCCAGCAATAGCACGGCCGCCACTGGCACCCGTCCAGGGGTTCAGAAGGCCGCCTTCATCGTAATGGGTGGTCAGATTGCCCGTGGCCGACTTCATCGCAATACCCCACCTTTTGTGCAGCGCGTATTGCTGCTTTGCTTCCCGATGTTCGTGTATGGCCAGGCAAGTCGCTTGACTGGTGGTGCCTGTCCAGATGGGGTTTAGGTCTTGGGCTATGAATACCCCGACTTACCTTTCTGTTCTGACCCCCATCTCACCCCCAGACAAACCTTCTTACACTCCTACCCGATAACCCAACTCAACCAGGCTCTTACGAACTTCGTGAACATTACGGACAGTGTTTTCTCCCGCATCTTTAAGTTCTTTCCCGATCTGAAACATTGATATCGTTTCGGTTCCCTGTTCGTCCGCTAAGGTGATTAGTTCCTCAACCACTTCCCAAGTGTCGAACATTTCGTAACCTCCACCTTCAGACAGTTACCTTCCTCCGTCTAAAGAGTATCATCGTCTGCTCACACATACCTCTTAAGCGGCATCGATACTTGCTTATCAATACACCGACCGTAAACCCCTATGTAGTCGATAGGTAGGCTTAACAAGGATATTTATTGGACGGTCTCGGGCGGGTAATCTTTAAGCCGTTCATATTGAATGAGCTGGCAGCAGCGATAAAGGACCGCACGTCCCCCTAAAGCGGAGCATCCAGGAGTCGCGAAGAATGTATACCCCTCAACAGAAGAAACGGTGCGTGAGTTCCGAACTTTCGCTTAGAGTATTGGGCGTACAACCGTCGAAGCCCTTCATCAGGTCGAGTTCTTTCATGCTCTACAGAAAACGGTCGTCATGACCGACCGCTAACAACCGTGGGATAGAGCTCCCCGGAGCCCTTCACGCAGCTCTGCTTTAGTGAGTGGTTTACCAAGCACCCTGCAGACGCCTGCCGTCTTCGCCTTGTCGGGGGGAAGGTTACCCGGCCTGCCGGTCATCACGAGAACAGGTATGTCGGGACGGATGGAGCTGATTCTTTTGGCTATTTCGTCTCCCATCATGTCGAGCATCATGAGATCGGTAAGGACGAGGTCGAACTCCTCCGGGTGCCCGATGAAGGTCCTGATGGCCTCCTGGCCGGTTTCCTCAACCGTCACCTCATAGTCCATCTCCGTAAGGAGCTCGTATATCACCTCCCGAAGGAGGTCCTCGTCGTCAATGAAGAGAATCCTCGTTTTCCGCATGCTCTTAACGTAGGCACTATACGAAAGCGGTATAAGGGGCCGGGGTGGGTTTTGGTGTACGTGGCTTTCGGTCTTTCCGGCACCGAGTGGGCTGTGCGAGATTACGGGTGTTGAACTCGCGAAACCCTCGCTACCAAAACAAACATGCTCCTTTCGCCAATATTTCGACTGCCGCCATGGGCGCCGATACGCTTTACACGTCAGGGCAGTTTTTGATATACTCAGGTCATGTCGGGCCCCGCTGTGAGCTGACCGCCTTCCGTGCGTCGGCCATTTAAGGACAGTTTTCGGGGAGATAAACATAGTAGTGAAGAATTCCAGATGAGACGCACTCCCTCACCGAATGCGACCCCGGAGGCTGCCCCATGAGCGCCCACGAACTGGAAAAGCTCTTTCCCGGCGACAGCGAAATGAGCAGGTTAATCCGATCGGTGGACTGGTCAAAAACGGAGATCGGTCCCGTCGCGACGTGGCCCCAGAGTCTGCGCACCGCAGTGAGCATATGCCTCGACTCGCGCCATCCCATCGTCCTCTGGTGGGGCCCGGAGCGCACGATGTTTTACAACGACGGCTATCGCCCGATGCTGGGGGAAAGTAAACATCCGCAATTCTTCGGCGGTTCGGGGAAGGAGTGTTGGGCGGAGATTTGGGACATCATCGGCCCGATGATGGACCACGTTATCGAGACCGGCGAGGCGACGTGGTCGGAGGACCGTTTCCTGCTGATGTTCCGCTACGGGTACCTGGAAGAAACCTATTTCACCTTTTCCTACAGCCCGATTCGCGACGAGCAGGGCCGCGTCCACGGCATCTTCAACGCGTGTGCCGAGAGCACAATTCGTGTCCTGGGCGAACGCCGCCTGAAGACGCTTCGTGAGATGGCGGTGGAGGCGAGGACGGCTCACGAGGCGGCTAAGCTTTGCACCGGGGTCCTCAGTCATAACCCGCAGGATATCCCGTTTTCCCTGGTCTATCTTCTGAATGACGCAGGTGCCGGCCTCCGTCTTGCGGCCCATACCGGCCTGGAAGCAGGTACCCCGGCTAGTCCGGTCTACGTGGAGATGGTAGATACGGACACGACCGGTTGGCCCCTTGCGAGGGTGGCAGCGCAGGGGCAGCCGGAGGTGGTCGGAGATTTGGCCGGCCGGTTTGATTGTCTGCCCACGGAGCCATGGGGCGAGCCGGCGCACCAGGCAATGGTTCTTCCGATTCTCCGCCCTGGACAAAAGCACCCTACGGGTGTTCTGGTACCCGGGGTCAGCCCACGACGGGCCTTCGACGATGCCTACCAGGGGTTCTTCGATCTGGTGACGGGACACGTCGCCACCGCCGTGTCCAATGCCCGCGCCTACGAGGAAGAACGCAACAGGGCCGAGGCCCTGGCCGAGCTAGACCGGGCGAAGACCGCCTTCTTCTCCAATGTGAGCCATGAGTTCCGTACCCCTTTGACGCTGATCCTCGGTCCCCTTGCCGATGAGCTGGCCGAGCAGGTCGACAAGCTGCCGCCGTTACGGCGCGAGCGCATCGAGGCCGCGCACCGCAACAGCCTGCGCCTGCTGAAACTGGTCAATACGCTGCTCGACTTCGCTCGCATCGAGGCAGGCCGGGTGGATGCGGTCTATGAGCCGACCGACCTTGCCCGCTTTACCGCCGAACTGGCGGCCAACTTTCACTCGGCCTGCGAGAGTGCCCGCTTTCCGTGCGTGATACCGGCCCCGGAATCCCCCCGGTAGAATTGCCGCTGGTCTTCGAACGTTTTCATCGGGTGAAGGGCACGGAAGGCCGCACGCACGAGGGGAGCGGCATCGGTCTGGCGCTTGTGCGGGACCTTGTGCTCCTCCACGGCGGTTCGATCGGCGCCGAGAGCGTCTTAGGCGTCGGGAGCGCCTTCACGGTAACCATTCCACAAGGAAAGAGCCACCTGCCCGCCGACCGGATCGGCGCGAACCGCAGTCTGGCTTCCACCGCCCTTGGCGCCGCGCCGTACGTCGAGGAAGCCAAGAGCTGGCTTCCCGCTGCCGCCAGATCGGGACGGCCAACGGCAGATGACGAGCTCCGGCCCGAGCACGTGCAGGCCTCGACATCGCAACCATCGCCCCCCGGGCACAGTGACAGCGCATCGAGGCCGCGCATCCTTTGGGCCGACGACAACGCCGACATGCGCGACTACGTCGGGCGTCTGCTGGCCGATCGTTTCGACGTCGAGGCTGTCGCCAACGGCCGGGAAGCGCTCGATGCCGCGCAGCGTCAACTGCCCGATCTAGTGCTTTCCGACGTGATGATGCCGGGCCTTGACGGCTTTGGCCTGCTGCGGGAATTGCGCGCCGACGAACGCACCCGTACGCTGCCGGTCGTCCTGCTCTCGGCCCGCGCGGGCGACGAGGCCCGCGTCGAAGGACTTGTCGCCGGCGCGGACGATTACCTCATGAAGCCCTTCAGCGCCAGAGAGCTGCTGACCGTTGTCGGCGCACAGATAGCGATGGCCCGCATGCGCCGCGAAACCGAAGCCCAGCTCCGCCAGGCCCGCAAGATGGAGGCATTAGGCACTCTCACGGGCGGTGTTGCCCATGAGTTCAATAACATCCTTTCCGCCATCATCGGGTTCACGGAGCTGCTGGCGGGCCACGCGGCCAAGGGAAGCCGCGACGAGCGTCACCTGGCGAGGATCATGGAGGCGAGCATCCGGGGCCGGGATATAGTAAGGCAATTGCTCACCTTCATGAGAAAGACCGAGCAGGAGAAGAAACCCTTGCGGCTCTCCAGCATTGTCAAGGAGACCGTGAAATTCCTTCGTGCTTCGACTCCGAGCACCATTGACATCAGGGTCGACGTCAAGAGCGAATCGGGCGTTATCCTCGGTGATCCGGTACAGATCCAGCAGGTCCTCATGAACCTTTGCACCAATGCCGCCTTTGCCATGCGGGAGAAGGGGGGGAGTCTCGACATAGCGTTGAGCGACTTCAGCGTCTCCCCATCAAGCAGAGACCCCCAGGACATCGAACCGGGGCTCTATATAAAGCTGACGGTACGTGATACGGGAAGCGGTATAGCGCCCGAAATCATCGACAAAATATTCGACCCCTTCTTCACTACGAAAGAGGTCGGAGAAGGAACAGGACTCGGCCTGTCGGTGGTGCATGGTATCGTGAAGCAGCACGACGGCTACATTACCGTAGAGAGCGAACCCGGCAAAGGATCGACCTTCACGGTCTACTTCCCGAAGACCGCGAAAGGGTCGGCTACTGCTTCCGTCAGCCACGAAGCGCTCCCCACCGGCTCCGAGCGAATCCTATTCGTCGATGACGAAGAGGCCCTCGTGGAGATGGGTGAAGACATCCTCACGGAGCTCGGCTACGAGGTCACATCCCGGATGAACGGCAAGGAGGCCCTTGCACTTTTGAAGGAAGATCCATCCCGTTTCGACCTTGTCATTACAGACCAGACCATGCCCGAGATGACGGGCGTCGAGCTTGCAAAAGAGGTCCTCGCTCTCAGGGCAGATCTACCCATCATCATGTGCACGGGTTTCAGCCATCTGGTCGATGCCGATAAGGCAAATGCATTAGGGATACCGGCATTCGCAATGAAGCCCCTGACGAAGGCGGAGATCGCGAAGACGATCAGGAAGGTGCTGGACGAGCAAGTCCGGTTGCACCCTTCTTCTGGATACCGATAGGATTGCAGAACTCGGAGCCGGATAGAAAAGAGGACATACAGACAAGCGGAGGTCTCCTGGAAATCTCGTTGGAGAGATAGGTACTGGGAGCCCTTCCACCCCATACATGCGATGTAATTCCTGCATGGAGGTTCCATGTCGAAGGTCATACCGGAAACAGAAACCGTAGTTGAGACCACGAAGAGGAAGTGGTGGCTCAGATTGCTGGAAGGGAAGCGCCATGGGCTTCGCTCGTTGCCCATGATGCTCTTGGCCATTGCCATCTTCTTAATCGCGGATTTTGGCTCCGGCCCCTGCCGTGCAGCGGGCGATCCACACGAAGTCCAGGTCGGCAGCGAGCTGGAATTTCCACCCTACGCCTTTGTTGACAAAAACGGCCAGCCGGCGGGATTCTCGGTTGATCTCATAAAAGCCGTTGCAGACGCCATGGGTTTGCCCATCAGGATCTCAACCGGCCCCTGGGATACCGTCTGGAACGATCTGGTGGCCGGCAGGATCGACGTGCTGCCCATCGTCGCGAAGCTGCCGGAGCGCACAAGGGTGGTCGATTTCAGCCTTCCCCACACGGAGACCTTCGATGCTTTCTTTGTTCGCAAGGGAGACCCTCCCATAAGGAACGTTGAAGGTGCGAAGGGGAAGGAGATCGTCGTCATGCGCTCGGATGCCGCCCATCACGCGCTTCTCGAGCGCAACTTCCAGGGTCGCCTGATCCTCGTCAGTACGATACCGGAAGGGTTGTCTCTGGTTTCGTCCGGCAAGCACGACGCATTCCTCTGCTCGAAGCTCATCGGAGCAATGGCTATCAAGACACATGGAATAAAGGGTCTTGCCGCCGGTCCTCCTATTTCCGACTATAAGCGGGTCTTTTCGTTCGCCGTGAAAAAAGGTGATGAAGACCTGCTGGAGAAGCTGAACCAAGGCCTTATGATCATCAAGGCGAACGGGCAATACGACCGGATCTACGACAAATGGCTCACCGCCGACGAGCCCTGGCGCAAGTTGCAGAAATACATCGTTCCCGCCATCGCCATCGCGATAGCCGTCGCCCTGATTGTCGCCTTCTGGCTGGTGATGCTCCAACTGCTTGTAAAGAAGCGCACACGCCAGCTTGCCGAAAAAAATGAGATGTTGCGTCTGGCGCAAGAGGGCCTCGAAGAAAGGGTGACACAGCGCACGGCCGAACTCGCGCAGGCGAACCGAGTGCTCGAATCCGAGGTCGCCGAGCGCACGCGTACCGGGGAGGCGCTGCGTGAGAGCGAACAGCGTTGGGCCACCACCCTTTCGAGCATCGGCGATGCGGTCATCGCCACCGACGTTGAAGGAAAGATCGCGTTTATGAACACTGTTGCGGAGGAACTGACCGGCTGGACACTCGAAGGCTCTTCGATGAAGCCGGTGACGGAGGTCTTCAACATCGTCAACGAGCACACCCGCAGCGCGGTTGAGAGTCCGGTCGCCAAAGTGCTCGGGGAAGGGATGGTCGTCGGGCTTGCGAACCATACTATTCTGGTGAGAAAGGACGGTACAGAGGTACCTATTGACGATAGCGGCGCCCCCATAAGAGACAAGGAGGGCAACACCACGGGCGTCGTCCTCGTTTTCCGTGACATCACCGAGCATAAGAAAGCCGAAGAACAAATCGCGAGCGACAAATATTTGCAACAATTACTGTTGGACCATTTCCCCGGCGTAGTGCTTCTGCTGCGGACGACAACGCGGGAGGTCATCGCGTCAAACCAGGCCGGCATTAATGTCGGGGCGGTGTGCGGATCAAAATGTTTCGAGACATGGGGGCAAAATCAAGACCCGTGCCCGTGGTGTCTGGCTCCGGATTTATGGGCGACCGGGAAAGAACAGCATGTCGTTCTCGAAGCGGGTGAAAAAGTGATGGAAGCCCATTGGGCGCCTGTCGCAGACGATCTTTACATGCACTACGCTTTTGACATCACCGAGCGCAAGCGGGCCGAAGAAAAGCTGCAGGAGAAAGAGCGAGTGATCCAGCAGGCGCTGAGCATTAGCCGTTCCTTCACCTTCGACTGGGATACGGCCACAGATCAAGTGCGCCGCTCCGCCAGTTGCAAAACGATTTTCGACATCGACTACGACGAAATGGTCACTGCCACGTCCGAGCGTTTTTCCCAACGCGTTCACCCGGACGACCGATCGCGGTTCGAGAAGCTGCTCCGCAACCTGACGCCCGCCGCAGACACCTACGCTGCGTATTATCGGCTCGTGCGCAATGACGGGAGTGTAGTGACATTGGAGGAAACCGCCCAAGGCTTTTTCGATGCTGCGGGAAAAATAAAACGAGTCATCGGCGTTGCCACTGACGTCACCGAGCGTAAGCGGATGGAGGAGGAGCTTCGCAAATCGCACGACCAACTTGAGCTTCGGGTTTATGAGCGGACAGCAGAACTGGAGAGAACTTACCAGGCGGTCGAGGCCGAGGTGATCGAGCGCAGACAGGCAGAGGCAGCCCTCCGTGAAACCAACCGGCTCTTGAAGCTATTTACGGCCCAGTCTTCCAAAAACGAGTATCTCGACGCGGTCGTGGCGCTGCTGCAGGAGTGGACGGGCTGTGAAGGGGCGGGCATACGGGTCCTCGATAAGGCGGAGAATATTCCCTACGAGTCGTTCGTGGGCTTCAGTAGAGACTTCTGGGAGTCCGAGAACTTTCTCTCGATGCGCCGTGACCGGTGCGCCTGCATTCGTGTGGTGGCAGGCGCGCCCGAGCCTCAGGACATGGCCTGCGTGACGCCTTTCGGCAGTTTTCACTGCGAGGACACGATGACGCTCCTCGCTGGCCTTTCGGCCCAGGAGAAGGAACAGTTCAGGGGCAGGTGCATTGTCGAAGGCTACGCGAGCGTCACGATAATACCCATCTCCTACCGGAACAGGATCCTAGGCGCGATTCATCTCGCCGACCGCACGAAAGCAAAGATACCCTTGGGAACGGTTGAATTCATCGAATCGGTCCAGCCGCTCATCGGCGAGGCCATTCACGGGCTTGCGGTGGAGGAGGAACGGACCCTGCTCGAATCCCAGCTCCGCCAGGCCCAGAAGATGGAGGCCCTCGGGACACTATCCGGCGGCATCGCCCATGACTTCAACAACATCCTTGCGGCAATCATAGGGTTTACCGAATTGGTTCATG
>JBEKJU010000141.1:0-8831 GCA_050011095.1 Syntrophorhabdales bacterium
CTGCAGGGTGACGATCTTCGCCCCCCTGCTGAAGTAGGCGGAGTTGGCGATGCTGATGATCTTAGAGGAGATGGCCTGATCGTACCTTACGACATCGAAGAGCTGGGAGAAGGAGGAGTCCTCCCGCGACAGGACCTGGAGTACCTCATTGATGACGGTAGTGAGGCTAGGTAATACCTTTAACGCCTCCGCCCTTTCGAGCAGCTCTTCACGGTGGGTTGATGGGCTCTGCATTGATATTCTTATCGATGATCGGAGAAAAAAATTAAGGGCCTCCGACAGGAATCAAGGTTTTTTTATCAAATGGACGTCGGTGGCCTTGAACGAGACGATCACCTCCCTGCCTTCCGCGAGGTTGAGCGCCTCGCGGGACAGGGATGTCACGTAAGAGGCGAGCGGGAATCCACAGTCGAGGTCAATCTTTTGATAAAACCCCATGGGAATGACCCTTGTCACGGTGCCGGGAAAGACGTTCCTCGCGCTCGTGATCTGTGGGTCATTCCGGCGGCCGCCATCATATGGAAGGGAAAGGGTGACGTTTTCAGGTCTTATGAACAGGGCTACCAAGGCGCCGGCGCTGAAATGGCCGGATGATTCGATCTCCCTGCCTGAAACGGAAACCAAGGCGGTGTCACCTTCGCTTTCCAACACCCGCCCGCTCAGGATGGTTCCGATGCCGACAAAGGAGGCGACAAACTCATCGGCAGGGGTATTCAGCACCTCTTCGGGGGAGCCGACCTGGCGGATCCTTCCCTGGTCCATGACGGCTATCCGGTCGGAAAGGCGGATCGCCTCGATCAGGTCGTGGGTGACAAAAACCGTCGTTGTCCTCGTCTGTTTGAGGATGGCCTGCATGTCCTCGATCAAAGGCTCGCGGCTCCTGGGGTCGAGCGAGGCAAAGGGCTCGTCGAGGAGCATGACGTCCGGACGAATGGCAAAGGCGCGGGCCAGACTCGTCCTCTGTGCCTCTCCACCCGAGAGGCTCCGGGCCGAACGGTCCCTCAGGGCAGAGATGCCGAAGAGCGCAAGGCCCTCCATAACGGCCTCCCGGAGCTTCGCCCGGCTCATTCCCCTTATCTTCAATCCCGACGCCACGTTCTCGAAGACGGTCCTATCGAACAGGAGGGGCTCCTGAAACGCCATCGCTAGGGCGCGGCGGTACGTGAGGACAGGGCAGTCGGCGCCCACCTTCCGGCCGCGAAAGAACAGGTCGCCTTCAAAAGGCTTGGTCAGGTACGACAGGGTCTGGAGGAGTGTCGTCTTCCCCGAGCCGTTCGGGCCGATCAGGGATAGTACCTCCCCCTCTTCAACGGCTATGAAGGGTGTATCGACGATGACGGCGCCACCCCGTATCACCCGAAGGCCCTTCCCTTCGATGACGGGCCTGCCCAGGCTCATAGGGGCCGCTCCCGCTGCTGGATGTGGGTGAGCACCAGGTTGACGGCGTAGGCGAGGAGAAGCAGGATGATGCCGAGGGCGATGGCCGTGTCGAAGTCGCCCCGGCTTGTCTCCATCACCGTCGCCGTCGTCAGCACCCTGGAATACCCCTTGATGTTGCCGCCGACCATGAGGGAGGCGCCCACCTCCGATATGACCCCGCCGAACCCTGCCATCACCGCTGCGAGTAGGGGCAGCCGGGCCTCCCGGATCAATATCCAGGTCATCTGGAGCCTCGTCGCGCCGAGGGCAAGGACCTGGAGTTTCAGCTTTGTCGGGAGCTGCTGCATGGCGGCGAGGCTGATACCCATGACGATAGGTGTTGCGATCACTGTCTGGGCGATGACCATGGCCGTCGGCGTGTAGAGCAGTCCCAAAAAGCCGAGCGGGCCGTTCCGCCACAGGAGGATGCTGATGAAGAGGCCGACCACGACGGGAGGGAGGCCCATTCCCGTATTGACGAGGCCGATCAGGACGCCTCTTGCCGGGAAACGCGCGAGCGCAAGCAGGGCCCCGAAGGATATCCCGATCACCAGGCTCACGAGTGTCGCGAGACCCGACACCTTGAGCGAGAGCAGGGTGATCCCCATGACATCGGGATCGAATGTGACGAGGAGCCAGAAGGCCTTCCGGAGGCCGTCGGCGATCAGTTCCACTTATTCGCCGGCTCCCCCGCATGTTTTCCCGCATCGGGGAAGAAGAGGGGCGAACCGAACCTGTCGACCCCGAAGGTGCTTATCACGGCCTGCGTCTCGGGCGCCACCATGAATGCGGAGAACGCCCCGGCCCCCGCCGCATTCACCTTAGGCCACTTCGCGGGATTGACCTCGATGACGTGATAGATATTGAGCAACCGCCTGTCGCCCTCCACGCCTATGGCAAGGTCGAGCCGTTTTTTCAACGCCAGGTACGTCCCGCGGTCGGCCAGGGTGTATGCCTGCTTTTCCGAGGCGACGCTGAGCGTCTGCCCCATGCCGAGGCCCGTCACCTGGTACCACTTCCGCCCTTCCGGGTTGATGCCGGCGGCCTTCCAAAGGGCCTTCTCCTCCGCGTCGGTCCCGGAATTGTCCCCCCTCGACATGAACACCGCCTGGCTGGCGGCGATTGCCTTAAAGGCCTCGACTGCCGATTTGGAGCCGGCGATCCGTGCCCTATCGGACCTCGGGGTAAGGACGATAAAGTCGTTGTGCATGACGAGCCGCCGGTTGATGCCGTACCCATCGTCCATAAACTGTTTCTCTGCGTCGGGGGAGTGGACGAGCAAAACATCCGCCTCGCCCTTTTGGCCCATCATCATCGCCTGGCCCGAACCTACGGCGATGGTCTTCACAAAATAGCCCGTCTTTTTTTCGAACAGGGGGATCAGGACATCGAGCAGACCTGAATCCTGCGTGCTCGTCGTCGTGGCGAGGATGATATCCCTCTGCCCTGACGCGGCGTGCCCCGGCTGAGCGCCCGTGACCAAAAGCAACGCGGCAATGAGGATCAAAAACAGCTTCCCGATGTTCATGGATATCCTCCTCTTACAGACAATCATCCCGGACGATCACCTTGGCGCCGGTTGAACATTGCTCCATTCACACGAATGTGGAAAAGAAGGAACGTCTTTTTTCCTAAAAAATGTAACGCCCGGAAGGTCAAAATTCAATGCAAAAACATCCCATAAAGGGCCTTCCGGCCAAGTTTGCAAACGGCCGGGTTTTCATCTATACTCTCCCGTGGAGGTCCTCTCGCAAAGGGGGTCTTCCATTATCACCATCGTGATTATATTTCAGAAAAAATGGACATGCCGACCGGGTGCGTGCGGCGCGGCGCCGGCCTGCGATCAGGAACCCCGGATCGGCGGGTGGAAACGGGAATGAATGAAGGGACGGCAGATATGGCCCTGACGCGCGTTGACATACTGGCGGATAAGGGGACCGAAGAGGTCCTCGACGTCGATTTCTATTCGCAGAGCGGCGGCGTCTGGATCGAGGACCACGCCGACGGGGTGCGGATAACATGCTATCCCGCAAACCCGGACCGGTTCGTCGCCTATGTGCGGGAATCGGGACTTACAATCCGCGGGCTCACAACCGTGGAGGAGGCTAAAAAGGACTACGTCGCCCTGGTGCGGCAGTATTTCACGCCGGTGAAGATCGGCGACCTGACCATCCTGCCGCCATGGAGAAGGCCCCCAAAGAAGGGGCGCGCCATCGTGATCGAGCCGGGAATGGCCTTCGGCACGGGGAGGCACGAATCGACTAAACTGATGGTGAGGATGATGGACACCATCCCTATCGAGGCCAGGAAGGTGCTCGATATAGGGTCGGGATCGGGCATACTCGCCGTCAACGCCGCGCTCCTCGGCGCATCCCTCATAGCCGCCATCGACCACGACCCCCTCGCGGCCGAAGCGGCAAAAAAGAGCTGCGGTTTCAACAGGAGCGGAGGCATCCTCCTTGCCTGCGGCGATATCGCCGCCATCAAGGGGGTTTTCGACGTCGTCCTCGCCAACCTCGATTTCGCGACGTTCAGTCAGAGGGCAGCCGAGATAGTCCGGAAGGTGGCGCCTTCAGGCTACCTCGTCATATCGGGCATCGAGGACCAGTTCGGGGATGAGGCGCCGCGCCTCTTCAGACCTCTCAGCCCCCTCACGCACAGGAGGATGAAAGGGTGGCACGGCTTCGTCTTCCGCGTTGACAGTGCACGGTGAAACAAGTAAAGTAAAACAAAGCGGGCGGGCGGAACGGCGAAACTCGGGCCGCGCGACGATTTTCTGCATTAGAGGGGACACCATGATCGAGCGGTACACACGGAAGGAAATGGCGGAGATATGGGGAGAGGAGAGGAAGCTCCACACTTGGCTCGAAATAGAGATAGCCATATGCGAGGCGTACCATGAGCTTGGCGTGATCCCCGCGGAAGACCTATCGGCCATCAAGGAGCGGGCCGGAATCGACGTAAAAAGGGTCCTCGAAATAGAGAACGAGACGAGACATGACGTGGTGGCCTTCATTCAGGCCGTCTCCGAGCGCGTCGGTCCCGCCTCGAAGTGGATCCACCTGGGCATCACCTCCTCCGACATCCTCGATACCGCCTTTTCCCTCCTTCTCAAAGGGGCCGCAACCATTCTCATCGAGGATGTGCGCGCGCTCATGGCGGTGCTGAAGGAGAAGGCACAGACCTACAAATTTACCCCCATGATCGGCAGGACGCACGGCATACACGCTGAGCCCATCACCTTCGGCTTGAAAATGGCCCATTTTTATGACGAAATGAGGCGAAACCTCCAAAGGCTGATTGCCGCCAGGGAGTGCGTCTCCTACGGCATGATCTCGGGCGCCGTCGGTACGTATGCCCACGTGCCGCCCTTTGTCGAGGAGTATGTGTGCAACAAGGTCGGCCTCAAGCGGGCGCCCATCTCCACGCAGATCATCCCGCGCGATTATCACGCCGAATTCTTCACGACCCTCGCGATTGTCGGCTCATCCCTGGAGAAACTGGCCACGGAGATCAGGCATCTCCAGAGGACCGAGGTGGGTGAGGCGGAGGAGTTCTTCCGGGTGGGCCAGACAGGCTCTTCGGCGATGCCCCATAAGCGGAACCCGATCGGCTCCGAAAATATCTCGGGGCTGGCCCGGCTCCTTAGGGGCTACGCCCTTTCGGCCCTTGAAGACATACCCCTGTGGCACGAGCGGGATATCAGCCATTCTTCCGTGGAAAGGGTGATCGGCCCGGACGGGACAATCCTGCTCGACTATATGCTCGGCCGCATCACGAACCTCTTCAAAAACCTGATCGTCTATCCCGAGCGGATGCAAGAAAACCTGGCCATTACCGGCGGGCTCTACCATTCGGAGGCGATATTGCTCAGTCTCGTGAAAAAGGGCCTGAGCAGGCAGGAGGCCTACAAGATCACCCAGTCGATCGCCATGGCCTGCTTTCGCGACAACCTTGACTTCACCGGGTGCCTCAAGAAGGATCCGGCCCTGAGAAGGTACCTGACCGAAGAGGAGATCGTCACGATAACGGACGACAGGCATTATTTCGATCACGTCGAGTCCATATTCCGGCGCGTCTTCGCGTGATCCGCGGCTGTTGGGACGGCCGGCGGCGGATGGGCGGCGGCCTTTCCCGTTCGAATCGGCATCACCCCCTGCCGGATCGTCTCGGGCCCCCCGCATCCCCTATCCCCGAACGCATTTTTTCCTATTCGCGATCTTCCCCCGGCCGATCCGCCTTCGGCAGGGTAATGTAGAACGTCGCTCCCCGACCGGGTGCGCCCTCGGCCCACACACGTCCTCCGTGAAGGCCGACGATTCTCTTCACAATGGCGAGACCCATGCCGGTCCCCTTAAATTCCTCCCCCGAATGAAGCCGCTGAAAGACGGTGAAGAGCCTCGCCCCTTCCGCCATGTCGAAGCCCGCTCCGTTGTCCCTGATGAAGTAGGCGTTCTCCTCCCCCCCGTCCCATCCCCCTATCTCGATCAACCTGTGCTCCCTGCGGCTCGAAAACTTGAAGGCGTTGGACACGAGATTAGCAAATGCCTGGCGTATCATCCGTTCGTCGCCGGCGCACGGAGGAAGGGGAGAGATCGTCACGTCCCCTTCCGGATAGAGTGACCGGAGTTCATCCACCACGGATGCCGCAAGGGCGTCCATGCGGACCGGCGCCCGTTGCAACGCCTCCTTGCCGAGTCTTGCGTAGGCCAAAAGATCGTCGATGAGCCGACCGGCCTTCACCACGTTGGTCCGTATCGCGCCCATGAGATCCGCAAACCTGTCGTCGAGCAGAAGGCGGTACTTTTTCAGTATTCTTTCCGAAAAGGCTTCGATTATCATGAGGGGGGTGCGGAGATCGTGGGAGACCGTCGAATTGAAGGCCTCCAGCTCATCATTGGCGTTCCTGAGATCCAGGACGCGCCGTTCCAGCTCCGCATTCAACCGCATGATCTCCGTTTCCGCCTGTTTCACGGCCGTAATATCCCGCAAGACCGCGAGGGTTGCCGGCCGTCCCTTATACGTGGTGGTCACGACGGAGGCCTGCACGGTCCGTATCTCTCCGTCACCCCTTCTGATCTTGTATTCCGCGAGTTTGTCCAGGGATTCGCCTCTTTGCCTCGCTATGACGCGTTTTCTCACCGCTTCCTGATCCTCCGGGAAGACAAACCGATCAAGGGGACGTCCCACGGCCTCCGATGCATCGCGAAGGCCGTGGATCGCGAGGAACGCCCTGTTCACAAAAACCCTTTCCGTATCGACCGTAATGGCGATCCCGTCGCCCACGTTCTCCACCACGTCCCGATAGAGCTCCTCATTCTGAAGGAGCATCCGCCCTGCCTGCTTTCTTTCGGTGATGTCGCGGATGATCGCCTGGACCACTATGTCACCGGCCAGTTCTAGGCTGTTCAGGCTCACCTCGGCGTCAAAGGGGGTCCCATCGCAGCGGCAATGTTCCCACTCAAAGAACTGGGGAACGCCCGCCATGGCGGCGTGTATCCGTTCGAGCGCCTTTTCTTGTGAGTCGCCGCCATCGGGCTGGAGGGACGGAGAGAACCTGTAAGGCGGCTGTCCGATTATCTGCTCCTTTGTACACCCGAACATCCCGAGGGTCCTGGAATTGCAATCGACGAGCCTGTCTTCCCTCATGAGAAGTATTGCATCGCCTGCATTCTCGAAGAGGAGCCGATATTTCTTCTCGCTCTCCCTCAGCCTTTTCTCCACCTCCCTGTCGCCCGCATGGCGCGCCTCCAGGAGGGCGATCCGCCGGCGCAGCCGCGTGAGTTCACTCCCCGTTTGCCGTTCCGTCTTGTCCCGCTCCTTCATCTCATACCGCCAATGTGCGAATGACCGATATAAGTATACAATACTATGACAGAGGCCTTTTTGTGAAGACCGTTGAAAGAAGTGCCCGGCCGGGGGTGGACTGTACAGAGGTATTCGCGAGGGCCCTGCGGATCGCGAAGCGCGCGGGGCTGGAGGACAATTTCATGGGATTCGGTCAAGGCCGGGTCTCGTTCATCGGTCACGGCCTCGGTCTCGAAATCAATGAATTACCGGTGGTCACGGGAAAACACCGGAGGACCCTCAAGGAGGGGATGGTTTTTGCCCTTGAGCCGAAATTCATCCTGCCCGATCATGGCGCCATCGGCATGGAGGTCGATCTTGTGGTGAAGGAATCGGGTGTCGAGCGACTGACCTCGGACCCGATCGATATAATCTCCCTCTAGCGGCTCTCAAGGGGGGATGTGGCCGGCCCACGCCCGTAAGGAGGAAGGGCACACTTAAGGGAACCAAAAAAAAGACGAAAAGATAAGGAGATGAAGCAGCTATCCGATATTCGTTCCTGCTTCGAGTTTGTGGGGCGTGACAAACTCCACATCGATGTCTCCGGCATGGCCGAGCTGCCCCTGGGCAGTACGTCGTCCTGGTGCCGGGCCTTTCTCTACGCAATTCTGGAGCTGAACCGCGGGAAATTGAAACGGGCCCTGAGCTTCATCAGGCAGGCGCGGGACCGCGTAGCAGACATCGAAGAACTGCCATACGTCCTTTACGTGGAAGCCGTTCTCCTGTCACTTTTGAGTGATCACGAACGGGCAGTCGTGCGCCAGTCGAGATGCGCGGAGATCTGCAGGCTCACCGGCGACAAACGGCTCGAATCCGATGCCCTGCTGCATCTGTCCTCCCTTTACCTGAAGCTCGGAGAGCCCGCCATAGCCAAGGCGTACGAGAGAGAGGCGGCCCTGATCATGCCGAGGAACCCCCGCCGGATGTGACTGCGTGAACCCGACAGAGAACGGACGGGCCGACGTCCACATAATGTCCTTCTCCTTGAAGGGGGGCTCGACCGGCCGGCGGGTACCCACGAAGTGGGTGTCGCGAAGCGGGTCGTGCGGAGGGGCGACGCGAGGTACCCACGCGACGATAGCGGAAAGTGGTTTTTTCACCTCCGGTTCTTCCTTTTTATGAGGGGGAGGCCGGCGGGTACCCACGAAGTGGGTGTCGCGAAGCGGGTCGTGCTTTGCTCACAGAGGGGGCGACCGGGTACCCGCGCTTAGCGGGTGTCCCGGTAATTGCGCGACGCGAGCCAACGGCAGCCCTTTTTCACCTCCGGTTCTTCCTTTTTATGACGGGGGAGGCTCTGTGAGCTTTGCTCACAGAGGGGGCGACGCGAGCCCCAATGGTTGCCTGGCGATCAGCCCGACGACCTGATGAACTTCAGTCTCACATCGTAGAGCACGTTGTCGAGGAGGCTATCCTCCTCTTGCGTGAGATTGCCCTTCGTCTTCTCCTTCAGCATCTCGATGATGCTGATTGTCTGCTTTGCAAGCTGCAGGTTTACCTCTTTCATGTTGGTGATCGGGTCCGGCAGCTCTCCCAGGTGCACGAGGGCCGACGTGGAGAGGGAAAGG
>JBEKJU010000142.1:0-8814 GCA_050011095.1 Syntrophorhabdales bacterium
CCCGATGAGCATCTCCACAAGTTTGGACCCAAGGCGTTTCCCCTGGAACCTGTCCTGCACGAGGACGGCCACTTCGCCCGACGTCAGGTCCTGGTCCATAATAAGTCTTGCAACCCCCAGCATCCTTTTCTTTCCATTTTCCTCCGTCTCCGCAACCAGCGCCATGTGCCGGTCGTAGTCGATATTACAGAAAAGAATAAGCCACTCATGGGACATGTCTTTGATAACGGAAAAAAATCTGGTTCTCAATGTGTCTTCAGACAGCGAAGAGAGCATCTCGTGCTCCGCGGGCTCGTCCTCGGGTCGTATGGGCCTCAGAAGCACTTCGGTTCCATCCGACAGGCGCCAGGGCGTGATGTACCTGGTCGGATAGGGAGTGATAATCAGGTGAGGATAGGGCGACCGACCGGCGGCGTCATAGTTCTTGTCAATAATGATTCGCGCGTCAAGGGCCGATGCTTTGCCATTCGATATGGCAAGAGGATTTATGTCGATTTCGGCTATTTCAGGGAAGTCGACGATAAGATTGGAAAAGTTGACAAGGACTTCCTCGATCCCTTCAAAATCGGCCGGCGGTTTGCCCCGAAAGCCCTGGAGCATTTTGTATACCCTGGTATCCTGCATCAACATCTTCGCCAGGGTCTGGTTGAGCGGGGGGAGCCCGATCGAAAAGTCCTTGATGAACTCGGCCGCGGTCCCCCCCATCCCGAAGAGGATGACCGAACCGAAATCCTTATCCTTCTTGGCCCCAAGAATAAGTTCGTAATCGACATCGGTAATCATCTTCTCGACAGCCACACCCGTTATGGTCGCTTTCGGGGCGCTTTTCTTCACCTTTTGCATCAGCTTCCCATACGCCGCCTTCAGGGCTTCCCGTGAATCTATCCCCGTGATGACGCCACCCACATCGCTTTTGTGGGAGATGTCAGGCGAGACGACCTTGATAACGACCGGGTAACCCGTCTTTTCCGCGATGCGTAGGGCCGCTTCAGGATCTTGAGCGACCTGCACAGGCGTCACCGGGATACGGTAGGTCATGAGGAAATCCTTGGACTCCGCCTCGTTGAGGAGCGTTCGTCCTTCCTTGAGGACCGTCTTGAGAAGCTTTTTCAGGTGATCCTTCGAGGGCGCGATGTGCGCCGGCTGCTCGTCTGGGGTCTCATAGAGCTCGTCGAGATGCCTCTTGTACCTGCACATATTCACATAAGTTCTGACAGCCTCCTCGGGGGTGTCGTAGGTCGGGATGCTGTTTTCAACAAAGATGTGTCTACCTTCCTCGACGTCTTCTCCCCCCATCCACGTTGCGATGACAGGCTTTGAGGCGTTTTTCGCACTATCGGCCACCGCGCGCGCGACCTGGGTCGAAGGGGCAGCGTCCGTGGGCACGTAAATGACGAGCACCCCGTCCACCATGGGGTCACCGAGACATATGGCGAGGGCTTTCGTGAACCTATCGACGGTTGCGTCTCCAAGCACGTCGACAGGATTCGCCTTGCTCCAGTAGGGTGGCAAAAATGCGCTGAGTTGCTTCACGCTCTCGTCGGAGAGCCCCGCCAGCTCCCCGCCCAGGTGAATAAGGGCGTCGGTGGCCATCACGCCGGGTCCGCCGGCGGACGTTACTATGGCGAGCCTCGGACCGGCCGGCAACCTCTTCGAATCAAGAACCTCGGCGGCATCGAAGAGTTCCGCTATTTCCCCGACCCTTACAACGCCGGCCCTCCTGAAGGCTGCCTCATATACCGCGTCGTCCCCTGCCATGGCGCCCGTGTGGGAATGGGCCGCCCTTGCACTCTCCGCAAACCGCCCCGGCTTTAAAATGATGACGGGTTTGCGGCGGGCGAACGCCCGGGCCGCACTCATGAATTTTCTCGCGTTGCCCACTCCCTCCATATAGATAAGGATGCTTCTGGTGGCCGGGTCATCTCCCAAGAAATCGATCATGTCGCCAAAATCGACGTCGAGCATTGAGCCGAGTGATGCAAACATGCTAAAGCCTATCCCGGCGCTGACCGCCCAATCGAGTATCGCGCTGCCGAGGGCGCCGCTCTGGGAGATGAAGGCGATATTTCCAGGTGGAGGATTACCCCGGAGGAAGGTCGCATTCAAGCCCAGGACGGGTCGCACGAAACCGAGGCAGTTTGGTCCCATAATGCGCATCCCATATTTTTTCCTGATCCCGTCTATTTCGCCCTCTAACCGTGTTCCTTCTTCACCGATCTCCTTGAACCCGGCGGAGATTATGACCACCCCCTCTACGCCCGCCTTGCCACATTCCTCGACCGCAACAGGCACTGACCGCGCCGGCGTTGCCACAACGGCCAGATCCACATGCTCGGGAATGCCTGCGATGGTGGGGTAGGTCTCCACATTCAATACCTTGCCCGCATGGGGGTTTACCGCAAATATCTTCCTCTCCCTGGACCGGAGCAGGTTCTCCAGGATTGTACGTCCTATGGCGCCTTCCTTCCCGGTTGCGCCTATCAGGGCTATTGTTTTGGGATCGAACATCACGTGTATGCGGCTCAGTTTTCTGTCCTCCTTCGCTATGTCCTGGAAGCCTGACCTTGCCGCGCGGGTCCCTAGTGCCCAATCAATTTCTTGCGGTACTGGACATAGGCGTCGCGCATGGCCACGTAAGGGTCGATCGCTGCTGCCTTGAGCGCCTCGTAATCCCCGAGATGAAAGGACGCATAGTTGATCTTTTCGTGCGCGTAGAGCCCTACGGTTATGGGGCTGATCCATTGCGAGCTGACGTAGGTCGTCGGCGTCAGCGCAAAGTCGGCGACCGACCCGACCGTGTCCCTGGAGCTGGAAGGGCCGAGAAGGGGCCATACGATATAGAAGCCAAAGCCGACGCCATACTTGCCAAGTGTCTGGCCGAAATCCGCGTCGTGGCCGTTGATGCAGAAACACTCTTTTGCGCAGTCCCTCAAGCCCCCGACGCCGACGGTGGAGTTGATGACAAACCGGGCCAGCTCGATCCCCGCGTACCCGGGCTTCCCTTGCAGGAAGTTGTTGACGATGCGGATGGGCGCCTTAATGTTATCGTAGAAGTTGCTGAACAGGCCCCTCAAGCCTTCCGGCACGACATATCTGTAGCCCTTTGCAGCGGGCTTAAGCACCCAGAAGTAGAGCTTGTCGTTCACGTGGTACATCGCCCTGTTCCAGGGTTCAATGGGATCGGCAATACGCAGCTCTTCGGTGCCGCCAACCTCCTTCTCCGTCACGTTCCCGTATTCGTCGGACGGGTTGTCTGCCGTGGCGGCAGGATTGGACACGGTCCCTTCCTCAGTCACATCGCCATATTCATCATCGGGAGTTTTTTCCGCCGCGGCGGCTTTAGCAGACCCGGCCTCCCCGGACGGGTTGACCACCCCTGGAGCCACTCCTTCCGCGCCCGCACGCGGGTCCGGACGTGAGCTCAAGCCCCCTTGTCGCGCGGGATCTGCCACTCCTCCAGCGCCCGCACGCGGGTCCGGACCATCGGCCGCCGCCGCATGCATGGAAAAAAGGCAGAGAAAAAGACCGGCCAGGAGAACCAGACATGCGGTCCATCCAGGCACGCATGTTCTTTTCCCGTCACGTCCCGGTTCCCGGAGGCTCATTTTTTGCCCACCTTCTTGCGCAGTGTCTCGAGGAGTGTCTCCGGCGGGTTGTTCCCGAGGATCTCCCGGAACTGGGTGCGGTAGTTGCCGATCAGGCTCACCCCCTCGATCACCACGTCATAGACCCTCCACTCGTTACCTTTCTTGATGACCCTGTAATAAATGGGCGTTTCGCCGCCCTTTGAAACGACTACGCTCTGGACCTCCACCGTAGTTTCGGAAAGGGGCTCCTCCTTGGTGAAGTTTACCCGCTCACTGGTGTAAGCGGTGATTTTATCGACGTATGCGTTTTTGAGTATCGTCTTGTAAAGCTCAACGAATTCCTTGCGCTGCTCCGGGGAAAACTTGTTCCAATTCAGCCCCAGCGTCCTCTTGGAAAGCTCCACGTAATCGAAGAGCTTGTCGGCAGCAGCCTCGACCCTCTGTTCCTTCACCTTTTTTCCGGATTCTCCTTGCAGTTTGGGGTCACGCAGCACCTCAAGGACGCCGTTCGCGTTTGTTTTCACGGCATCGAGCGGGGCGCCTGCAAAAGCAGGGAACGGAACCATGCACACAAAAAACATCAGTCCGGCCAGCCATTTTCTCATGACATCCTCCACGGTCACTTGGTCGGTTTCTCCGGGGATTCTTCAGGCTCTTTCTTCACGTCCCCGAATGCATATTTGCCTATAAGGTCTTCTATATCCGCAGGCACAGAGGTCTGGGTGATCACGCCATGCGGTTTCAGGACAACGCCTGCCCCCCCGGGATCTATTTTTACATACTTATCCCCGATCAGTCCGGCGGTCTTGATGGTCGCCGCCGCATCATCGTACACCTTCGCCCCCTTATCGAGCTTCATTCCCACGATCCCCATCTGCCTCTCGGAGTCAATGGCCAGGCTCGTCACAGTGCCCACCTGAATCCCGTAAATTTCGACCGAGCTGCCGACCCTCAGTCCGGAGACCGAGGCGAACCGGGCGGAAAGCGGATAGGTGTCCTCTCCGAAGAACGAGACCTTGCCGAGTTTTATAGTCATGTAACCCACACATATAAGGCCGATCACCACAAAGATGCCGACCGCCGTTTCTATGGAATATTTTTTCATTGCTCGCCGCCTCCGGAATTGCATCGGTGTGTTGCAACAATCTCTTGCCTTACCCGGGCTTTCTCGATTATTTGATCGATGGCATCCGTGGGAGAGACCTCTGTAACCCCGGCACGGATGTAAATGTCAAAACATGTTGTCGCGCCTATCGTTGCTATTGCGATGCTTTGAATGCGTTCAATGGCCTCGGCTTTAAGCTCTTGCGCGAAGTCCGCCACCAGTTGCCGTGCCTCATCTACGCCCGTGTGAGGGAATATCGTAAGAATCTCATCCCTGCTGTGACGGGCGGAAAACCCCCCGATGGGGTTGAAGCGCCTGTTGGCATATTCGCCGAGCGCCCTCAGAACTTCCACTGCGGCCTGCGGTCCCAGGGTCTCGTGCAGCCGATCGAATTCGACGCTGAAAAGGGTTGCCGAAACGGCTGCCACCGTGGCCGTACCCCCAAGCATTGCTGCATAGTGCACCCTGAACGCCTCCCTTGAAAGCAAGCCCGTCAGTTCGTCCTGGAACCCTTCAAGGCTGCGGAGAAACTCGTCGATCATGGGAAGCTTCAATCTGGCGGCCTCTTCGTAAGTCCCCTCGAAGCCGACCGTTCCATCCCAGAGGATGATAATCCGATCTGAAATAAAGAACACATCGGGAATGTCATGGCTGATCATGACGGCGGTAAATCCGAACTTTCTCCTGTAATGTATAATCATGCTCAGGATCATGTTCTTCCGGATGGGGTCCTGACCCGTGGTCGGCTCGTCAAAGAGCACGACCTTCGGGTCCGTCGCCAACGCCCGCGCCAGGGCCACCCGTTTCTGCATCCCGCCGGAAAGCTCGGCCGGGAATTTATCGGCCGCTTCGGCAAGTTCCAGTTCCTCGATCCTTTTCAGCACCACCTTTTCGATCTCCCCTTCGCTGAGGTTGGTTGTCCGGCGGAGAGGAAGGGCCACGTTATCGAAAACGGTCATCGAGTCGAGGAGCGCATTATTCTGAAACAGGTAGGCTATCTTACTCCTGCGCGCGTCCCATTCGCTTTTTGTCATTTTGTTCACGGGCCGGCCCTGAAACATGATAGCGCCTTCATCCGGCTTGAGGAGCCCGACAATATGCTTGAGGAGCACGCTCTTGCCGCTGCCGCTTTTGCCGATGATCGTGGTAATCTGGTTTTCGTAGATCTTGAGGTTGACCTTGTCGAGTATGGTCTTTTCACCAAACCGCTTTGTCACGTTTTTGAATTCTATGAGAGGTATCTCCATGACCAGCCCTACATAAGGAATGACGTTACCACGTAATCCGCAATGAGGATGGTGACGCATGAGAGCACGACGGCGGAGACCGTCGCAAGGCCCACAGCCCTGGCGCCATAACCGTTGGTCCTCATATGGCAGAAATAGCCCTGGAAGCAGCAGATGCACGAGACGATCGCGCCGAAAACGAGGGCCTTTATAAAGCCTCCCCGGATATCCGCCATGTCCAAGGAAGATTGTACGCGGTAAAAGTATGTACCCCCGTTTGTTCCTAGCAGCAGAACACCGGTCAGGTATCCTCCGATGATGCCGATAAGGTCGAAAAAGGCGGTGAGCAAAGGAAAACTGATGATCGAGGCGGCGATTCTCGGGCTGATAAGGTACCGGACAGGATCGATTCGCATCGTGTAGAGGGCGTCGATCTGCTCAGAGATACGGAGGATGCCGATCTCCGCGGTTATGCCGGAGCCCGCCCGCGCGGCGATCATGATGGCCGTCAGGACCGGCCCCATTTCCCGCACAAGAGTGAGGGAAATGGCAGACCCGAGGGCCCCTACGGCGCCAAACTTCACCAGGGTGTAAAAAAGCTGCAATCCTAGCACCATACCGGTAAAAAGACCCACCAGTATCACGATCAGGGATGATTTCGCCCCGACATAGAATACCTGGTTTACGATCTCCTGGAGCTGTTTTCTTCGGAAGATGTTGATAAGGGCCAGGGAAAAGAAGACAACCATCGCGCCCAGGTTGCCCACGAGGCCGATGGTCTTTTTACCAACAACGGAAAAAATAAGCGTGAAAGGTTTGTGGCGCCCTGCCAGCTCGATCCCTTTCAAGTCCCCCCCTTCTTGCTCTTCCTTTTTAGGGCATTGCCCAGGTTAAAGTCCCTTTCGAGATTAAATTGGAACGCGTGGTAGAGAAGCCCGCATAGGACTTCTCGGGATTCCGATGACGCATATTGATGCGGCCGGATAGCGGCGCAGCACTTCGCCACCGTTTTGCGTTTCCTTCTGTTCATGTGTATTCTACTCTTTTTAGGCTACTCTTTCCAGTTATTGATAATAAAAAGTGTTTCGGGGACGAGACAAATTCGGATTATTGACTTCACCTATCACGGTATCTATAAAAAGCAGTATAGGCCTCTTTGACGTCTTTGCAGCGCAACAACCTGCTTCTCGTGTGAATGCAGTGGCCGGAAAACGCCGGGGGCCGCCATCGACCTCACGCGGCCAAGGCGCAAGGGGTGATTTGCATGGAAACCGCCTGCTTTCAGGTGGTCTTGTGCTCAAGCTCTGCAATAACCTGAGCGCCCAGCAAAACAATCAGCGCTATAGCTTCGGCGGTGAGGAGGGCCACCACCGCGGTGGCGAAGGAACCATAAATCAGGTTGACCATCGACAGGGTGGAGTAATACCAGATAAGCCCACGGCGGGTGAGCTCCCATAGAATCGTCGCGGTTATCCCTCCGATCAGCGCGTGACTAAATCTGATACGGACTGCGGGCATGAACAGATAAAGGGAAGTGAGCATAAGCACCTCGCTCACCACCCCCATTGCATACAGCACGACCCTGAAAGTAAGTTCGAGACTCAAGCTCCGTCCGAACAGCATCAACTGCCTATTTTCGAGTATTTCCAATGCCGCCGTAATAAACGAAACCAGCACTATAACCAGACCGATGGCAAAGACATAGGCATAAGGAATGACAGCGGAAACGAGAAAGTTGCGGCGCTGGGTTCTGGCGCGATGAACAAAGATCACCGACAGGGAACTTTGAAGCACTCCGAAGGCCATGGAGCTGAAAAACAGCATGGCCAGGACTCCAATGATACCGACCGTGTGACGGTGCTCAATAAATACCCGCACCTGTTGGTTCAAAATTGCGGCGTACCCCGGCATCACCATTCCTGCATAGGTCGATAGGGTCTGAAACAACGAGTCCTCTCTTACAAAATGTGACAAACCAATAACCGCAAGGATTGACATGGGCACGATCGACAACAGGGTGTAATAGGCAATGGCGCCGGATAGCAGCAGGCCCTGATTGCGCATGAAACCACGCGCTACCCTCAGCGGGAAGCTGAAAGGCCGGCCAGGTGACCGTCTTACATTTTTTTGTTCGGTCATGAGGCCGGTTTTACTCATCAATGAGCCTCTGACTATTGGATTTCGCCGGGTCAAGGATTCAGGCAGGCTCTCTCACTGTTTCCCGACTAAAGCGTACCGATATCGCCTTGCCGGGCCCTGGGCGGGCTCGGGTCTTCTTGCGATAAGACCCTTCGTTTCAGCGCGCAGTCCTTGCGGGACTGCCGCTGTGTCCGCCGCATAAGGGCTTCGACCCCGGTCTTCGTCTGATACCGGGTCGCTTATCTCCGCCTCATCTTTGTTGTCGCATCAAAGCCCTCCTTGATGCACTACCGACCCACGCCGTGGGACACCCGCTGCGCGGGTACGAACGTGTGAAGGAATCGCCCTTTTGTCATCACCAAGCCTGCCCCGAAGTGTTTCTATCCGGGGGTGGAAACCTCATGTCCAGGCAGTTCGTAAGACACTTAAATTACTGGATTCCGCCTTTCGGCGGAATGACGAGAAAGGGTCGCAAATCTATTTTTTTCACACGTTCTACCCGACGCCTGCGTGGCGCATCAAAGCCGCGCTGAGGATTCCCTATCGAATCTGGATGGGGAAGACGAGGCTGATGCCCGGTGACTGATACGGGGTCGGGTCATAGACGACCGGCGGAGGCGCATAGACAGGCTCCGCATAGCCATAGCGATATCCACCACGGTAGTGGCCACGGTCTCCACCATGTCCGCCGTGCCCCTGCTGGCTGTGGCCTCTGCCGTTATCCCTGGCGAACGCCGGCGCGATGGATATACCGCCG
>JBEKJU010000143.1:0-8797 GCA_050011095.1 Syntrophorhabdales bacterium
GAAGTTCTTCCGGGCAAAGCCGCAAGCCGGGCACCCCTACAAGGCGGCCCCCTGGTCGCCCGATCTCGCGCAAGCCGGGTACTCGACCCCACCGGCAGCCGCGAAAAAGGTCAATCTGGAGGAGATGGCGCACGGCACGCTTCTTTCGGTCTTTGCCCCTCCGGCGATCATCGTCAACGATAAGGGTGACATCCTCTACATCCACGGCAATACCGAGAGGTACCTGACACCTGGTCCCGGCCGGCCGGCCCTCAACATTGCGAATATGGCGCGGGAGGGCCTGGAGTTCCAGATGCGCTCGGCACTCCTGGCCGCCATCAACCACCGGCAGGATGCGGTCTACAGGAATGTCCCCGTGAAGGCCAACGGGGTGGCGGAAACCATCGACCTCGCCGTGAAACCGCTGCCCCGGACAGAAGGAGAAGACGCGCTCTTCATGTTCATGTTTCAGGAACATCCCAAGCCCAGGAGGGCCGAGTCAAAAAAAGGCAAGGGGCAACCGGAAAAGGCAGACGCCAGCCGTGCGACGGAACTGGAGAGGGAACTTTCCTCCACGAGGGAAAGTCTGCAGGCGACGGTCGAGGAGGCGCAGGCAATCAACGAAGAGCTGCGCTCGGCAAACGAGGAGATGCAGTCCACGAACGAGGAGCTTCAATCGACGAACGAGGAGCTGGAAACATCGAAGGAAGAGTTGCAATCTGTCAACGAAGAGCTGGTGACGGTCAATTCCGAGCTGCAATCGAAGATTGACCAGCTCTCCCGTACCGAGAGCGACATGAAGAACCTTCTCGACTCTACGGAGATCGCGACGATCTTTCTTGACGGCGACCTCCACATCAAACGCTTCACCGCGTCGGCCACGCGCGTCATCAGCCTCATCCCCACCGATGTCGGGCGGCCCATAGGCGACGTGACCGTGAAGATCGAGTATCCCTCCATCGCTGAGCACGCGCGCGAGGTGCTCGACCGCCTCCGTCCCCTGGAAGCGGAAGTGAAGGCAAAAGACCATCAGTGGTTCCTCATGCGGATCGTGCCGTACAGGACGCTCGACAACGTGATCGACGGGGTTGTCATCACCTTCACCGAGATCACCGAGTCGAAGCGGGCAGCCGGGGAAAGGGCGGAATTTGCCGAGAACATCGTCCAGACGGTGCGGGAGCCGCTTTTGGTCCTCGACGCGGCCTTTCGGATCCTCCTGGCGAACAGGGCCTTCTACAGCCTTTTCCATGTGAGTAGGGAGGAGACGGAAGGCCGGGTCATCAGGGACCTGGGAGAGCGCGAGTGGGATATCCCCGTCCTGAATGACCTTTTAACGAACGTGATGAAGACCGGCAAGGTCTTCGAGGATTTCCGGGTGGATGCCGATTTCCCGCGCCTGGGCCTTCGCACCATGCTGCTCAACGCCCGCAGGATAAAGGCGAAGGGCGACGGAAGCGGCGCCCTCATCCTGCTTGCCCTGGAGGATATCACCGCGCAGCCCCTTGCTTTACCACCTGAATAGTGTATTCTATGGTGCAGGGACTATCGCGAAATCACCCGACGCCCTGCAGGCGCGCAAGGACGTTAGGGATTGGTAAGCCTGCATTTCTGATCTACATCCGGGCCGGTTTTTCTCAGACATAAAGAAGCCAAGGAGAGGAGTCGATATGGGCAGGAGAAGGACCAAGGCCCCTGGATGCGGGAGGCCCGAACCCCTTCAATCGTCCAGCCTGCGCACGCGGGCAGAGATTAGCCTGGCGGAAAAAGGCTTGGCGGGGATGCCTCCGTCGGATATGGAAAGGCTCGTCCACGAGCTGCAGGTCCATCAGATCGAGCTCGAAATGCAGAACGAAGAGCTTAAGAGAGCCCAATTGGAGATCGCGGAATCCCGCGAGAAATACATCGACCTTTATGACTTCGCCCCTGTCGGCTACTTCAGCTTTGATCGGAACGGGGTGATTACCGAGGTAAACCTGACCGGCGCCTCTTTGGTCGGAATCGAACGCACACAGCTGATGGGCAAGCCCTTCTCTCTTTTTGTGAACCCCCAGCACAGGGATATCTTTTTCACACATTGTCGCAAGACGCGGGAGGCCTCGCAGGGGGAAAAGTGCGAGTTGCTCATTCAGCGCAAAGACGGCTCGCGCGTTCCCGTCCTGATGGAGAGCATTGCCGTATCGGATGCTGCGGGGGACACGATCATCCGTTCAGCTGTCACCGACTTCACCGAGCGCAAGGCGATGGAGGATCAGCTCTTGCGCTACCAGCTTCTGGCGCGGCACAGCCGGGATATTATCCTCTTTGTCCGCCGCGCCGACGGCCGCATCGTCGAAGCGAATGACGCCGCCGTGAAGGCCTACGGCTACAGCAGGGAAGAACTGCTGTTTTTGGAGATATACAACCTGCGCGGTCCCAAGGGCTACCCGGTCACCGACGCCCAAATGGATGTGGCTGATTCATCCGGCATCCTCTTCGAGACGGAACATCGTCGAAAGGACGGAACGACCTTCCCGGTGGAGGTCAGCTCGCGGGGAGTTTCCATTGGCGGCGAGCGCATCCTTCTGAGTGTCGTACGTGACATCACCGAACGAAAACAGGCCGAGGAGGCGCTACGGGAGAATCGTGTCCGTCTCGAGTCGGTCCTCGACAGTATCACCGATCGCTACCTGGCGTACGATCACGATTGGCGGTTGCTGGAGGTGAATCGCGAGGCCGAGCAGCTCCTCGGCCGAAAGGCGTCCGAAGTGGTCGGGCGGAGCCTGTTTGACTTCTATCCGGGGGCCGAGGAGAGCGAGCTGTTTCAGCACTACCGAAGGGCCGTAGCCGGAGGAAAGCCCGTCCATTTCGAGTCCCGAAGTCCCGTCAGCGGAGAATGGCACGAGATTCACGCATACCCGCAGCCGGATCGGCTCGAAATCTATGCGAGGAACATTAATGGGCGTAAGGAGGCCGAGGAGGCGCTGCGGAATGCGCGGGACGAACTGGAGCTGCGGGTGCAGGAACGGACTTCGGAACTTCAAGAAGCCCAGGGGAAGCTCATGGAACAGTCCCGAATCCTGGAAAGCTTCTTCACGTCGACGATAACCCCCCTGGTATTCCTCGACAGGACATTCAACTTCGTCAGGGTGAACGCGGCGTTTGCGAAGGCCTGCGGGAAGGAGATAGGGGAATTCCCGGGCCGCAACTATTTCGAGTTCTATCCTCACGACAAAGCCGAGGCCGTTTTTCGAAAGGTCATCGAGACAAAGGCGCCCTACCAGGCGACCGTATACCCCTTTACCTTCCCTGACCATCCTGAATGGGGAATAACGTACTGGGACTGGACCCTCCACCCCCTCCTGAATGAAGCCGGAGAGGTGGAGTTTCTCGTATTTTCTCTTGAGGATGTCACCGAGCAGCAGCGCGCAGAGCAGCAGCTTCGCCAGGCGCAGAAGTTGGAGTCAATCGGCACGCTGGCAGGCGGCATCGCGCACGATTTCAATAATATGCTGGCCGTTGTCCTCGGTAATGCGGAACTGGCGCTAGATGATCTGAATGCTGACGCCGACCCAGCCGGACCAGCGCGGAACGTGAAGCAGATCGTCAACGCGTCGAAACGCGCCGCCGACCTGGTCAGGCAGATCCTGATGTTCAGCAGGAAGACCGAGCAGGGGAAGAACGCGCTCAAGCTGGCTCCCCTGGTCAAAGAGACCTATAAACTTCTCCGTGGTTCTCTCCCCTCCACTATCCGGATGAAGCTCGACCTGCGCGCCACCTTCGACACCATCATGGGCGATCCTTCCCAGATTCAGCAGGTGCTCATGAACCTCTGCATCAATGCTGCCCACGCGATGCGCGAAAAGGGCGGGACCCTTTTGATCGGTCTTTCCGATGTCACGTTTGTCCGCCCCCAGGAGATGCCCGAGGCCGGCATGGAACCTGGTGCCTACGTGATACTCAGCGTCAAGGATATGGGGACGGGCATGACGGATGACGTGCAAAAAAGGATGTTCGAGCCGTTCTTTACCACAAAGGAGGCGGGGCAAGGAACGGGCATGGGACTTGCGGTGGTCTATGGCGTCGTCAAGAGCCATGGCGGCGCAATTTCCGTACAAAGCAGGGCGGATGAAGGATCGACCTTCACGATCTTCCTGCCCTGTGCCGAAGCGACCGCGAAAGAGGAACAGGCGGAAACGGGCCCGGTTCCCGGCGGCAAGGAAAGGATACTCTTCGTGGACGACGAGCCCGCTGTTGTCGATATGGCGTCACAGATGCTTCAACGCCTCGGTTATAATGTAACTGTCGCTTTGAGCGGCCCCGACGCACTCAAGACCTTCCTGGATGAGCCGGACCGCTTCGACCTCGTCATCACCGATCAGACCATGCCCGACCTCACCGGTATCGAACTCGCCCGAAGGATCCTGGAAGTGAGACAAGACGTGCCCATCGTTCTCACTACAGGGTATAGCGAGACCGTGTCGCCGGAAAAGGCAATGTCGGCAGGTATCAAAGAGTTTGTCATGAAGCCTATCGTCAAACGGCGGATAGCAGAAACCATACGGGCCGTGCTGAATAGGTGAGGCGGGAATTGGAATCTTCTCATTTCCCGTAAGCGCGGAGACGAAGTGATCCTTATGTCACACAAGCGTTCTGCTATAATGTATTGACCGCAATAGAGGCTACTCATGATCCCTGGTGCCGGACCAAAGATCGAAGAGAGGATACATGGCCAAACACAAATCGTCCTCCAATGAATTCAACGGGCTTTGCGCCCGTTTCGGTCTGCCCGGACAATATCCGATAGCCTCTGAACAATTCGACGCGAAGGGCCATATATGAACGGGCGGAACGCCAAGGTTGGTCCGGATTTTGGCGCCGGGCATGAACCTTCGCAGGGGTTAAGGGCCGGAAGGCTTGCGCGCCTCGCCTGGCTGCCCATTCCGCTGCTGGCGGCGGCCATCATCGTTGCAAGGGTGGCGGGCGGCAGCGAATCCTACATGTCCGAACCACTGAGGCTCGTCCTGAGCTTCACTTTCTACACGCTGGTCTCGCTGGGCACCCTCTTTCTCATCGGACGCAGTTTTCTTGTATCAGGAAAGCCGGGGCTGCTGCTTTTGGAGTGCGGGGTGATCCTGTGGAGCCTGGCCGGCACGGTTGGGGACGTTGTTGCCCCCAGCGATGCCAATGTCAATGCCAGCATCTTCAATACAGTCATCTTTCTCGCGGGACTGTGCCATCTGGCTGGCGCCAGCCTCTCGCTGCGGCCTCAAGCAGCGCTTCGTTCTCCGACCCTGTGGCTGGCTGGCGCTTCCGCGCTCGCCTTAGGCGCGTTGTGGCTGGTCGCGTATGCGGCGCTGGCCGGTTGGCTGCCGGTCTTCTTCATCCCGGGACAGGGAGGCACGCTGGTGCGTTACTGCGTGCTCATCTCGGCCATCGCGATGTTCGTGCTCTCTGCCAGTCTGATGCTCGCCGGTCAGCGCGAGGCGCGCGCCCCGTTTGCTGCCTGGTACGCCCTCGCCATGCTTTCGCTCTCGGTAGGGTTGTTCGGCATAATGATCCAGTTGTCGTTCGGCAGCGTCGTGAACTGGCTTGCCCGCACGGCGGAGTGGCTCGGCGGGCTCTATCTGCTTTTCGCCTCCATAGCCGCGCTGCGCGAGTCGAATCTGCCGCTTTTTCCGCCCGAAAGAAAGTCACTTTCGAAGCGCTACGGCTACGGCGTCGCCGTAGCGATCGTCATTACCGCCACAGCCGCGCGATTTGCGCTCTCGCCTGCTCTCGGTACGAGCTCGCCCTTCCTGACCTTCTATCCCGCCGTGATACTGGCCGCCCTTTACGGGGGCCTGCGGGCGGGCTTGCTGACCACCGTTCTCTCTGCGCTCATTGTCGACTACTTTTGGATGGAGCCGGTCGGGCAATTCGCTATCCAGAGTCCGACTGATTGGATAACCATGCTGTTGTTCCTCTTGGCCAGCACGATGATCTCTTTCGCAATCGAGGCGATGCACAAGGCCAGGGTCGGCCTGGTCCTCCACCAGGATCACCTGGAAGAGGTGGTCAAAAACCGGACCGCCGAATTGGAACGGGAAGTGGTCGAGCGCAAGAAGGCCGAGGAGGATCTCGTAAAGACCAAAACCATCGCGGAGAACCGGGCTATCGAACTGCAAGCGCTCATGGAGGCTGTTCCCGCCCTGGTGTTCATCACTCACGATCACCAGAGTAGCTATATGACGGGCAACCGTGCCACGTACGACATGCTGGGGGTGCCGCTGGAGGGCAACGTCTCCAAATCAGCGCCCCAAGAAGAACAACCCGCGACTTTCCGCGCCATGAGGGATGGGCAAGAAATACCGGCCGATCAACTTCCGGTCCAGGAGGCGGCGAAGGGTCACGAGGTGCAGGACTATGAACTGGACCTCGTCTTTACGGATGGCACGACCCGCACCATCTTCGGCAACGCCACTCCGCTCAAGGGGCCAGATGGGGGCACAAAAGGCGCCGTAGGCGTTTTTATTGACATTACAAAGCGCAAAAAGGCCGAGGAGGCGCTCCACGAGAGCGAAGAGCGTTTCCGCACCATGGCCAACGCTCTCCCGCAACTCGCCTGGATCGCCAAGAGTGACGGCTACATCTTCTGGTACAATCAGCGCTGGTATGATTACACGGGAACCACCCCCGAGGAGATGGAAGGGTGGGGCTGGCAGCGTGTTCACGACCCGGAGGTGCTGCCCCAGGTGCTGGAACAGTGGAAAGCCTCCATTGCCACCGGCACGTCTTTCGACATGGTTTTTCCATTGCGCGGGGCAGACGGCCAATTCCGGCCATTCCTGACCCGCATAATGCCCTTCAAAGATGCCTCCGGTAACGTCACCCAATGGTTTGGCACCAACACCGACATCGCCGAGCGCAAACAGGCAGAGGACGAAATCAGGAAATCGCTTGACGCCGTTCGCCGGAGCGAAGAACAGTTCCGGGTACTCATACAAAATGTAGGATCGGCAGTTGCGCTGGTCGATGAGGCGGGCAGGTTCTCCGTCGTCAATCCTGAGTTCTTGCGCATGTTCGGCCTTGATAGCGAATCCGATATTCTGAACGTTAACAGTCAGGACTGGGGTCGATGGCACGTGTACGGAGAAGATGGAAAACTGCTGCACGTCGATGATCACCCGGTGCGAAAAGCAGTAATGACCGGTAAGCCCGTGATAAGCCAGTTGGTTGCCGTGCGGAACCCGGGCGTGCACCGGCTCACCTGGATGCTGGTGAACGCCGAGCCTCTCTTGCGAGAAGACGGCACAGTTTACACAGTAGTATCTACCTACCATGACATTACCGAGCGCAAGCAGATAGAAAAGGAGCTTCACAAGTCCCGCGATGAGTTGGAACTGCGGGTTCAGGAGAGAACGGAAGCCCTCCGGCGTCAGGCCGAAGCGCTTTCTGCAAGCGAAAAGGAGTTTCGCTTACTTGCCGAGGCCATGCCCCAAATTGTCTGGATTACGAGAGCAGACGGCTGGAATATTTATTTCAACCAGCAGTGGGTGGACTATACGGGGCTCACGCTCGAAGAGAGTTACGGCCATGGCTGGAATAAGCCGTTCCATCCCGACGACCAAAAGCGCGCGTGGGACGCCTGGCAGAATGCGGTAACAAACAATGACACTTATTCACTTGAATGCCGTTTGCGGGCAGCGGATGGGACATATCGCTGGTGGCTGGTCCGTGGCGTGCCTGTGGTGAACGGGAAAGGAGAGACCACAAAGTGGTTTGGTACATGTACCGATATCGACGAGTTTAAGAGGGTTGAAGCTCAGTTCCGCCAGGCGCAAAAGATGGAAGCTCTCGGCACGCTCACAGGAGGCGTCGCCCACGATTTCAACAATATCTTAGCCGCCATCATCGGGTTCACGGAGCTCGTAGAGGAACATGTACCCAAAGGTAGCCGGGAGGCGCACCACCTGAAGAGGGTCATGGAGTCTTCCTTACGGGGCCGGGACTTGGTTCGGCAGCTGCTCACCTTCAGCAGAAAAGCCGAGCAGGAGAAGAAACCTTTAAGTTTGAGCAGCGTTGTCGAAGAGACGGTCAAGCTTCTCCGGGCGACTACGCCGTCGACTATCAAGATCAAGGTTGCCGTCGGAAGTGAGTCTGGGCCTATCCTCGGAGACCCCACCCAGATTCAGCAAATCCTTATGAACCTTTGCACCAACGCCGTGCACGCCATGCGGGAGAAGGGTGGGACTCTCGACATCCAAGTGAGCAACCACAGCGTTTCCCCATCGGATGGAAACCCCCATGGGATTAACCCCGGCCTTTATACAAGGCTGACCGTTCGCGATACCGGCGCCGGCATGTCTCCCGACATCGTGGATAGGATATTCGACCCCTTCTTCACGACAAAGAAGCTCGGAGAGGGAACGGGACTGGGCTTATCTGTCGTCCACGGTATTGTGAAGCAATCTAACGGTCATATCACCGTCGAGAGCGAACCCGGCAAGGGGTCCACCTTCACGGTATATTTCCCCCAGATCACAGGAGAGCTGGAAGCCGATGCGACTACTGACGACATGCTCCCCACAGGCTCCGAGCGCATCCTCTTCGTCGATGATGAAGAGGCCCTCGTGGAGATGGGTGAAGACATCCTCGCGGAACTCGGCTACGAGGTGACATCCCGGATGAACGGCAGGGAGGCCCTTGCGCTCTTCAGGCTGGACCCATCCCGGTTCGATCTTGTCATTACCGACCAAACCATGCCCGAGATGACCGGCGTTGAGCTTGCAAAAGAAATCCTATCCCTCAGGGCCAATATGCCGATCATCATGTGCACAGGTTTCAGCTATGTAGTCGATGC
>JBEKJU010000144.1:0-8768 GCA_050011095.1 Syntrophorhabdales bacterium
CCTTGCAGTGAACGATCCGGTCACGGTCGTGCTGAAAGGCCGGCCTTATGTCGCAAGGCGCTTCTTCCCTGAGCCGTCCCCTGGTACGACGGCTTTTCTGTGCATATGGCGAGAGGTTTTCCTCCTCCCTATCCTCTAACATTTTCCTTATATTCATATGAATAAAGGGCAATAATATCAGGGTAATCTAACACAGACACGGGAGTAATTCAACAATTACCGGCCCGATCGGCCGTTTCGCGCGCTTCCGGGTTGAAATGCCGCCATGGCGGCATTATTTTGGATGAACACCAACCGGGAAGGGGCGGTCAGGCCCATTCACGTAAGGCGCATGTCCGCGCCGCGCCTGCCCGGCTTCGGAAACACTTGACAATTCTGCGCAAGTCTCCTATGTTAAGGGAGCTATGCATACAATCAGGATCGCCGTGGTCGGCGTCGGAAACTGTTGCAGTTCGCTGGTCCAGGGCATAAATCATTACCGGAAGACCGGCGAAGAGGAAACGACCGGTCTGATGCACTGGGACATCGGCGGATATAGGCCGCAGGATATAGAGGTCGTCGCCGCCTTCGATGTCGATAAGCGCAAGGTAGGCAGGGACGTCTCCGAGGCTATTTTCGAGAAACCGAACTGCACGACGGTCTTTTGCAACGATATCGCGCGGACGGGCGCCACCGTGAAAATGGGACGGGTCCTCGACGGCTGTGCCCAACATATGGGCGAATATCCCGCGCAATACACGTTCCTCGTCTCTGACGAGCGTGAGCCGGAAAAGAAAGATGTAGTGGCGGTCCTCCGGGAAACGGGCGCCCGGATCCTAGTCAATTATCTCCCCGTGGGCTCTGAGCAAGCGGCCCGATTTTATGTGGAGTGCGCCCTCGAGGCCGGATGTGCCCTCGTCAACAACATCCCCGTGTTCATTGCGAGTGATCCCCGGTGGGTGGCCCGTTTCGAGGAAAAATCCCTTCCCCTGATCGGCGATGATATCAAATCGCAGCTCGGGGCGACGATCATCCATCGGACCCTCGTCGATCTCTTCAAGAAGCGGGGGGTCAAGCTCGAACGTACCTATCAGATCAATACGGGAGGCAACACCGACTTCCTCAATATGCTCAACCGGGACCGGCTTCTGTCAAAGAAGACATCGAAGACGGAGGCCGTGCAATCCATGGCGGCCGAGCGGCTGGAGGAGATGAATATCCACGTCGGACCGAGCGATTACGTGCCGTGGCAAAAAGATAACAAGGTCTGCTTCATCCGCCTGGAGGGAAAGCTCTTCGGCGGCATACCGCTCAGCATCGAGTTGCGCCTTTCCGTGGAGGATTCACCCAACTCGGCAGGTATCGTCATCGACGCTATCCGGTGTTGCGAGCTGGCACTCGACCGGGGTATGAGCGGTGTTCTTCACGCGCCTGCGGCCTTTTTCATGAAACATCCACCCGTACAACTGACAGACGCTGAGGCCTACGCGCTCACCGAGGCCTTTATTCTGGGGTCGTATGAGGAAAAACTGACGGGCAACCCCCTCCGCGCGCACGTACCCGTATCGGGCGCAGTCGAGGGGTATAGGGGTATCCACTGAAAAGCGGGATATGAGTTGAGGGCGTCATGGATCGTACGATGTTCCGTGAATGCAGGGCCCTCCTTTTCGATTTTGGAGGGACGATAGATTCCGACGGTGAACACTGGCTGGATCGCTTTTTCGGGCTTTACGAAAACGGGGGCCTCGACTTTGACAGGGGGGAGATCAAGGGGGCCTTCTACCACGCCGATGCCAGGTGCCATGCCGACCCGGTCGTGCCCTCTCTCGGTTTTCGGCCCTTCGTGCATCGCCACGTCGATTTTCAATTCGAGGCCCTGGACGTTCGTGATCCCGAGAAGCGAGGGCGACTCGCAGACCGGTTCTGTGAGCGGGCGGAATATTTTTTCTTCCACCGGGCCGGCCTGCTAGACCGCTTGAAGAGCCGCTTTCGCCTCGGCATTGTCTCGAATTTTTTCGGCAACCTGAAGATCGTCTTTGAGGAGGCGGGTCTCATGCCATCGGTTGAAGCGATCGTTGATTCCGGCTGTGTCGGGGTCAGTAAACCCGACCCGCGAATCTTCGAGATCGCCCTCGATCAGCTTCGTCTGCCTCCGGGGCACGTCGCCTTCGTCGGCGACTCCTACGAGCGCGACATGATGCCCAGCACGCAACTGGGCATGAAAACCATCTGGCTGAAGGGACCGAGCCCGAGGGTGCCTGAGAACGCGACCCCTGTAGATGCAATCATCACCCGGCTTTCCGAACTCGAGGTGCTCGTCCGATGAAGGCCGGAATCATTGCCGCGGGAAAGGGGGAGCGCCTGGCAGCGGGGGGATTTTCCGTTCCGAAACCCCTTGTGCCCCTGTTGGGAGAGCCGATGATCGGGAGGCTGATCCGTGTCGCGGCGGACACAGGGGTCACCTCGCTCTGCTGCATCATCAACGAGCAGAGCCGTCCGCTCGAGGAGTACCTCCTCTCCCGGCCATGGCCGCTTCGCCTCCAGGTACTCAAGAAGACGACCGACAATTCCATGGAGAGTCTTTTCGCGCTGGCCCCCTTTCTCCAGGGGGAGCCCTTTGTCCTTTTCACGGTCGATACGGTCTTCAGGTCCCTCACCCTCAAGAGGTTCCTCTCGGCCACGGCCGCGCTTCCCCCCGCCCAGGCCATTCTCGCCCTCACCCGCTATAGCGACGATGAGAAGCCGCTTCGGGTCGAGATCGACCGTGACCACCGGGTGCGCCGGATCGGGCACGCTACGGAAAAGGGCCGGTTTACCGCGGTGACCGCGGGCTTTTATTGGTTCGACCCGTCCGTCTTCGATCTCATTGACAGGGCGCGGCAGGGGGCCTTGTCGGCCCTCAGGCAGTTCCTCTCCCTTCTTTTGGAGGCCGGTTGCGGCCTATACGGCGTCTCGGTCGCAAAAACCATTGACGTGGACCGGCCGGAAGACGTTTCTGAAGCTGAAAACTTTCTTGAAAGGTATCGGGACGTGAAACCATGATAATGCTCGGGATATACCGGGAGAAACTCTTCTCTCCCGGCAGGGTTGACGATGACGCCATGATCCTCGAAGCAACCCTTCAGGAACTGGCAAATAGAGGCCATTCCATCCGGACCGTCCGGGGAGAGGAACTGGACGGCGAACGCGTGCAAGCCGACTGCGTTCTCACCATGACGGAATCAAAAAGAACCCTCGTCCGGCTGGAGGAGTGGCAGGAGGACGGCATGAGGGTCATAAACTGTGTCCCGTCGATAAGGAATTGCCTCCGGTCCACCCTGTTCACGCTCCTTCCCGAGGCCGGTCTCCCGGTTCCCGAGGGCAGGCTCGTCCCCGTCGACGAGGTCGAGGGGGTAATCTCCTTTCCGGGCGGAAGTGCGTACTGGCTCAAGCGGGGAGACGTCCATTCCGTCAATCCCGGCGATGTGGTGAAGGTCTCGACCCGCGAAGGGGTCATACAAGCGCTCGGCCATTTCAGAAGAAGCGGCATAGAGCAGGTTTTCGTGCAGGAACATGTAGAGGGTGAGTCCGTCAAATTCTACGCAGTCGCGGCCTCCCGTTTTTTCAGGGCGTTCTGTTTCTCCAGGAACAGGGAAGAGATCACCCACCGGATGGGGCCTCTTAGGGTCCTCGCCGATTTGGCGGGGGAGGCGACCGGCCTCGAGGTGTTCGGGGGTGACGCGATCGTCACACCCCGGGGCGAGATCTTCCTCATCGATCTGAACGACTGGCCAAGCTTCGCATCCTGCCGACAGGCCGCTGCCCGCCATATCGCGTCATACATCGCGGACAGCGTGGAATGAGGTTGAATGGACCCGGCATCTCTTCCACATGACAGGTCCGGGCTCATCTTCGAGAAGACGCCCTCCGGGCCGCCCGCATCCGCGCGGGTGATGGGGATGGAGGCTGAAAGGTGAGGAAATTTCACCTCCTCGTCATCGTCTCGGGGGTGCTCCTCTTTGCCTTCCTCGCGTATAGCATCGGTCCCGCATCGATCTGGCAGAGGCTCGCGACCCTCGGATGGAGGTTCGTTCCCCTCGTGCTGCTCGACGGCATGACGGAGGTCTTCCATGCCCAGGGCTGGCGCCACTGCCTCTCGGGATCGCACCGGTCACTCTCCTTCATCCGGGTCTTCTCGATCCGCCTCGCCGGATCGTCGATCAATCATCTCACCCCCACCGCCGGTTTCGGCGGCGAGGTGACGAAGGGGTTCCTCCTTGCATCGAACCGGACAGGCGCCGAAGCGGCCGCCGCGGTGATCATCGATAAGCTTTCCCAGGCATTGGCCCAGCTCCTCTTCGTGGTGGCGGGATCACTGGCGGTGATCGGCCGAATCATTCTGCCTCGCAGCCTCTGGGTTGCACTGATCCTCGGCACGTCCGTGCTCCTGGCAGGGGTCATCGGCTTTTTTATCGTCCAAAAATATGGTAAGCTGGGCGGCATCGTGCGGTGGGCCGTTGCCCGCCGGGTAGGGGGGGCGGGGCTCCGGAAAGCCGCCCTTCACATGACGCAGGTCGACCATATGCTCCAGTCTTTCTACCAGACCCGTCCTCTCGATCTCCCCCTCTCGATATTGTGGCATATTGTGGCCCTGGCCTGGGGCATCATTCCGGTCTTTTGCTTCCTGACGTTCCTTTCCGGCCACGCATCTATCGCGGTCGCGACGTCTATCGTCTGCCTGGGAACCTGGTTTAACCTGGTGACCTTCGCACTCCCCACGGATATCGGCGTGCAGGAGACGACGAGGGTAATCATCTTCAGGGTCCTGGGTTTCCAATCGGCCACGGGACTCACCTACGGGATTACACTCCGTCTCCAGCAGCTTTTCTGGGCGGGAGTCGGTTTGGCCATCTATGGCGTTCTTGTCGCCAGGACGAGGGGACCAAAGACGTCCTCCATGGGCGCGGGCGGCATCGACAACTGCCACAAGGGGCCGGGGGACAGGGAGGCCGCATGGTGACGCGGATGGGAATGTTTTTCGGGAGGCGCGAAGGAGAAAGGCCGGGATGGGCGCTCGGCGCCATTGTGTGCGCGGCCCTCTTGTTTGCGCTGTCGGGCGCGGCACACGGGGAGACGGGCGGGGAAAAGGCAGTGCTCGGACTGCCGGACCTCATCAGGATGGCCATAGGCGCAAGCCCGGAAATGGCGGAGAAACGCAGCGAGGCAGTTTCGGCGCGAAGCGACCTCGCCCAGGCCCGGGCAGGCTACTATCCCCAGTTCGACAGCACGGTGCTTGTGGGACCGGTAAACGACGCGGACCGGCCGGCCGTCTCGAATGGCCGAATCATCGACCCCTCCCCGACCTGGTGGAGCATCGGCGTCTTCGGCAGGTTGGACCTCACGCTCTCCCAACCGCTCTATACGTTCGGAAAGATCTCCAACCGGCGGGACGCGGCCGCGCATGGAGCGGCCGCGCGCGAGATGGGACAGGTCCAGACGGCCAACGAGATCGCCCTCAGGGTGAAAGAGCTCTACTATGGGCTCATCCTTTCGAGCGCGGGGATCGAGGCCGCCCGGGAAGCGGGCGGCTACTTCGATGAGGCGAGAACGCGCATGGAACGCCTGGTGCGCCTCGGCTCGTCGAACGTCACGGAAAGCGATCTCGTCCGGGTCGACACGTACCGGGCGGATGTCATCCGGTCGAGGGCGGAGGCGGAGAAAGGGGCGGCCATCGCCCGGTTCGCCCTCAAATCCCTGATCGGTCTGCCGCCGGATAAGGATTTCGAGCCCGCGGAAAAGACGATCGCCTTCAGGGAGGAGGAGCTTGACCGGCCGGAGGCCTATGTGCAAAAAGCCCTCGACGGACGTCCCGAGTTCAGGCAGCTCGAACAGGCCCTAGCGGCCCAGAAGTCACTCGTGGAGGCGGCCCGCAGTGACAGGTATCCCTCATTTTTCGCGGCCCTCGCCGGCTCCCTCGCCGGGGCGCCGGGGCGCGAGACCTTCCATAACCCTTACATCACCGACGATTTCAATCATGTGACCGGCGGGGTCGTGACAGGCGCGAAATGGCACTTCGATTTCGGCATCATGAGGGCGCGCATCGACAAGGAGGCGGCGGAATATGAGCGCCTTTCACACACGCTGGCGACGGCGAAGCTCAATATCCCCATACAGGTCGTGAAGTCTTACGAGGACGCGAGGCAATGGCGGGTGGCAACCGTGGCGTATCAAAAGGCGGCATCGGCATCCAGGAAATGGATCGTGTCCGCCCTCAGCAGTTTCGATATGGGTACGGGCACCGCGGACGACCTTCTGAGGGGCATTGAGCGATACGGCCAAAACCAGGGCCGATATCTCGAGGCCCTCTTCAATTACACCATGTCTCTGGCTCAACTCGATTATGCGATGGGGGTGAGGAGCTGGTGAGGGCGGCGAGGCACCATCGTGTTCGGCGATGGTTGCAGAGGCTTCTTGCCCTGCAGATGTCGCATCCCCTGACCGCGCTCGCCTTTTGGGTGGCCCTGGCTGTCGCTTCGGTGGTCTTTACGGCGGGGCATCTCAGCTTCCAGGCGAGCCAGCAGTCCCTCATCTCCCCGAGCAATCGACTGATGCGGCTTCTCAAAATGGCCGACCGGTTTTCAGACCTGGACGGCTTCGTTGTGGCCATCGAAAATCGCAATACCCGACGAACCCTGGAATTCGTCCGACAGCTCGCCCCGAGGCTGGAAGGAGACCACGAGCACTATGACCAGGTCTTTTACCGGGTCGATCCCGCGCGGCTTAGACCCTGGGCCCTCCTCTACCTCGACGAGAAGGACCTCCTTTCCCTGCGGGACAGCCTCCGCGAGCACGGCTCCTTCATCCGGGATTTTGCCCGCTCGCCGAGCCTGGCGGCCTTTTTCGAGGAGGTCAACGACCAGATGGCCGCAAGTATGGTGGGGGAGCTCTTCACGGGCTTTCTCAACGAGGGCAACAAGGCGGCCAAGAAAAATCCCATGGACCTCGGCTTTTTGGTCCAGACCCTTCGCCAGATGAAAATGGCGATGGAAGGCCCTTCGGCCTTTGCCTCCCCGTGGCGCTCCTTCTTTAAAGAGGGTCCGGGGGAGGAGGATGAAGAGGGCTATTTCTGGACCGAGAATAAGCGGTATCTCCTCGTTTTAGTGACGCCGAACCTGAAGGGCGAGGGTTTCTCAAAGGGGCAGCAGGCCCTCGCGGCCCTCAGGCAGACCGTGGCGTCGGTAAAGGCCGACTTTCGCGATATCGACGCGGGTGTGACCGGCCAGAAGGCGCTGGACGAGGACGAGAAGGACTTGGCCCTCAAGGACATCGGCCTTGCCACGTCCCTTTCGCTCATCGGCCTCGCTGCGCTCCTCATCACTTTCTGGCGCGGGATAAGGAGGCCCCTGCTCGCGGTGGCCGTCCTCGTCGTAGCCCTCTGCGTGACCTTCGGTCTAACGACGCTCTTCATCGGCCACCTCAACATCCTCTCAGTGACATTTGCGCCCATGCTCCTCGGACTGGGGATCGACTACGCCGTCCACTGGTTTGCCCGCTATAGCGAGGAGCGCCATCGCTCCCTTGCCTCGACGAAGGAGGCCCTCGCCTCGACGATGGAGAAGGTGGGTCCCGCGATCCTTCTCGCGGGCCTGAGTGCCTCCCTTTCCTTTTTCCCCCTTGTTCTCACCGGGTTCAAGGGGCTGTCGGAGCTGGGCCTCATCTGCAGCATGGGACTTGCCGTGGCCACAGCCGCGACCCTCTTCCTTTTGCCCACGCTCATCCTGCTCCTGGGCCGGTTCAGGATCCGAATGGTGCGGAAACCCGTAACCGACGATATAAAGCCGCTCTTCAGAAACACGAAGCGACGCGACCTTCTTCTGTTGGCCATCGCCGTATGCGTCTCCGCCCTCTCCCTCGGGGGGGCGCTCAAGGTCAAATTCGATCTGAATATGCTGCACCTCCAATCGAGGAGCGCCGAGTCCGTGATCTGGGAGAACAAGCTGATCGAGGGCTCCAGGTATGCGAGCATCTACGGCGTCCTCTTTGCCCATTCGTTTCGGGAGATAGATGAGAAGACGAAGGCCGCGGAGCGGCTCCCCACCGTCTCGAAGGTAAACAGCATCAGGAGCGTGCTCCCCACCGATCAGGAGCACAAGATTCTCCTTCTTCGGGAGATGAAGCCCCTCCTCGGGGATGTCAGGCACGTCCCGGTCCCGTCCGAGCCCGTCGACATCGACCGGATCGACAAGGTATTCTCGCGAATCCGCTTCAAAATGCTCGGCCCGTCCGAATGGGGCGAGGCCAGGCCGCTTTTCGCGCAGATGCAGGAGGTGCGGAGACTGATCGACGCCGTCAGGCACGACTTCGCCTCTATCCCGCAAATGAAGCTGCATGATCGCCTGAAGAGGTTCGAGAACCTGATGATCGGCGATCTCAATGACAAGCTCTCACTTCTCCACGAAAACATGGAGACGAGGCCCCTCGAACCCCGGGATCTGCCCCGGCCGCTGGCTGACCGGTTCGTCGGGCCCGACAACCTCTACCTGCTTCGCATCTTCCCCGCCGGCAACGTCTGGGACCCGCAGTTCCTCGGGGCCTTCGTCCGGGACCTCAGGTCAATCGATCCTGACGTCACCGGCGACCCCGTCACCCTCTATGTATTTACGAAGGCCTTTCGCGACGCCTGTGTGAAGGCCGCCCTCTACGCCGTGGTCTTCATCGTGATCTTTCTCGCCCTCGCCCTCAGGAGCCCGGTCTCGATCCTTGCCGCCCTCACGCCGCTCGTCCTGGGCACCCTCTGGACCTTCGGCCTG
>JBEKJU010000145.1:0-8547 GCA_050011095.1 Syntrophorhabdales bacterium
ACCGACGCCCGGCCGGAGAGGGTGATCGGTTGTTTTCTCAAGTACATGGAGCATGAAGGGAGGCGTGTGTCGCGGGCAGAATTCGAGGAGAACCTTCTTCTGAAGCTCGAAGATCCCAGGTTCCTGGACGATATAGGGCCCCTGCTCGCACCGGACTGTATTTGCGATACGGGCGTGGCCGCTGATTGCGTGTTGAACCGGCTGGCAGCGCTCATGCCCGGTGAACCATGGCAAGGCAAAACGAAAAGGTGAAGAAGGCCGACCCGCGCGGATGACGACCTAAAGATTCGAAGCCCGGAGAATTGCCGCTCACAGCGGATCGACGGCTTCGTAGAGCCCATCCGGAGACCATCTATCGAACAGCCGGCGGCACGCGGCATTGTTGGCCTCGTGAGTTACGGCGCCGCTCTCGATGGCTGCCTTGCATTGCCGCCTTATTCTCTCGATCGCCATTGCCTTCCTCTGCTCGTTCTTGATGCGCGGATTCAAGAGCGCGCTGTTGACGGCGCGGATTAGGTCGAGGTAGTCTTCGGATTCGTCCAGCGCCTTCTTGGCCAGGCCCCCTGCCGCATCGAGGATCGCATAGACGCGCTTCTTGACGCGTTCGCTCTCGTTCCTTTCTTCCGCCAGCAATTCCGCCAGGCGTCGACGCTCGTCGTTGGCCCACATCAGCAAGTCCTTTTCGCTGAATTCTCCGAACCGCTTTGCAATCAATCGTTTTTCGAATCTCAGCGAGAGGCTGATTTTCCTGATTTCTATTCGGGATCTCAACTCCCGAATCTCCTTGTCCTGCTGTTCAAGACGGTCCATCACCTCGGATAGCTCGGCAAAACGCTCGCCGAGAAGGGCCGGCTTCCCCTTGATCTTCCGCGCAACCTCGGTCGGAACGAACAGGTACACGTACCTCCCCTGCTCTTTCTTCCGCCTCCGGTAGGTCCTCTGCCTTTTCGCGTTCTTTTCCCGCTTCACATTTCCCTTGTCATTCTCAGCACTTCCCTCCATGCTCCCCCTCTTTTTTGCTGCATCGCATAGTCGCGCTAGGTCATTTTAGCGCTCTTCTCAAGCAGCGGCAAGCTTTTCGTGAATTGTCGCACCCCCACGAAGCCCGAGAGTAATACTGATATAGGAAAAAAAATTGGTGAAGGGTCTGCCCATATGCCAAGCAATCCGAAGGGCGGTAGCCTGTCCGCAGGAGAAGAACGCCAACATTGTCTCTCCCTGCGTCGGAAAGCAGAACCTCAGAGAGTCAAGCAGAGCGCTTTGCCGGAAAGGAACAAATGCGGGGCTGACCAGGAATCCCTCCAGGCTGTCCTCGGTCTCAGGCCCGGACCGTACCGATGTGTCGCATGGAGGACGAGATGGTATTCAACGAGAGCCAAGAAGGAGCAACGGCCGGTCCTTGCCCCGGAGATTCCGTCTCCGCATTTTCTCGGGGGGTAACACATATACATTATATATCAGGAGGAATTCTTTGGAAGACCTGAAAGAATACGCGAACGCGGCGGCAAAGGAAATAAGCGAATTGCCGATTCAGGGACAGAAGCATTTCATGGCGGCCCTGGCCTTTCATCTGGGCAACGACGACGATCTCATCGCGGAGCTCGTCGAAGCCATGATCGCGAAAACCAAAAGGTATGAGAAGATCGTCAGATGGATGACCAAGCGCTTCCAGAAGGACATGACATTGACCCCGAAGCGCGTGGCCGCCGAGTGTGTCTACTACCTGAAAGTCAATTCGAAGATGACGCCCTTTCTCATAAGCACGGGCCGGAAGGTCAAAGACAGACTGCGCCACCAAAGGTCATACGCTGCGCATAAGAGGGACTCTTCCAAATGACAATAATAGACCGGATAGTCCGTTTTATCGATGAATACGTCGAGGCGGAAAAAACGAAAGCCGCCAAGAAAGACGAAGCGCCGCCGGTTTCTCCCTCCCTCGCTGATCCCCCGCCTATCCCTCGATCCCAACCCCTCAAGAAAACCCTCCCGCCTCTGCCCGAGAAGCCGGGAGGTCTCTCTATGAGAGCGGAGCGCTTCCTCGCTGAAACGGTCGAACCCTACCAGGACGGCTTCCATTCCTCCAACTTGCTGGAGGTCGCCTATGATCTCGTGGGGATCCTCGATGAGCACGGCTTTTGCCCCTCGGTGGTCCAGACGCTGAAGCGCTACGACGCTGACGCCGCCCTCGATGGGAAGTTCCTCTCGCTGGTGTCCCTCGCTGAGCACCCCTATAGGGTGGCCCGCATGATGGTTGAGCTCTACCGCGAACGCAAGAGAGGGCGGGACTGGGAAGGGCTGACACCCCACCTCGTGATCACGGGCCTGGCCCACGATCTGGGCAAGATACCGGCCTACAGGGAAAAACACGTGGAGAGGTACGCCATGGCGGATCATCCCATCATCGGTGCCGTCGTCGTAGAAGAGGTGTTCGCTTCCTATAAGGTAGAAATGCTTCACGCGCTGAAGGAAGCCATCCTGAACCACCACAGGGGCGAAGACCAGGAGAATCTTCTGCTGGAGATTCTCAGGAAGGCCGACGCCCTGGCGAGGGAAGAAGAGGTAAGGATGCACTCTGCCCGCGCCTGGCAGTCATGGGAGCAGTGGTTTATTCCGAAGGAGTACCTTGCCCTCCTGGAGCCCGAGATAAACATCATGAGGGGCAGCACCTGCCAGATCTTTTCCTTCAAGAGCGTCGTCTACGCGACGCCTGACTTTCTCTACAACAAGGCCATAGCTTACGCCAAATCGAAGAACGTGGTCGATCCGGCTTTCGTCAGTTCCCAGCACAAGCCCCTCGCTTTGAAAAGGATAGCGGGGACCTTACGCGACCACGGCATGCTCACGGGCGATCTCCCTTCCGACTACTACGGGATGCTCCATCAGATCACGACGAAGAGATTCTTCTTCAAGCTCTTCCTGACGCCCCTCAGGATCGAGGCCTTCGACGTCTTTCCCTCGGCATTCGAAGGCAGGAAGATCGGCTGGCTCAAGATCATCGTGAGCGTTTCCCCATGCGCGCCGAAAAAGCAGTGAGAGGAAGAACGGTTCAGTCGTTGTTGCCCGCCGCTTCAAGGGGTCCTCCGGTCAGGGACATAGAAATGTAGGTCAGTTATTCAATTAACCTCAAAGGGAGAAAAGAGTGAAAAAAGCAATGAGCTTATGCCCCAAGGAACTGGTTGAGGTCATCTGTGAAGCCTACCCCGGATATTGGCCCCTCACCCGAGAACAGATCTGCTATTTCCTCTTCCGGAAGGTCGAGGCCGGACGTTCGGCCCCAACGAGCTTTCAGGAGATGATGGGCCGATCTTTTCCTTACGACGCGTATCTCCGGAAGTTTCTGGATCGGGGCCTTGATGACCCGCCATTCCCGGCGGAGAATCTAAAACCGGAATGCCCCAGCGAATCCGACCGGACAAACGAGAGCCACCTTGAGTTGTGGGTGGACGATGCCGCGCTGACGGAATTCCTATGCTTCCATACCAGGAAGTTTACTGGGATACCCGTCTACGACGCAGGCAGGTTCCAGAACGTCTTCGCCGCCCGGGAGGTGAAAGACCGCTTCGCGCGCCTGCGGAAGACCACCGATAGGTTCCCGGTCGTGCTCTTCCTCGCTGACCTCGATGCCGCGGGCCACCAAAGATACGAGGCGCTTACCGATCTCTACGGCGACTGTGCGCACTTCGATCGGGTGGGAATCAACGCGAAACATGCATCCGGGCTCCTCAACAAGCCTCGCATTCTCTGCGACGACAGAGAGCTGACGGAAGACGGATTCTTCGCCACGGAATTGAGTCTTCCGGGCTGCTACTCACTGAGCGCCCTCGAACCGCCCACCCTCGTCGAAATGGTCTGCCATGCAGTGAACCTGCATCGGATGTGGGCATTCCATCGCGGATTTGAAGCCGAGTTGAAGTGAGCTGCAGAAATCGCTTCGAGGAGAGCAGAAGAATGAGACTGGACGACGTGAGCACGTGGCCCCTGGCGAGGGGGAAGAAGGAGTACATGAAGTACCTGCGGGGCGAACGCATCACGACCGGCCAGGCGGTTCTTGCCAACTGCTACTCCTGCATGTGCGGCTACACCGACGGGAAAAGGGACTGCGGCACCGAGTCCTGCCCAATCTATCCATTTATGCCGTACCGGGACGGGGGTGCGCAGAAACTCCGGGCGGAGCGATCAAAGTGACCCGGAAACACCCCTTCCTTGCCCGTGGCGCCGGGGCTACGAGGCGAACTACGGAAAGGAAGGGTCTCGTGAATAGTTTTCCCCTCTCGATGGAGTTGACGTCGTCTTTGACGGTTTTTATAAGGGCGAGAGAACGTCCTTGCGGTTTCCAAAGCGATCATCAGGCAGGTGCCAGGACGTGCGTACCCAATGGGCGGTTGTATGGGCCTCAAGACCATACATTGAATAGATCGCCTCTTGGCCGCTATGTGCCGCTGCTTGTTCTTGCCGGCCGCGATGATTTAGAATAAGAGCAACCTATGGCGGCAAGAGGCCGCTGCGGCAAACCCAAAGGGAGGTTAAGCACGAGCAAGGCCGTATGTGACCAGAAGGCATTTTACCCGTTGCGCAGCTTGATCGAGGGCCCCCTCACGAATCTTTGCGAGCTGAAGGAGGTTGAGCGGTTTATCCGAACCGTTCTTTTGCACGACGAGATTTCCATGGAGCTGGAGCCATGGGCTTACGATCCGGATTCCGATGACGAATGGACAGAGGAAGAGAGACAGTACGGAAGACGTAATGTAATTGTCGCGATAGGCCCAAGGCTGACGGGGTACGATTTCTTCACACAACAACTTGGTCCCGGAAAACCGGAGACGCCAGACATCAGGCTATCACCGGCGCTCATCGAGGTGGCACGAGACTTTTCTAATGCGGAAGAAGGAAACGTTTATTACGAGAGCCATATCGAGTATTTACAGCGCATCGTGAGCGTCATACAGAACGGGGGCAGCGCGCTATTAGCGGGCGAATTTGGCAATGCCGCGATTGAGGCTTCCAGCAAGTACCCTGAAAAGTTTTTTGAGAACATAGATAAGGACTGGCAACGGTTCGCACGAGAAGCGGCTGAAGGTGAGGTTAGTTTCAAGGTCCCGCCGGTGCTGTCCATCATTCTCACTCGCATCGCAACGCGCGACGCGATTCCTTACATTTTGAGAGACCTTCGCGATGAGTGGGCAAACGCACGTGGGAAGGTGTGGGCACTCCTAGGTCGGCTAATGACAGCATCTTCTTTGGGAGAAACAAAGGATATCCACGAGGAACTGGCCGCAGCATCTCGGATGCTTTCTCTTCCTCGTGGCGAGATCGATACGCGCCCGGTTCGCATGCTCTGGGATCTTGTTGTCGGCAGCGCGGAGGGCGTTGCGACGGCACTCCTGTCGGGTGGCGAGATAGGCGTCGGGGCAGTCGTAGGTGCTTTGCGTGAGGCCGTACGGTCTGGCCCGTCGTTTATCCACGAATCGGGTCCAATTCTCTTTGGACGTGGGGCATTTGACCTGGCGAGGCGTGTTCGGCAGGAGGTAATGCTTGTTGAACATGATGCCCTGGCAAGACTCCTCACTGATGCTGAAAAGCGCAGTCTGGGGCTTTGATATGAAACAGTACAATTAGATGTGTAGCAAGGCCCGTCACCCTTACGTTCCTCTTGGCACTGCCGTCTTCGTTCGGAACGCAGCAGCTGTGGGCAAGAAGGGCTCGCGTGTCCCAAAAGAACTCAGGTGTTACGTTACCGTAAAATCAGCGGGAAGAGGAGAAACTATGCGCTCCGCTCACCTCCTTGCCTGCCCGCTCCGCGAGAAGCCATGATCGGTGGTACTTCCAATAAGGACATAAGCGATGTCTGATGTCGACCAGCCATCTTCTGCGATTGGATCCCGCGACGTTGACGACCTCTCGGGCGACCTGATTAACCGCGAGCAACTCAGGCTAATCGAAGCCGTTCACAGGGGCTTTCTCTATCAACACCTTTACGCGGTTGGGTGTTTGCTGACATTGGCGGCCGCCGGAGGGTCCTCGGTAAGGGTCGAACGAGACGAGGACATTGAAGTCGTGCTGCAGGATGTGACAGTGTACCTTCAGATTAAAACGCGGGCCGGGATACTGCAACGAGCCGACGTCGCAGGAGCCTTGGTGCGATTCGACAAGATTAGACGCGAACATAGCTCCGGGAGAAGACCCGGCACGGCAGAATTCAGGATCGTCGCTAATTGTCCTCCCAGCGCATCCCTCCTTTCTGACCTGAATTCCTCAGCCTGGCCTTCCGATGTCCAAATTAGGTGGCCTGACGGCCCGGCAAAGGCGGAAGATGATCATCTACCGCCTCCATGGCCGGACTTGGCAGCGGCTATAGTGTGGTGTCGGGAGGCAGCGTTCACCGTTCCGTTCGCCGCAGTGACACCTAAGACGCTTGTATGGAAACTTGCTGCCCTTGTTCTTTTTGCAGCCACAGGGTGTGATCAAGAACACCCCTCTCACACCTTCAACACGGCCGAATTACCTCTTTTGTTCGAGCAGGTAATCGAGCAACTTCAAAAGTTTCCGTCTGTTCCGGACGATTACCGGCCCCAGAAGGAGGAGCCGGTTTTTGAATCGCAGAAACGCGTACGTATAATGATTGGCCTCTCAGGGGCAGGCAAGACTACATGGGCCGCCCAGGTTGCGCGACACTCTACTGCTCCCGCGGTCTACTTTGACGCTGGTGACACCCCTCCGTCTGCCGTGGCCAGTTCGCTGGCTCGCGAGTTGTCCGCACGTTTTCTATCCAAACGGGTTGGAGCCGTTGGTTCAGTTATTCTTCCCGCTTCCTCTGGCATGGAAATGCTTCGCGCCTTGGACCGCCGTATCGAAGAGACACCGGCCCCTGTTGTGGTGATCGACAACGCCCATCGTGTCGTGTCGCGTCATCTGTGTGAGATCGCAGAGGCGTGTTCTCACTTTCGATTCATATTGTTGGCGCAGCCCTGGCCAGCCCTGACGGAAACAGAAGCACTATTCGAGGAGGAGGGTGAATGGCTAAATGGCTGGGACGCCGATACGGTAGCTGCGGAATTCCATGACAGAGGTTGCAGGATCGATCCTCCGACTGCGGAGCGCTGGCGAATAACCACGGCTGGTATGCCTTTTTTCGTCAGAAATGCCGCACGTCTCACAGTCAAGCTTTCAGGAGGCGACTCTGCCCGGTTTCTCAAGGAGATTGATAGGGAGGCGCACACAACAGCGACCGCCCAAGAACTTGTCCTATCACGCGTCGTAGACGTTCTCGATCAAGACGCCAAAACGGCTCTGGCGATTTTGAGTTTGTGTGCGGCTCCCCTATCGCGCGAGGAGGTGGACGTTCTATTACGTGCACTTCCTGCACTTACTGATAAAGCGTGGGGCCGGGCTTTGCGCCAACTCTCGGCATACGGCATCCTTCAGAGCTTCTCGGATGGTCGCTTGAAGGTGCACAATGCTATGGGCATTCCCGCACGTTCTTTACAATCTGATTTGCCACCGGGTACCCTGCTGGCAGGTCAGACGGCACTCAGGGGCCTTCTGCTTGAATCGTTCCGAAAGGCTTTCGATTTCACTCGTTTCAGTGTGTGGCTAAGACTTTTACCCGCGACGGGAGGCCTTGAAGAGCTCGTCGGGATAGCTACTGAGGAATTTTCCATGAGATTGGCAACCCGGCTGATCTGAAGGCGGTGCTGGAGGCGGCCGTTGAATCAGACGAACTTGATGACGAGAGCAAGTTTTGGACATTGGACGCGCTCGCCTTTTGGGACTGGCAGTCCGGGGAAAGAGGCGAAGGGTATTCGGGACGCCTCAGACAGATGGAGTCCATAATAGAGAAGGGGACACTGGGACATCGCGAGCGTCTATCGCTCGTTATGAAAAAAATGACGGAAGCGGCTATCAAAAGTCGTGCGGAGGAGGTCGAAGGTGCGTTCCTAAGGGCCAAGACCTTCCTTTCCGGCGATCCCATGTTGGCCCGCCTTCTACGCTTCAACCATGCCGTCGCGTTGTTTCATTTGGGCCGTTATGTCGACGCTGAGCACGAAGCAGAGCTCCTTTATCTTGAGTATTACGACGTGCTTGGTCTCGACCCTGCTGATGTTGTCGCCGTGAACCCACCTGAAATTATCGCCAAGATTCACGGGGATTTTGAGGACCACCGGGATGATTTCAAGCATCTTGCCGATTGTTTGGACCTCTACGCTATGTCTCGACATCAGCGTGGGTTACGGTCGGGCCTCGCCCGTCTGCATGCCATGAAGTTCTTTGTGATGGGCGGAGCCTACCGCTCGGCGGTGAGAGTGGGTCAAGACGCAGCCGACGAATTAATTGGCTATCGCGATCCAGAAGGGGCGTGTCAGATCATGGAAAATCAACTCCTCCCTCTCATCCGCCATTTCGGGCTGACAGAGAGCATGGTTCCGGTACGCGCCCAGTACGCCGTAATTCTTGCTCACTGCGGCCGTATCAGGGAGGCTCGGGACGAAATGGGGCGGATAACGCCTTTCGCGGCATCCCTTACTCCAGAAGCACAAAGCGAGCTGCTGG
>JBEKJU010000146.1:0-8440 GCA_050011095.1 Syntrophorhabdales bacterium
AGATACCGATAGAAGAGATGTTTTACCCCCTCTACCGAGAAGAGATAGACCAGGACCATGGCGGCTAGGAGAAGGAAGAACAAAGGAGGAGGCGCCACAAAGCCAAGGTACCCGGCAAACGGGGTCAGGGGTAACAGAACCGCTGTAGCTACTATGACGAAGCAACCTATTGCCAGCCATCGGTTGGGGCGACTCTTCCACGGGCTTCTCCGGGTTCGGATGACAAAAATCACGAGCACTTGCGTAGCCATCGATTCAATGAACCAGGCAGTGTGAAAGAGCGCCTCACCGGCATGGAAAATCTTTAGCATGATGTAAAAGGTGAGAAAATCAAACACCGAACTGACAGGACCCACAGTGAGCATGAAATTTCGGATGAGCCTCATATCCCAGCGGCGCGGGCGAACCAGATACTCTTCATCAACAGTGTCCAGCGGTATCGGAATTTCAGACACATCGTAGAGGAGGTTATTGAGGAGGATTTGTACCGGCAACATGGGAAGGAAAGGAAGAAAAATCGATGCGCCGGCCATGCTGAACATGTTCCCGAAATTGGAGCTGGTTCCCATCATGATATATTTCATGATGTTGCCGAAAGTCCGACGCCCCTCGAACACCCCTTCGGCAATAACATTCAAATCACGCTCCAGCATGATCATGTCTGCCGCATCCTTCGCGACATCGACGGCCGTGTCAACGGAAAAGCCTATGTCCGCGGAATGAAGGGAAGGCGCATCGTTTATGCCGTCGCCAAGATAGCCGACCACTCGCCCGCGCCGTTTCAGCGCTAGGATAACCCTGTTTTTCTGGACCGGCGTTACCCGGCAGAAGAGGTTCACATTTTCAACCTGCGCCATCAATGACTGATCGTCCATCTGCCGGATCTCGTCTCCCGTGAGAACGGCCGGCTCCGGGAGACCAAGCTGTCCCACGATATGTCGTGTGACCAGATCGTTGTCGCCGGTGACGATCTTAACCGTTATCCCGCTTGAGATAAGCCGGGTAAGGGCTTCTTTGGCGCTCGCCTTCGGCGGGTCGAGGAAGGCGGCGAAGCCGACAAAGATCAATGCCGTCTCATCACTCACCACCGCGTGAGGGTAATCGGCGGGCATTGGGTGCCATGCAATGCCGAGGACCCGTAAACCATCGCGACCCAGGCTCTCATAAAGGCCCTTGATGGCGGCCCGTTCGTTTTCGTCTAGCGGCCTCAGGTCATTCTCTCCCTCCCCTTCGTACCGGGTGGAGAGCCGAAGAATGTCTTCCGGCGCCCCCTTTACCAAAAGGGTTCTGGCGCTGCCGTTTTCGAGAAGGACGGAGACGCGCCGCCTCTCGAAGTCGAAGGGCACTTCATCGATCTTCCGCCAACCGGCTGCGTCGACCTCCCGGTGTTCGAGGATCGCGTCATCCAGCGGGCTTTTCACGCCTGTCTCAAAGAAGCTGTTCAGGTAGGCCAGTTGCAGGACACGATCGCTTTCCTTTCCGAGACCATTTACGTGCTGATCGAGGTGAATGCGTGCCTCGGTGAGGGTGCCGGTTTTGTCGGTGCAGAGCACATCCATGCTTCCGAGGTTCTGGATCGCCGACAGCCGTTTCACGATCACCTTTTTCGCCGCCATACGCAAGGCCCCTCTTGCGAGGGTCACCGAAACTACCATGGGGAGCAGCTCAGGCGTGAGGCCGACCGCGAGGGCTACGGCGAAAAGGAAAGATTCGAGCCAGGGCCGATGAAAAAACGTGTTGATCAGCAGGACAAATAAGACAAGAAGGACCGTGAGACGCATGATTAGCAGGCCGAAGCGGTGCGTGCCTTCTTCGAAGGCCGTCGGCGGCGGCTTTGCCGCGAGCGTATCGGCAATCTCCCCGAACGCGGTAGCGGCGCCCGTTCGGCACACAAGGACCCTGGCTGAGCCGCTGATAACGGAGGTGCCCATGAGCACGGCATTGCCGGCCGAGAGAAGGTCTATCTCCTCAGGCAGCTCACCCTGCCTCTTTTCAACGGGATAGGATTCTCCCGTAAGGAGGCCCTGGTTCAAAAAGAAGTCATGTGCTTCAAGAATTCGCCCATCGCACGGAACCAGGTCGCCGGCTGCCAGCAAGACCACATCGCCCGGCACCAGGTCTTCCAGCGCCGCCTCCGCCGGTTCATTGTTCCGCAGCACCTGTACCCGTACTGCTACCGACCGGCGCAGGCGTTCTGCGGCTTCCCCGGCACGGTGCTCCTGTACGAAATCCAATGTGACGCTGATAAGGACAATGGTGCTGATGATAGAGAAGCCGACAAAATCGCCGGTAAGGGCCAAAACAGCGCTCGCCACAAGCAGAACGATGACGAGGGGGTTGCGGAACCGCGTCAAATATTGGAGAAGGACGCCGGTCTTTTTTTCCGCGTGTACCTTGTTAGGCCCATACCGGGCCAGACGTGCTGCTGCGTCACTGGAGGTCAGGCCGGAAGGGGCGGAACCGACCTGTTCGAGCAGGGTCGTAATCGTCAGCCGCCAGAACGCAGCCTGGTCTTCAGACGTGGAGATCATTGTGCATAATATAATGCCCGACTAGGCCTGTTCGATTCCCGTGGCGAACGTCACCACCTCTATAACTTGCGATGAGAATAGAGTGTCCGGTCAGGTCAGGTCAGTGCCTCATAGCATGGCCCTTACGATCCGTTCCAGTTTCTTCACCGTCATGGGTTCCATGATCACGTGCTCAAGTCCTGCGGCGTCTATTGTTTTCATGGTCGGACTGTCCAGCTGACCCGAGTAGAGCATCACCGGGAAACCGGGGCGTATGCGCCTGAATCGTTCGCCAAGCTCCAATCCCGTCAGGTCGGGCATGTCGTGATCGACAATGGCAAGGTCAAATTCGTCAGGCTCCTCGGAAAAGGCCCTTAACGCCTTCAGGCTTCCGTTATGACCGCTTACTCTGTGTCCAAGGTCTTCGAGCATCCTGATGGAAGCACTCACTATCGTTTCGTCGTTATCTACAAACAAGACATGGAGCTGCCGTCCGACGTGCATAATGACACCCCTCTTTCATGGGTTAAGTCGACAATGCCGGAGGTCCCCGGACTTATGGCGGGTTCCCGGCATCACGCAAAAAAGCTGGCAACACTATTGCTGCCACTGTCAATGTTGCGATTCTTCTTCTCTTTTTTTCCTGTGGTACTCATCCATTTCCTTTTTCTGACCCGCCAGGCCATACTTCTTGAAGCAATCGTCGCAGTACTCTTTCAAGTCGTTTTCCTTATCGATAATCGCCCAGTACGCGGCTTGAGAGCCGCATTTTACGCATGTCGGCATGTGCCCTCCTTATACCAACTCCACTTCAAATCCTGTGACTGACGCATGGTTACTCCGTCTTTCGAAATCGGCACGATGGATTGACGCAGGTCACGGTTCATCACGCCGATGCCCGCCGCCGTCTTGCAAGGCCTGAAACCGAAGATTGGCCTCATTGAGAGAAGAGGCGCCGGTTCCTTTTGCGGCCTGATCGGGCCGGACCTGCCGGGAATCCCACTTTTCACCGGTATCAGCCCAATCAAGGGACGTATCGATATATTTCGCCACGTGTCTGCCGGCAAAATTTAGCAACAGGAAGACCAGGACCCGCCTCAGGTTTATGGGAGAGACCCGGAGCAGAGACGGAATGTGCCGAAGGATCGAAGAAAAAGAATAAAACTCGCTCTGGACATAGCGGTGCCCCTCGGCAAGTTCCTCGGGGGTCATGTTCTTAGGTTGAAATACGACGGTATGATGGTCGTAGTGGCTCCAATCGTCGGATATAATGCGTCCCTGATCCTTGAAGCGCCGGTACAGCCGGGTTCCGGGATAGGGCGTAAGCACGTTTAAGGCCATCGTGGGGAGCCTGGTCCTCGCGAGAAAATCCAGGGTGTCATCGAAAATGGCTTTTGTATCCGTATCAAATCCGAGGATAATGGAAGGGTGAAAGGCGATGCCGTTGTCCTGGATAATCTTGACGGCCTCTTCTGTCTCTTCTATGGATTTGAATGATTTTTTCAAGCCGATCACGCTTGCGGGCGACACCGATTCAACCCCGAAAAATAACGCCGCGCAGCCGGATAGACGACATAGTCGCAGCATCTCCTTGTCTTTCGCCAAGGATATGGAGCTTTGGCCTACCCATTGTATGCCCAGCGGTATCAAGGCTTCAAATAGTCGTTTGGAATATTCCGGATGTCCGGCGACGTTATCGTCAAGGATCAAAAAGGCCTTTGAGCCGGATTGTTTGATATCCTCAACGACCATGGAAACCGGCCTATGACTGATTTTCCCTCCATAAAAATCGGTCACCGAACAGAATTCACAGGCGTACGGGCATCCCCTGGTCGTAACAAGGCCGACGCAGTTAAAGAGGGCCTTGTCAATATGAAAATCGCGCCGTGGTGAAGGAGACCTCGACAGATCAGGGGCCGGGACGTGATAAAATTTCCGGAGCTTGTTGTTTCTAAAATCAGCGATGACATCCGCCCAACAACCTTCCGCCTCTCCAATAACGACGGCATCGGCATGCCGTATGGCCTCTTCCGGTAAGATCGTGGGATGAATGCCGCCAAGAACGACATGTGCGCCTTTTTGTCTATACTTGTCGGCCAACTGATAGCTTCTGTTGGCCGTTGCAGTCATGCACGAGATGCCGACCAGGTCGAAATCATGAGAAAAATCTATCTCCCCGATCTCCTCATCCGCCACAGTGACGGCAATATCCTCCGGTGTCAATGAAGCGATGATGTGGAGACCCAATTGGGGCATCCTGATGGCCTTCAGCACCTTTCTCCCCAGCTTATTGGAAGGTGAAATCAATAAAAGTCTCATCTAAACCGCCTTTTTTTCATGCCTTCCCCTATTTCACCTTGTCCATGAATAACTTTATGAGGTCGATGGGAAGAGGGAATACGATGGTGGAGTTTTTCTCCGTCGATATTTCAATCAATGTCTGCAGGTAGCGAAGCTGGAGCGCCATGGGGTTCTTCGAGAGTATATCCGAGGCCTCGGAGAGCCTTGTGGAGGCCTGATATTCGCCTTCGGCGCCAATAACCTTCGCCCTTCTCTCGCGCTCGGCCTCCGCCTGTCGCGAGATGGCCCGCTGCATTTCCTGGGGAAGGTCCACGTTTTTTACCTCTACGTTCGATACCTTTATCCCCCACGGTTCGGTGTGGGTGTCCAGTATCTCCTGCAGCCTCTCGTTGATCTTCTCCCGTTTCGAGAGGAGATCGTCAAGCTCCGCCTGACCGAGCACGCTTCTTAAGGTCGTCTGGGCGAGTTGGCTCGCCGCGTAGAGGAAGTTTTCCACGTCGATGATGGCCTTCAAGGCATCGATCACCCTGAAAAAGACTACGGCGTTTACCTTGATCGTCACGTTATCCCTTGTAATGACGTCCTGCGGCGGGATATCAAGCACCACCGTCCTGAGGCTCACCTTTACCATCCTGTCGATCACCGGAATGAGGAAGATGATCCCCGGCCCTTTCGGGCTTCCGAGCACCCTTCCAAGCCTGAAGATGACGCCCCTTTCGTATTCTTTCAATATCCGTATTGCGCTTGCGAGCAAGATAACAATTAACGCCGCCGCAAAGAGATACGCTATATTCATTTCCAGCCTTCCTCTTTCCTGATTTTAAAGACTTGATTCCAAGGACGGGCCATCATTGTCACCGGCAGCCATTGCGTTTCCCCTGGTGTGTCCATCGATCGTCGGGTTCCATAAGGCCATTGGGTCTTCGCCACCCGGTGTCATCGATTTGGCGCGCTCTAGATATTGATAATAAAGGGGATTCTGCGTGGGGAGACAAACCCGGGTTATTGTCTCCATCTATCACGATATCTATGAATAATATATATCTTCTTTGACGCCTTTGCAGGGCAACAAGCTATTTTTTGTGCGCGGCCCTATCAGCCGCGTCACGAGAACAGGCGGAGCAGCCGGGATCGGCCGGAATTATGTCGAGACTCACGCAGGATTATCAAGGGGCCGGGGCGCCATGCCCATCCAGGACCCTCCGCACGAGATGGGCCATTTCCTTTTTCGTCACAGGCTTCATGAGGAGCGCCTTTATCCCGGCCGAGGTCGCAGACTTTGCATCGACCGAATGGCTGAACCCCGTGCAAAGGATGATCGGCAGATCAGGTCTCAGGGAAAGCATCTCGCCGGATAGCGTCAACCCGCTTATATACGGCATGGTCTGGTCCGTGATAACGAGATCGAAGGCAAGGGGGTTCAGTCTGAACATTGCCAATGCCTCTCTGCCGCCGGTCCTTGAGACGACCTGGTAGCCGAGCCCGGTCAAGAGTTCTTCTCCCATCTCCGCCAGCAATTCCTCATCATCAATAAAAAGAATCCGCTCGTGTCCTCGCGGCAGCGCTCCCCCGTCCTCGTCTTCCGACAGCGGGTGCTCCTCCTCAAGCCTTGGCAGGTACACGGCGAAAGTGGCGCCTCTCTCCGGCACGCTCTCCACGGTGATTGCTCCCCCGTGACTCTCTACAATGCCGAGGACGACGGAGAGGCCGAGGCCGGTGCCTTCACCCGCGCCCTTTGTCGTGAAGAAGGGTTCGAAGATTTTTGCGACAATCTCGCCGGGCACGCCCTCTCCGGTGTCGGTCACGGCCAGCCGCACGTAAGAACCCGGACTCATGGAGGAATGAGGCACTTCCGAGGTCGACGGGAAGGTGGCATCGCGCAGATCAACGTCAATTGTTCCCCCCTTTTCCCTCATGGCATGCGCCGCATTGGTGCAGAGATTCATAATGACTTGTTGCATCTGCGACGGGTCCGCAAGTATAAAGCCTGTCCGCTTTGCGAAGTTCAGCCGCATCTCGATGGTGGAGGGGAGTGAAGCCCGGAGCAGCTTCATTGTCTCTTGAAGAAGGACGCCCAGATGCATCGGCTTCTTCTCCTGTTGAGACTGGCGACTGAACGTGAGGATCTGCTTCACCAGTTCTCTGCCCCGGATACCGGCGCTCAAGATCCTTTCGAAATCCCGTCGAACCCTCTCTCCCTTCGGCGCCCTCTCCATGGCCATCTCGGAAAAACCGATGATCGCGGCCAAGATGTTGTTGAAATCGTGGGCAATGCCGCCCGCAAGGGTCCCTATGGCTTCGATCTTCTGCGCCTGTAGGAGCTGCCGCTCTACGCACCGGCGCTGCTCCGTTTCCGCCTGAAGGGTCTGGTAGGCCTCGCGCAATTCCGCCGTCCGTTCCGGTACCCTCTGTTCAAGTTCGTCGCGGGCTTCACGGAGGGCGTCCTCCATCTGCTTGCGCGCGGTGGTATCACGGACGTTGCATTGGATCACGCTGCTGTGGTTCACCTGGTAGACGTTGCTCACGAACTCCACATCAATTTCCCGTCCGCTCTTTGTTCTGAGAGGAAGGTCTTCGTAGCGTATGTATCCTTTCCGCTGAAGCTCCTTGAAGGCCGCCTTGCTCGCCTCCGCATTTTTGACGGCGCCTATCTGCCAGAGTCTCTTTCCCACGAATTCTTTGTAGCTATACCCCAGCATTTCAATCAGAAACGGATTGACATCACTTATCCGCCCGGTGTCCGCGTCGAGGATCAGGATACCGTCCTGGGCGGTTTCGAAGAGCCTACGGTATCGAGTTTCGGAAACCTTCAGGGCTTCATTCGCCTGCCTCAAGTCCGTGATATCTTCAATGGCGAGGAGGACCATTCTGGTGCCCACGTCTTCCTTGAATATCCGGCGGGCATTGAGGAGCATGGATTTAGGTCCGATAGCAGGGAATACGTGATCAACCTCGTAGTTGTCGAGTTTGGTGTTCCTGAATATGTCCTCGAGCAAAATCCGGAGCTGGGGGATATCCCACTGTCCGTTTCCGAGGTCGTAAAGGAAGTGAGCCAGCGTCTCGCCGGGTGATGTCCTGAAGGTCTCGTAGAAACTGCGGCTGGCCGAGAGCACCGACAGGTTCTCATCGAGCACCACAAGGGGTTCGCGTACGGTATCGATTATCGCCTCGGCGTACACACGGGCTTCGTGGGCCGCCGTCTCTGATCGGCTTAGCTCGGACTCCTCCCTCTCCAGTTCGGCAACGCGCCCCCGCAGTGCGGTGAGGTCTCTCATGAGCTGTTCTTTCGCGTTGCCCTCATCCTGCATGTTCCACCTCCGTTCCGGTTTCCGACTTCGACCCGGCCAGCATGTCCCTCAATTCCTGTCCCTGCACAATTTCCTTCTCGGAAAGGAGACGCGCGAGATTATCGAGCACCTGCCGCCGCTGGGAAAGGATGTTCCGTACCCTTTGGTGGGCCCCTTCCATCACGCCCGAAATCTCCTCGTCAATCTGGGTCGCCTTTGTTTCGCTGTAGGTTTTGTTCGGTGAATAGCCCTCCGGCGGAAACACGGGCTGGCGAGGCGACTCGTAGGTGACCAGCCCCAGGCGGTCGCTCATGCCGTATTCCGCGACCATTGATCGGACGA
>JBEKJU010000147.1:0-13443 GCA_050011095.1 Syntrophorhabdales bacterium
GAACTCATGATAATAGGCGGCGACATCGAGGCGGTCAAAAAGAACCTCGTCCGCCTCCTCTCGAGCACCAGGATGCTCGAACTGAACATAAGCGACGCCCTGCTGGTGTAGAGGCGGGTCGCGGGACAGTGCTCGAGGCGGGTCGTGCTCTGCCGCCGGAGGGGGCGACGGCGGGGCACCCACGCAGGGGTCGCGCTTGAGGGTGTCCCGGTAATTCAAGGCGACCCGGTGCTAAGGGGGGGCTGAATCTGTTGACAAAACACCGGCTGCTGCCTTTAATCTCCTTATGGAAGCGATCCGCCGCATCCAGGAGAAATGCGCGGCCGGTCTTCTCCTTTCGGCACTACTCGCGACGGTCATCCCGGCGCTTTGCGGCCCGCAGGCACACGCCGGTGCGCGGGCGGGCGGGCCCGAGGGCCTCGCCGCCGCCCCTTCCCCTCCGGCCGGGGCCGGTCCCGTGTCCGCCGAGGAGTTCGCAAGGACGGTCCACGGCAGGGCCGGCATCACGTGCGCCGACTGCCACGCATCACACGGGGCCCCGGCCGGGGGTCTTGAAAGCACGCGCATCTGCGCCGGGTGCCACGGGGACGTCGAAAGGATATACCGCGCCTCGCTTCACGGCCGCCTTGGGGCCACCCACTGCGTCGACTGCCACGACCCCCACACCATAAGACCCTACAGGGAACTGGAGGCAAAGGAGCGTATCGCCGTCTGCGCCGGGTGCCACGGCGATTATCTGAAAAGGCACCGATGGCTTCCGAATACGTCGCTCCACTTCGACTATCTCGAATGCGCCACCTGCCACAGCCCGCGCTCTGAAAAGGGCATGGTCTTCTACTTCGCCCGGAAGACCCCCGCCGGGAAGGTCAGGCTTTCCTATGGGGACCTCGTCGCCCTCTACGGGAAAGACCCGGCAGGCCTATTGATACGGGGCAGCGCCGACGAACAGATCGGCCGGCTTTTCACAATACTCTCGAAGCGGGACAAGGGCCTCGTCATCGACGCGTCGATCATCGTCACGAAGGCGTATCACAGCTATTCCGAGACGCGCCTCAAGGAAAGGCGGTGCGTCACGTGCCACTCGCGTCAGGCCGGTTTCTACCGCTCCATGTTCTTCATCCTGCCGGGCAGGGAATCGGCCGACTACATCCCCGTGAAGGGCACGATCCTTTCCGCCTACCCCTTGAGCGCCTCGGTCGATTTCTTCCTCCTCGGGCAGGACAAGATAAGAAGGGACGACTTAAGGAACCTTTTCGGGCTGAAAAGCCGCAACGGTGCGGGAGGCCGGCCGTCGCTCGGGCTCAAGTGGATCGATTTCGCGGGCGTCCTCGCCATCGTGCTCACGGCCGTCGCCGTCTCCGGCCACGTGATCCTGCGTCGGATAGTGAAGCAGTGATACCACATGAACAGGTGGCTCGAGAGGGGGGGTGACGCGGAGCCGGCGAGGCACTTTCTCGCCTCCGCCCCTTCCTCTTTATGAGGGGGAGGCTCGGCGGGTACCCACGTAGTGGGTGTCGCGAAGCGGGTCGTGCTCTGCCGACGGAGGGGGCGACCGCGGGGTACCCACGCAGTGGGTCGCACGTAGTGGGTGTCCCAATAATTGCAGGTGACGCGATGAAGGAACTCCATCCCCTTTGGCTCAGGATCTGGCACTGGCTCAACACGGCGCTCGCCTTGCTCCTCATGGTCACGGGCCTCAGGCTCCGCGTACCCGATCTTTCGATCTTCGGCTACAGGGGCGCCGTCCTCGTCCACAAGGGGGCGGGCCTCGTAATGGCCGGGTGCTTTCTCTTCTGGCTCGTCTCAGGCATGGTCGACGGCAGCATCCGCCGGTATTACGCGCCCAGGGGGCGCGACCTCGCGGGCCTCGCCAGACAGGCCCGCTACTACGCCGTCGGCGTCTTCATGGGCGAAAAAAACCCCCATCCCGCGACCGTGCGGGACAAGTTCAACCCCCTGCAGAAGCTCGCCTACGGGGCGATCCAGTTCGTCGTCACGCCGGTCGTGATCGTGACGGGCATCCTCTTCAGCGACATCCTCTTCTTCCGGAGCGCCATCGCCGCCATCGGCGGCATAAGGAGCCTCAACGCAATCCACCTCATAGGTGGTTACGTCTTTGTCGAATACCTCGTCGTTCACGTATATATGGCGACCCTGGGCGAGACACCCCTTGCCCACATAAGGGAAATGGTCACGGGCCGGATGGATTTAGTGGAAGGGCCGCAAACGATCTCCCCCCTTGCCGATGCGCCACCGGGCGAAAAGGCAACCGCCGAAGGCGAGGGTAAAGAAGATGGGGGCGACGGGCCGGAAGACCGAAAGGGGCCTTACGCGTCCTACCCCGTGAAATAGGGCCGCAAATCGCGGCAGACGTCCTCGGGCAGGGCCACGCTGACCGGTTCGCCGAGGAGGGCCTGAAAGAAGCTGAAATCCGGCGCGTAATCCCGCAGGTTCAGGAAGGTCCGGGGGATGATCCGGAAATGGGAGGAAAAAAATGTCTGGCCGGCAGGACCGAAGGACCATACCGCATTGAAGCTCGACATGCCGGCATCCCTGAAATAGGCGAAGAGGCGCGTCAGGCCCGAAATCAAATCGCCAATGTCGGATGCGGTCAGGTCCCGCACGGAGAAGACATGGGGAAAGATGGCCATCACGTCGCCCGGAATGCCGCGAGGCACGAAGGAGGCAAGCCATTCCGACCTCCCCGTCGTCCCTATATGGCGCACGCCCTGCCGCAATTCCTCCGCCACAAGCTCCGTCCAGAAGCTCACGCCGTGCTCCTCCTGAAACGCCTTCGAGCTTGTGTATTCATCGATGAAGACGTTTCCCGGATGGGCCGTCGCGAAATACTGCTGGTGGGGATGGACGAGGCCTCCCCCGGAAGGCGGCATGTAGTTCCAGGCCATGAGGTGGTACGGGAGCGAGGGTTCCAGGACGGCGACCCTCTTCAGGAAATCGACCCCTAGCGAAAGGGCGTTCCCGAGCATGGTCCCGTCGAAACCGTCCAGGGGGACGGCGTGCCGGTCGCTCATGATGAGCACCGCGCTATAGATGTCGTAGGGGAAGAGGTTGGGGATGAGTTGGGCCTCCCCGATGGACGGCCGCCCCTCTCCCATGAGATCATCCGGGAAGCGGGGCGTGAAGCGCTCGCGCGCATCCGGGCAGAAGGGACAGAACCCCTTCACCTCGTCCCTGTTATAGCTACCCACGTCGAGGGGCTGCCACTGGATGGCGCCGAAGTGCGACAGGTGGCCCGTCCGTCCCGTGAGCGGGTCGACGCGGACCTGGAACGCCACGGTCCGGGGTGCGAAGGCCTGCCTCGGGTCAAGGAACGTGCTCTCCATGTCCTCGCGGCGAAAAACGATGGGAGACAGCATGGGGTAATATATATCGGATTGCCCTGAAAATCAACGCTAATCGGCGCATTGACGCACGTTTCCGCCCTTTCTCCCGCCTCCCGCGCTGAGGACGGCCGGCGGCAGGACGGAGACCCGACGGGGTGGTGAGAAAAACCTTGAAAGAGGCGTGTCCGCACGATACACTACGAGGCAGGGAAGGGCGGCAGGAGCAAAAGGCCACAACATAAGGCCGTCCGGCAACGCGCGACTATTCGAGCGCCATAAGGAGACAACGGCATGTTTGGTTTCAGGAAGAGAGACAGGATAAGGACCGTCGAGGATTTCTTCAAGAGCCAGAACGCCACTGTTAAGAGGGCGGACGACAGGGCCGCGCCCCGGATGATCGCCCGTGTCTTACCCTTTCTTGTCCCTGTGGTCGCCCTTCTCATTATCGCCGCGCTGGCCGCCCACGCATGGCGCCTCCGGTCCGAGGTCGGCGAGTTGCGCGACGACAACAGCCAGAAGGCATCGGAGATAGCGGCGCTCACCCGGCGGGGGGAGGCCCTCACGGCGGAACTCGACAAGTCCTGGAAGCAGATCGATCAGCTCAAGGCCGATGTGGCAAGACTCGAAAAGGAGCAGGAGACGCAAAACTTCCTAAGACAGAAGGAGGCCCAGGCCGAGGCCGCGAGAAAGGCGGCCGCGGCCAGGAAAAAGGCCCCCAGAAAAAAGGCTGCCTCCGGCTGAAATAGTGAAAAGGGGAAAGTGGAAAGTTAAGGCCGACCCCAACCGCGCCGCCTTCTTTTCTCTTTTCACTTTCCCCTTTTCACTTGTTATTCCGGCTTCAGCCACCTGCCGATGTCCCTGTAGGGGCCACTCAGGCGGGATAGTTCCTTCCTCGTCGCCAAAAAGCGCGCCTTCATGCCCGCGAGCCACAGCCGGTGCTCCCGGACGAACCGGATGTCCAGCACGTCCCATCCCGCATCGTTCGGCACGGCCCCGCCCTCGCCATCCATCGTGAAGGTGCCGTGGCAGAGCGTGCAGATGAGGTCCGTCTCCCTGATCCTGACGATGTTATTGCCGCAGAACGGACAGGCCCGGCCGCCTGGATCCGGCTGCATCGTCTCTGCCTCGTCGAAGAGAACCCTTCCGAGGCGGGCCGCCTCTTTGATGGCCGCCTCGTTCAGCAGGATGTCGCCCGGCAGCGCCGCCTCCAGGCTGACGCTCGCCTTGACCTCCACCCCGAGGAAGGCCGCGAGGGTCCGCAGCGCCTGCGGGGCACACCCGATGCGGTCCCGCATTCCATAGGTGTTGACGAGGATGCACGGCTTCTTTTCCATCGTGTCTATGGCATGGAAGAAGGAGAAGGCCCGGTCGAGGAGCCGTTTCACGCTGCCGTGGGTGCCGAGGAAATAGACGGGCGAGGCGATGATGAGGGCGTCGCACGTCCGCACATGCTCGATCAGAAACTCCGTGTCATCCTGAATCCTGCACCGGCCTTCCTCGCCGATGCAGGAGTAGCAGCCCTGACAAGGCATGATGGTGAGATCGGAAAGACGCACCAGGTCGAGCCGATGGTCGACATCGACATGCCTCGATACCTCCTTTGCGAAAAGCTCACAATTTCCGAGCCTCCTCGGCGAGCCGATTATGCCGAGAATTGTCCTGATTCCAGTGGTTTTTTCTGCCATCACGGTCAACCCCTCTCCAGGTAAGCCTATTGAAACTAAACGGATTTTATGTTAAAACCCTTGTTATGAAAAGCAAGAACATCAGTCCATGCGACTTCGTCCAATCGGTCACCGCCGACCAGGTCTCGTCCGTCGTCATGCAGGGGAAAAATATCAGCGGCGTCATGAAGGACGGCCGCGATTTCAAGACCTTCGCCGCCGACGATCCAGAGCTTGTGAAGCTCATCAGGCAGCATAACGTGAGGATTCAGGCGAAGCCCGAAGAGGACTCGGGCATGTGGCAGTCGATCTTCGTCTCCTGGTTCCCCATGCTCCTCCTCATCGGCGTCTGGATCTTCTTCATGCGGCAGATGCAGGCGGGCGGGGGAAAGGCCCTCGCCTTCGGCAAAAGCAGGGCCCGCATGGCGAACGGCAGGGAGAACAAGGTCACCTTCCAGGACGTGGCGGGCATTGAGGAGGCGAAGATCGAGCTTGAAGAGGTGATCGAGTTCCTGCGGGATGCGAAGAAGTTCACGAGGCTGGGCGGGAGGATACCGAAGGGAGTGCTCCTCGTGGGCCAGCCGGGGACGGGAAAGACGCTCCTCGCGAAGGCTATCGCCGGTGAGGCGAACGTGCCCTTCTTCAGCATCAGCGGCTCCGACTTCGTCGAGATGTTCGTCGGCGTCGGCGCGTCCCGTGTGCGCGATCTCTTCAACCAGGGGAAAAAGAGCGCCCCCTGTATCATCTTCATCGACGAGATCGACGCGGTCGGCAGGCACAGGGGGGCGGGCCTCGGAGGCGGCCACGACGAGAGGGAGCAGACCTTGAACCAGCTACTCGTCGAGATGGACGGCTTCGAATCGAACGGCGGCGTCATCGTGATATCCGCGACGAACAGGCCCGACGTCCTCGACCCCGCGCTCCTCAGGCCGGGGCGGTTCGACAGGCAGATCGTCGTGCCCATACCGGACGTGAAGGGCCGTGAGGAGATCCTGGGCGTCCACACGAGGAAGACGATCCTCTCCAGGGCGATCGACCTGTCCGTCATCGCCCGGGGCACGCCCGGCTTTTCAGGGGCGGACCTCGCGAACCTCGTCAACGAGGCGGCCCTGATCGCCGCGAGAAAGGACAAGACGGAGATCGAGGTCGCCGACCTCGAAGAGGCGAAGGACAAGGTCCTCATGGGCGTCGAGAGGCGTAGCATGATCATTCCCTATGGGGAGAGGCGAAACGCGGCGTACCACGAGGCGGGCCACGCGCTCGTCGCGAAGATGATCCCCGATTCCGACCCCATCCACAAGGTGACGATCATACCGCGCGGCAGGGCCCTCGGCATCACCCAGCAACTCCCTATCGACGAGCGGCACACCTACTCGAAGGAGTATCTCATCGACAACGTGACCATCCTCCTCGGCGGAAGGGCGGCTGAGGAGATCGTCCTCAACCACCAGACGACGGGGGCGGGCAACGACATCGAGCGGGCCACGGAGATCGTGAGGAAGATGGTCTGCGAGTGGGGCATGAGCGAAAAACTGGGGCCCCTCAACTATGGGAAAAAGGATGAGCCCATCTTCCTAGGCAAGGAGATGCACCGCCAGCGGGACTTCAGCGAGAACACCGCGAACGACATAGACAGCGAGCTGAAATCGATCGTCTTGGCCTGCTTTGACAGGGCGAGGGCGATCCTCCTCGACAACGTCGAATCCCTTCACGCCGTCGCGGCGGCCCTCCTCGAAAAGGAGGTGCTCGACGGCCAGGAGATAGACAACCTCCTCACGGGAAAGGTGAACGGGCTGGTCGAAACGGTTCGGGGATAGAACAAGTGGAACTAAGAACGTGTGAAAAAAATCGCCTTTTTGTCGTCACCAAGCCTGCCCCGGAGTGTTTCTATCCGGGGGCGAAAGCCGGGGTCCAGGCTGTCCACAAGTGAGGGAAAATACTGGATGTCCCGCCTTCGCGGGATTAAGGCCCGCTTCGCTCTACCGGCGTCCGCCGGAATGACGGAAAAGGGTCGCCAGTTAATTTTTTAACACGTTCTAAGCCGACGGGTACATTTTTTCGCCTCCGCTCCTTCCTTTTTATGAGGGGGAGGCTCCGCCGGCTTTGCTGGCGGAGGGGGCGACCGGGTACCCACGTAGTGGGTGTCCCAATAATTGCAGGTGAACGGGCTGGTCGAAACGGTTCGGGGATAGCAGGCCCGCGGCCCGCATGGATCGGCCTCAACGGCGCGGCCGTGATGAGCCGGCGCACACACGACGCGGTCACGTGTAATATCCCAATGGGAGCTTGCTATGGGACAACGCAGATGGGACAAGTTGGCGGCTCCGGGTAAGCCCCTCGTGATGAGCATACTCAATACCACGCCCGATTCCTTCTACGACAAGGGCGCCTTCTTTTCCCGCGAACGGGCGCTCGACCACGCCATGCGGATGGTCGCCGACGGCGCGGATATCATCGATATCGGCGGAGAATCGACGAGGCCCTTTTCGGATGCGACGCCGCTTTCTGAGGAACTCGGCCGGGTCGTCCCCATGGTCGAGGCCATCCGGCAGCGCTCGGATATCCCCCTCTCGGTAGACACCTACAAGGCTGCCGTCGCAAAAGCGGCCATCGACGCCGGGGCGGATGCGATAAACGACATCTCGTCCTTCTCCTTCGATCCCGATATGGCGCCCCTCGCCGCGGCCTCCGGCGCGCCCGTGATACTCATGCACATGCTGGGGACGCCCAGGGATATGCAGGTCGATCCCTCATACACGGACGTCGTGGGCGAGCTTATCGACTACTTCGCGGAAAGGATCGCCTTCGCAAAGAAACAGGGCATCGCCGAGGAGGATATCATCATCGATCCGGGCATCGGCTTCGGAAAGCGCCTCGCGGACAACCTCGCGATCATTCGGGAGCTTCGGCGCTTCACCGCGCTCGGGCGGCCGATCCTCATGGGCACGTCGATGAAGTCCTTCATCGGGCGCATCGCGGGCTCCACGGACATCGGTGATAGGGCCGACGGCACCCTCGCGAGCGTGGCCATATCGATCTGGAACGGGGCGGATATCGTGAGGGTGCACGACGTTGCGAGGACTCGGAGGGTCGTCGATTTCATGGCCGCCCTCATGGCGCGCGCGCCTTCCGGCTGAAGATGCGGGCCCTGATGACCGAGATTGTAAGGTGGCAGGACGTCCTCGACATCCTGATCGTCGCCTTCATCATCTACCGGGTGCTCCTCCTCATCAGGGGGACCAGGGCCCTACAACTCGTGGTCGGCCTCATCATCGTCTTTTTCGCCTTCTACCTTTCGAAGAAGCTCGAACTTTTCACCCTCGGCTGGATACTGAACAATTTCGTCTCCTCCATACTGCTCGTCATCGTCGTCATCTTCCAGAACGAGATCAGGCACGTCCTTTTCGTGCTGGGGCGGAGCCCCTTTTTCCGGAAGATCACCTACGTGGAGGAGACCCTCTTCTTTGATGAGCTTGTCAACGCGTGCACGATCATGGGCAAGAAGAGGACGGGAGCCCTCATCGTGCTGGAGCGCGAGATGGGGCTCGGCGAGTTCGTGGAGGGGGGGATCGTCATAGACGCGGACGTCAATACGGAACTCCTCGTGAGCCTCTTTCAGACCACATCGCCCCTGCACGACGGGGCCGTCGTCATCAAGGAGGGGAGGATACGGGCGGCGAGCTGCGTCCTTCCTTTGTCGGTTAGGGACGATATGGATAAGGATTTCGGGACGAGGCACCGGGCGGCCATCGGCATCACGGAAGTGGCCGACGCGGTTTCCGTGGTCGTCTCCGAGGAATCGGGGCAGATATCATACTGCCGTGGGGGCGAGCTCGTGAGGAACGCGAACCCCGAGGCGCTCAAGCGCGCGCTCAAGGAGCTGCTCCAGGGCAAGAAGGTGGACCTCGCCCCCTCCGGCGCGGGCGGCGGGGCCGGGCGACAGACGAGGCGGGCGTAAGTGGCTCCACGGGCCGGGGCAGTGCGCTTGCGGGTCGCGTGGAGGGGGCGACCGGGTACCCGCGCTTAGCGGGTGTCGCGGTAATTGGTAACCCATGGCTGCAATGGATAGGATAAAGCGATTTTTCGTTAACGACATCAGGCTGAAGGTCCTCGCCCTCATGCTCGCCCTCATGCTCTGGTTCTCCATGACCTACATGGGGGAATCGAAGATGGGCTTAATGGTGCCCCTCTCCTTTTATAACCTCGGCAAGGGCTACATGGTGAGGGACGTCGATACGCGGGAGGTGATGATCACCGTGAACGGGCCTGTCTCCATCCTCAAAAACCTGAAGCCCGGCGATCTCGCTGTCTCCCTCAATCTTTCGAGAGCGCGGGAGGGACGACAGATCTTCACGATCAGGAAGGGGGACGTCATCCTCCCCACGGGGATGAAGATCGAGGATACAAAGCCCGATTACGTGGTGGTGGAAATAGACAAGACTGTGGAAAAAAGCCTCCGGGCTGTAGTAAAATTGGATAGGAAATGGGCGGGTGTCTATGAAGTCGCCTCCTGCCGCCCCGCGTACGTCCGCGTAGAAGGTCCGAAGGAATTACTCGAACAAAGGGTTGCCCTGGAGACGGTTGCGGTGAACGGCGATTTCACGCGGCAGCAGGAAGTCCTGGATGTCCCCCTCGACACAAAATCACTCGAAGCAATACGGGTGACACCCGATTCGGTGCATGTCGTGCTGAGGAGGGTGGTCAGATAAGGTCGTCCCGGCGGCGCTTGGCGACAAATCTCACGGAGGCAGAATGCGGAACCTGATGGTGAATATCGATCACGTGGCGACACTGCGGCAGGCGCGGGGTATCCATTATCCCGACCCCGTCTATGCGGCGGGTATCGCGGAGATGGCAGGCGCATCGGGCATCATCGTCCACCTCCGGGAAGACCGGCGCCACATACGGGACAGGGATGTGCGCCTCCTCCGGGAGGTCGTCCGGACGACGCTGAACCTCGAAATGGCGGCCACCGACGAGATGGTCGGGATCGCGCGCGAGATCGTGCCCGACATGACGACCCTGGTGCCGGAAAAAAGGGAGGAGCTTACCACGGAAGGCGGCCTTGACGTGGCGGGCAACAGGGAGAGGATCAGGGACGCCGTGGCGGGGATGCAGGATGCGGGCATCAAGGTGAGCCTCTTCATCGACGCGGACGAGGCCCAGGTGGCAGCGGCCCGCGCCGTCGGCGCCGATATGATCGAGGTCCACACGGGCCACTTCGCCGACGCCGCGGATGCGCGGACGAGGCGGGAGGAGCATGCGAGGATCGCGGCGGCGGCGAAGGGCGGCAAGGCCGTGGGCATGGGCGTCAACGCGGGCCACGGGCTACACTACCACAACGTCCGGGACATCGTCGCGATCCCCGAGATCGACGAACTGAGCATCGGCCACGCCATCATCGCGAGGGCGGTCTTCGTTGGCCTGGGGCAAGCCGTGCGCGACATGCTCGCGCTGATAAACGGATGAAGGTATCGCCATGATCGGTATCGACATAGTGGACGTCGCGAGGATCGAGCGGCTCAGGGCCGCCTACGGCGACAGGTTCCTCCGGAAGGTCTTTACCGCGCCTGAGATCGCCTATGCCTCGCTGAGAAGGAGACCCGCCGAATCGCTCGCGGGGAGGTTCGCCGCGAAAGAGGCCTTCATGAAGGCGTGGGGCGCGAGGCTCCCCTTTTCGGGCATCGAGGTCCGCCCCGACAGGGCGGGCAGGCCCTTCATCGTCTTTGAAGGCGAGCGCTACGATGAGGTGAGCATCTCTCACGAGCGCGCCTATGCGGTATCGGTGGTAAGGATATGATATGATAGCGCTCTCTCCAGAAAGAATGAAGACCTACGACGCGTACGCCATCGAGACGTGGGGCATCCCCTCGGCCGTGCTCATGGAAAACGCGGGAAGGACGACCTACAGGCTCGCGAAGGCGACCTATCTTACAGCGACATCCCGCCTCGCCGTCTTCTGCGGGAGGGGGAATAACGGCGGCGATGGCTTCGTCATCGCGCGATACGCCCTCCGGGACGGCCTCCAGACGCAGGTCTTTCTCCTCTGTGACCCGGACGGCCTGAAGGGAGACGCCTTCATTAATATGAACCTCTTCCGGTCGATGGGGGGCGCGATCACCATCGTCGGCAGCGACGCGGCACCAATCGTCCGGGAGGGCGTGGAAAGGTGCGACGTCGTCGTCGACGCTATCCTCGGCACGGGCCTCGCGAATGAGGTCCGGGGCGTGGAGGCGGCCGTGATCGAGGAGATCAACCGGTCGGGAAAGACCGTGATCGCTGTCGACATCCCGTCGGGCCTCGACGGCCTCCGGGGAATCCCCCTGGGACGGGCGATCAGGGCGACCCACACATACACCTACGGCCATGCTAAGCTCGGCCATCTTCTCCATCCCGGCGTCACCTACAGGGGGAGATTGACCGTCGTCGATATCTCCCTTCCCCTTGCTGGCGAGGCGGCCTGCGGCATCGACGCCCGGCTCGTGGACGGAAAGATGCTCCGCCGCATCTACCGCGTCCGCCCGCCGGAGGCCCACAAGGGCATGTTCGGGAACGTCGCCGTGGTCGCGGGCTCGGTGGGAAAGACGGGCGCGGCCGTCATGGCGACGACGGCGGCCCTGAAGATCGGCGCGGGCCTCGTCACCCTCGTCATCCCCGGAAGCCTGGCCGCCATCGCCGCGACGAAGCTGACCGAGGCGATGACCTACCCCGTGGAAGACGGGGGAAAGGGCTTTTTTGTTCCCTCATCCTACGGGGCCGTGCGGGACTTCTGCGCGCGCAGCGACCTCGTCATCCTCGGGTGCGGCATCGGGACGGAACCGGAGACGGCCGAACTAGCCCGCAGGCTCTACACGGAGCTTGATAAGCCCTTCATCGTCGACGCGGACGGGATAAACGCCTTCGAGGGCCGGCTCGACATCCTGAAATCCAGGAAGGCGGGCGCAATCTTCACGCCCCATCCGGGCGAGTTCGGCCGCCTCATCGGGAAGGACGCGAAAGAGGTGAACGCCGACAGGCTCAATCTGGGGCGGCGCTTCGTGGGCGAGCACGGCTGCTGCCTCGTGCTGAAGGGCGCGCCCACGATCACGTTTGCGCCGGAAGGCGGGGCCTTTATCAACCCCACGGGGAATGCCGCCCTCGCGAAGGGGGGCTCGGGCGACATACTGACGGGCTTCGTGGGGGGGCTCGCGGCCCAGGGCTACACCCTTGAGGAGGCGGCGATCTTCGGCGTCTACCTGCACGGCTATATCGCCGACACATGGGCCGCCGAGCAGACCGACATGGACCTCGTGGCCGGCGATCTGCCCGGCGGCCTGGGCAGGGCCATCAGGGATATCAGGAATGGAACGGATAGGGTTTACATCGAAGAGTCCCTCTGAGACCATCGAGATCGGTGACCATCTGGGGAAATCCGCCCGGCCGGGCGATCTTTTCCTGCTCTACGGGGAACTGGGCGCGGGAAAGACCCAGCTCGTCAAGGGCCTGGCGCGGGGCATAGGGGTCGAGGACTGGCCTTACGTCCTTTCCCCGTCGTTCACGCTCATGCAGGTCTACGAGGCGCGGATCGACCTCTGCCACGTGGACCTTTACAGGCTCGACGCGGCCGGGGCGGAGACGCTCGACATGGAGGAATTCCTCGACCGTGGGGTCGTGGCCGTCGAGTGGGCGGAGCGCGTCCCCGAGTGGCGGGCCGGGATAAAAATCACCTTCGACGTCCTGGGGGAAGAGGAAAGAAAGATCGTTGTGGAGGTAGAGGATGCTGGTCGTGCACAAGTATGGCGGCACTTCCGTCGGGACGCCTGAGCGGATAAGGGGTGTTGCCGAAAAGGTTATCGCATACAGGCAGAAGGGGGCGGACATGATCGTCGTGGTCTCCGCCATGTCGGGGGAGACGGACCGGCTTCTGAAGCTCGCCGGGAGCGTGAGCGCATCCCCCGACGAGCGGGAGCTTGACGTGCTCGTCTCGACGGGCGAGCAGGTGACCTCGGCCCTCCTCGCCATCACCCTGAAGGAGCGCGGCTTCGACGTCGTCAGCCTGCTTGGCTCGCAGATCAGGATCAGGACGGACTCGGCCTACGGAAAGGCCAGGATCGAGGGGATAGACAAGGAGAAGATCGTCTCGTCCCTCGGCAGGGGGCAGATCGTCGTCGTCCCCGGCTTCCAGGGCATCGACGGCGAGGGCAATATCACGACCCTCGGCAGGGGAGGCTCGGACACGACGGCCGTGGCCCTTGCGGCGGCCCTCGGGGCGGACCTCTGCGAGATCTACACGGATGTGGACGGCGTTTACACCACCGATCCGAACATCACGCAGAAGGCCCGGCGGCTCGACCGCATCTCCTATGATGAAATGCTCGAAATGGCGAGCGTCGGGGCGAAGGTCCTCCAGATACGCTCCGTCGAGCTTGCCCGGAAATACAAGGTCCCCCTTCTCG
>JBEKJU010000148.1:0-11563 GCA_050011095.1 Syntrophorhabdales bacterium
CGATATGGGTTATCACGAAGGCGGGATCGGCGGCGGCCAGGTTGAGGACGGCGCCTCCCATGCGCCCGCAAGCGCCTGTAATAATGAGCTTTATCATCATCCGGTCTCCCTCGGTTTCCTTGCGGTTCGCGTCCCTACTCCCTCCGGAGGAGCCCGTAATCCCTGAGCAGTCCCTTGAGAAAGGCGCTATTTTTGTCCGTGAGGTTGCAGAGCGGCAAGCGGACCTCCTTCTCGATCATGCCCATGTGGTAGAGGGCCTCCTTGGCGGGAACCGGGTTCGTCTCGATAAATATGCCGTGGAAGAGGGGCATCAGCTCGACGTGGAGGGCACGGGCCGCCTCCGGGTCCTTCTTCTCCAGGAGGGCGTCTCCCAGCGCCTTGACGCGGTCTGGAAGGATGTTTGAGAGAACCGAGATGACCCCCGTTGCCCCGACGGACATCATGGGGAGGAAGAGGTTGTCGTCGCCCGAAAGTATGGGGAACGCCCCCTTCGTGAGCCTCCAGATGTCGGCTGCCTGCTGTACGGAGCCCGAGGCCTCCTTGATCGCGACGATGTTCGGGATTTCCGCAAGCCGGGCCACGAGGTCGGGGAGCATATTGACCCCCGTCCTCCCCGGTATGTTGTAGAGGACGAGGGGCATGTCCACTTCCTCGGCCACCTTCCTGAAATGGCGGTACATGCCCTCCTGGGTCGGGCGGTTGTAATAGGGGGCGACGACCAGCGCCATGTGGGCGCCGAGGCCCAGGGCGATCTCCGTCAGCTCGATGGTCTCCCTGGTGCTGTTTGAGCCCGTCCCCGCGATGACGGTTACCCTGTCCCCCACCCACGTGACGGTCAGCTCGACCACCCTTTTGTGTTCCTCCCAGGAGAGGGTCGAGGCCTCGCCCGTGGTGCCGCAGGGCACGACGCCGTCTATCCCCTCCCTCACCTGGAGTTCCAGGAGGTTTTTCAGTGCGTCCTCATCGATGGCGCCATCCCTGAACGGGGTGACAAGTGCCGTATATGTACCTCGCAGCCTCATGCACGCTCCTTCCTCTATTCCAGCGCCTCGGGCCAGAGCGTTCCCGCGTAGATCACGCGGGCGCTCCCCTCGAGGTAGACGTCCTCGTTGACATAGACGCGGACAATTTCGCCGCCCCTCGTCCGGATATTGACAATCTCGTCCACAAGCCCCTTTTTCTGGAGTATCACGCCGGCTGCCACGGCCCCGGTGCCGCACGCGTACGTCTCGCCCTCCACGCCCCGCTCGTATGTCCTGATCCTTACGTTCTCCCTGTCGACGACCTGCACGAAATCTACGTTCGTGCCCTTCGGCGAGAAGGATTTGTGGTAGCGGATCGGCCTTCCCAACTCCTCCACGGGCGCCCTGTCCACATCGTCCGTTAGGAGCACGGTATGGGGCACACCCGTATCGACGCTATTCACGAAAAGCTCCTTCGTGTCGAGCTGAAGGGGGTAGTCGAGCCTCAAACCGGCAGGCCGCGTCAACTGGAGCTTCACCTTGCCGTCGGCGCGCACCTCCGCCCTCATAGTGCCCGCAAGGGTGCCAAAGGCGATCCGTTCACCGGTGATCCCCTGTATGTAGGCGAACCGGGCCGCGGCCCTGCCGCCGTTCCCGCACATCTCCGCTTCCGAGCCGTCGGCGTTGTAGAATCGCCAGCTGAAATCGAGGCCCTCCGACCGCTCGATGAGGATGAGACCGTCCGCCCCGACGGAATGGCGCCTCCTACAGACCCTCCGCACGAAATCGACGACGTCGGGGAACAGGGCGTCCACGGACCTGTCCCTATTGTCGATGATGATGAAGTCATTGCCGCTTGCACTCATTTTGAAGAACTGAAGAACATCCATTGGCTACCCCTCCAGAAACCCGGGAATCGTCTCATTGCAGACAAGGTCCTCGTAGACCTCCCTTTTTCTGATGACGAAGAATTCCTCACCCTTCACGAGGACCTCCGCCACCCGTGGTCTCGAATTGTAATTGGAGGACATCGAGAAGCCATAGGCGCCTGCACCCATGACGGCGACGAGGGCGCCGGGCTCCAGGGGGGGCATCCTCCTCCCCTTCGCAAAGAAATCACCTGACTCGCAGATGGGTCCTACGACGTCCACCTTCACCTTTTTCGCCTTCGTCCGGCGGACCGGCAGGATCTCGTGGTATGCCCCGTAGAGGGCGGGCCGGACGAGGTCGTTCATCGCCCCGTTTACCACGTAGAAGGTCTTCTCGGGCGTGGCCTTCACATAGAGCAGTTTTGTCACGAAGATGCCGCTATTGCCCACGATGACCCTGCCCGGTTCGAGGATCAGCGTGAGTCCCGCATCCCCAAGCTCCGACTGTATGGCCCTGCCGTACTCCCCGGGATGGGGCGGCAACTCGTTTCTGTACGTAATTCCAAGGCCCCCGCCGATATCTATATATTTCAACCGGATGCCGCCGGATGCAAGCTCGGCGATCATTTCCTTCAGGGACCGTATGGCGGCGACAAAGGGCGGAATCTCGACGATCTGGGAGCCGATGTGCGAGGATATGCCGACAGGGACAAGGTACTCAGTGTTTCCCATCTCCCCGTAAAGGCGGCGGGCATCGGACCAGAGTATGCCGAACTTGTTCCTTCGGAGCCCCGTCGTTATATAAGGATGCGTCTTCGCGTCAATTTCCGGGTTCACCCTGATGGATACAGGCACGGCCTTGCCCAGCCTCTTTCCCACCTTTGCGATGAGCTGAAGCTCCCCTTCCGATTCTATGTTGATCATCGCTATGCCTGACCGCACCGCGTAGGCCAGCTCTTCCTCGGACTTTCCCACGCCGGAGAAGACTATCCGGGCCGGCGGGATCGATGCCCGCAGCGCCGCGAAAAGCTCGCCGCCCGACACGATGTCGGCCCCTCCGCCGAGCCTCGCCATCAACCTGAGAAGGGCGATATTGGTATTTGCCTTGCATGAATAGCAGGTAATGTGGGGTATCCCCGAAAAGGCCTGGTCGAACACGCGGAAGTGGCGGTCCATCGTGCGGTGGCTGTAGACGTATAGGGGCGTGCCCGCCTCCGCGGCGAGTGAGTCAATGGGGATCTCCTCCGCGTGGAGGAGCCCGTTTTTGTAGGTGAAGTCGTTCATATCCGTTCCTTTATAGGCGCTCGCCCGTGCCGCGCGCCCGCATCCATCCCTCTACTATAAAGAACATGAAACGAAAAAAACTGCAAATGCAATCAACTTGCGGATTCCCTGCAGCTTGCTGCAGGGAGAATCTTTTTCCGCTTCGCTCCGCCGGCAATTATTTGGGACACCCACTTCGCGCGACCCACTGTGTGGGTACCCCGCGGTCGCCCCCGCAAGCGGGCGCCCCGAGACTCCTGCTCAAAGACTCGCTCCGCTCGTTGTCTTGGATGCAGCAGGGTCATTTATTTACCCGGGACACCCAGCACTGTTGCCTCCCTCGCTACATTTCGGCCCGGGAGAACGCCATCGGGAATATGCCGTCACTTCCGGAAGACCCGTTTCCAGGGTAAAGGCCGGACATCATCCATTCGAGAGACAGGGGCAGAAATGGAAAAATCTTCCTTCCCCGGAATTATTTTCCATAGTGAGGTAAAAGGGGCCTTCGCCATAATGAACGTGAAGGTCCTGAAATTACGGGGAAAACATGAAATCCCGCGTCCTCGCGCTCCACGGCATATGTCTTGCTCGGTAATCTGTGCGTGAAATATCGCTGTTCATCGGGGGAGCCGCGCGCAGCCTCATATGAACCAAAGGAGATCACCATGATCAGTGGAGTTAGGCGAGGAAGCCCTCCGGTTCGTGTGAAGATCAGCAGGAGTGGTCCGCTCCACCCACCGCCTGTCCGGTTTGCGATGGTGATGCGTCAAGAGGTTCGAGAGGCGTGAACCATGAGACCGTTGTTTCGTGGCTTTTGCAGCATCCTGGGACGATCCATAACGCAAGCAGGGAAGGAACTTTGCCTGACTATTGGGGAGGTAGATGGCAAAAGACATTGAGATGCTGATGGATGGCATGCCGGACAGAAAGCTGTTGAGGCCGGCGGAGGTCGCGGCCTTTTTGGGTGTGTCCACCAAGACCATATACCGCTGGTGTGATATGGGTCTCATGGAAAGCGTCAAGTTGAACAGGTCCATTAGGGTGCCGAGGGTCTCAGTAGTGAATTTTCTGCTGTCTTGCGGAAAAGACGGCGGCTTCGGTAGCGAAGAATAGCCGCCCGTCCTTATACCGAGTCGCTTATCTTCGCCACACCTTTGTTGTCGCGCAACTATTGGGACACCCGCTTGCGCGGGTACCCGGTCGCCCCCTCCATGGGCAAAGCACGACCCGCTTTGCGCACTGCCCCGAGCCTCCCCTTCATAAAAATGAAAGAGCGGATGCGCTTTCCTCGGCATACAAGTCGACCCACACTGTGGGTGCCCCGCGCCAACGCCTGCGCATCAAAGCCGCCAGCGGCGGCGGGTACCCGCGAAGCGGGTGTCGCGAAATGGGTGTCGCGAAGTGGGTCGACGCGCCGAAGAGGCGTGGGTGGTGCCGAAGATAAGCAACTCGGTATCACCTCCATCTTTCTTTGTTACGGGACCCTTGGCGCACCGCTCCCGTCCTATCGTGCGCCATGCGGATACGCCTCCATCCGGAAGCTCATCGCGTTCATCCCTTGCGCCTCTTCTCGTTCGGGAATATGCCGTCACTTCCGGAAGATCCGGAAGATAAGGCTCAGTATTATGCTGATCAGAATGCTTGTGGCGAGGGGAAAGTAAAAGGTGAAGTTGTCCCTCTTTATATAGATGTCGCCGGGAAGGCGGCCGAGATAGGGGATCTTGTGGGCGAAGAGAAGGCCCAGGCCGATAAGGATGATGACGGCGCCGATAAGGATGAGCGCCCTACCGAGGGCGGGCACGGCGGGACCTCCCGGCAAATCTCTCGTACTCGCTGAATATGCACCCGCAGTAGTTCTGCCGGTAGACACCCAGCCTTCGCGCGTCGTCCTGCCCCTCCCTCCATCCTGTGCGGAAGTCCTTGTAGAGAAAGGGTACCCCGTACCGGGCGGAGAGCCCCTCCGCGACGGCCGCAATGGCCTCGTGCCGCTGATAGGTGCTGTACAGAAGGGTCGTCGTCACGGCCTCGGCCTGCTCGTCGACTGCCCTCCGGAACGTACGTTCGAGACGCATACGATAACAGGCCCCGCACCGGTCCTTGCCGGCCGCGAGCGCCTTCCTGAGGAATACGTCGAGATCGTAGGAGTCATCCATCATAAGAGGCAGGAGGGCGACCCGGGCGTAGCCGGCCAGCGCCTCCTGCCTTCTCTGAAATTCGGTGTAGGGGTGGATGTTGGGGTTATAGAAGAAGCCCCTTACTTCGTGGCCCTCGCCCCGGAGCACCTTCAAGGGATAGATGGCGCAGGGGGCGCAGCAGATATGGAGCAGCACCTTCACCGAGCGGCTCCTCTCTTAGGGCTCGTCAGAAAATAAATGGGCCATCTGGCTCGTCTTTTTGTCCGCCCGCTTCGTTGCGAAAAGGTCATGTACATCCAGTACATTTGGCCTTTCCGAGCCTCGCCGATCGGCCAAAAATCCTTCGCCATCTGACTCATTTATTTCCTTCCGAGCCCTTATCCGCTTCCCTAATCGACCTCCTTCTTCCCCCGCTTTTCCTCTATCGCAGCCTGGGCCGCCGCGAGGCGCGCCACCGTGACCCGGTAGGGCGAGCAGCTCACGTAGTTGAGGCCGGCCCTGTGGCAGAACTTGACCGAGTTCGGCTCGCCGCCGTGCTCGCCGCAGATGCCGATCTTCAGGTCCGGCCGGACCTTCCTGCCCAGCTCGACCCCCATCTTCACGAGCTTGCCCACGCCGTTCTCATCGAGTCGCTGGAACGGGTCGTAGTCGACGATGTCCTTCTCGACGTAGAGGCGCAGGAACTTTCCCGCGTCGTCCCTGCTCATGCCCAGGGTCATCTGCGTGAGGTCGTTCGTGCCGAAGGAGAAGAATTCCGCCACCGTTGCGATCTCATCGGCCGTGAGGGCGGCCCTCGGTATCTCGATCATGGTCCCTACCTTGTAATCGATCTTCATGGCGCGCGCGGCGAAGACCTCTTTCGCGACCCGGTCGACCACCTCCTTCTGGAGCTTCAGCTCGTTGATATTGCCGACCAGCGGGATCATGATCTCCGGCTTTACGTCGATGCCCGTCGCTTTCACGTCGCAGGCCGCCTCGAAGATCGCCCGCGCCTGCATCTCCGTGATCTCGGGATAGAGGATGCCGAGGCGGCAGCCGCGCAGCCCGAGCATCGGGTTCGTCTCCTGGAGGCTTGCCACCTTCGACGCGAGCTTGTCGTAGGTGATGCCCATCTTGGCGGCCAGGTCCTTCAGCTCCTTCTCGCCGTGAGGCAGGAACTCGTGGAGCGGCGGGTCAAGGGTCCTGATCGTGGCGGGAAGGCCGTTCATCACCTTGAAGAGCCCGGCGAAATCGCCCTTCTGCATGGGAAGGAGCTTGTCGAGCGCCTTTCTCCGTCCCTCCAGGTCGTCGGCGACGATCATCTCCCTGATCGCGTCGATCCGGGTGCCCTCGAAGAACATGTGCTCGGTCCGGCAAAGGCCGATCCCCTCCGCCCCGAAGGCGATGGCGACCTGCGCCTGGTCGGGCTGGTCGGAGTTCGTCCTGACGCCGAGGCGCCTCGCCTCGTCCGCCCATGACATGAGGGATGCGAAATCCTGATAAATCTTCGATTCTTCGGGCTTGAGCGTCTTGTCGATGAGGACGCGGAGCACCTCCGACGGGATCGTCTTCACCTGGCCCGCGAAGACCTCGCCCGTGCTGCCGTTTATCGAGATGTAGTCGCCTTCCTTGATGGTCGTGCCCTTTATCTGGATCGTCTTCGTCTTGTAGTTGATGTCGAGCTCTCCCACGCCCGCGACGCAGACTCTTCCCATCTGCCGCGCCACGAGGGCCGCATGGCTCGTCATGCCGCCCCGGGCGGTGAGGATGCCCTGGGCCGCGTTCATGCCGCGGATGTCTTCAGGCGACGTCTCGATCCTGACGAGGATCACCTGCTCTCCCCGGCCCGCCCAGGCCTCGGCGTCCTCGGCGTTATAGACCACCTTGCCCGTCGCGGCGCCGGGCCCCGCGTTCAGGCCCTTCGCCACCATCCTTCCTTCCTTGAGGGCCTTCTCGACCTCCTTGGGATCGAAGATGGGCCGGAGGATCTGGTTGAGCCCGTCCGGGCTCACCCGCATCAACGCCTCTTCCTTGCTGATCAGCCCTTCCCCCACCATGTCGACGGCGATCTTGAATTCGGCGAAGGAGGTGCGCTTGCCTGTCCTGGTCTGGAGCATCCAGAGCTTTTTCCGCTGTATCGTGAACTCCAGATCCTGCATGTCCCTGAAATGGTGCTCGAGGGTCGACCTGATCTTCAGGAGTTGCCCGTATATGTCCGGCATCGCTTCTTCAAGGGCGGCCACGGAAGGGTCGGACTTCTGCTTCGTGCCGATGGGCAGGGGTGTCCTGGTTCCGGCCACCACGTCCTCGCCCTGGGCGTTCAGGAGGTACTCGCCATAGAAGACGTTCTCGCCGGTCGACGGGTTTCTCGTGAAGGCCACGCCCGTACCGGAATCCTGGCCGATGTTGCCGAAGACCATGCATTGCACGTTTACCGCTGTTCCCCATGAGCCCGGTATGGCGTTCAGCTTTCTGTAGGCGATGGCCCTCGGGTTATTCCAGGACTGGAAGACGGCGCCGATGGAGCCCCAGAGCTGCTCGATCGGGTCCTCGGGGAAATCGACGTTCAGTTTCGCCTTGATCTGCGCCTTGAAGCGGGCTACGAGGTCCTTCAGGTCGTCGACGGTGAACTCGATATCTAGCTTGATTCCCCGGCTCTTCTTCTTTTCGTCGATGATCTCCTCGAAGGGGTCCTCCTCCTCCTTGCTCTGAGGCTTGAGGCCCAGCACCACGTCCCCATACATGGCGACGAAGCGGCGACAGCAGTCCCACGCGAACCACTCGTTCCCCGTCAGCTCCGCGAGTCCGTTCACGGTCGATGTAGTGAGGCCGAGGTTCAAAACCGTATCCATCATGCCGGGCATGCTGGCCCTCCCCCCCGACCTGATTGACAAAAGAAGCGGATTCTTGGGATCGCCGAACTTCATGCCCATCAGCTCTTCCACGCGCTTCAGGTTCGCCAGCACCTCGTCGCGCAGCCCCTCGGGATACTGTCTGTTGTTCTCATAAAAGAGGGTACAGACCTCCGTTGTGATGGTGAAGCCGGGCGGTACAGGTATGCCGAGATTGACCATTTCCGCGAGACCTGCGCCCTTCCCCCCAAGAAGATTTCTCAGTTGCTCGCTACCCTCAGCCTTTTCTCCCCCAAAAAAGTACACGTACTTACCCATAAGAAAGTCTCCTTCTGTTTTTTATATATTCGTGCATGCGACGCGCACGCCCGTTGTGCGAAGCTTACGTCAGCTCTTCTACGCGGATTTTCGAGAAGTCCCCGTACCGCAAAAACATGTCCTTGATCCCGGTGAGCAGGCTCAACCGGTTGTTTTTGATGCCCTCGTCCTCCACCATGACGAAGACCTTGTCGAAGTAGTTGTCTATGGTCTCCTTGAACCCCACGAGGATGGCAATGGCCCCGGCATACCGGCGATCCTCGACCTCCCGCCCGAAGGGCTCCCTGCTAGCCTCGAAAAGCTTGTAGAGATCACGCTCCTCCTTCTGTTCGAAGAGGGAAGGATCAGGGCCTGGAAGGCTGTTCAAGCTCTTCGTGATATTGTATACCCGTTTGAAGCCGACCATGAGCCGGCGGAAATCCTCTATGGAGCCCTGGGTTTCCAGGGCGAGGAGCCTAAGGTGCGCGTCGTGGATGTCCACACTGACATGGGGCAGAACCGCGTTGACGAACTCCTGGTTGTGTCCCTCCTCCATCATGAGGAACTTGAACCTCGTGGCGATAAACTCCGAGAGGCTCGTCCGGAGGGCGTCGAGGGGGACCCTGCCCGCTACGGGCGCGAGCGCCTCATAACCTTTTTCGATGAGCTTGTCCTGCGGCACGTGGTACGCCTTGTCGATGATGATCTTTATGCTCCCTATGGCCTGGCGCCGGAGCGCAAAGGGGTCGAGGTTGCCCGTGGGTGTGATGGCGACGGAGAAAAAGGCGATGAGGGAATCCATTCTGTCGGCAAGGGCCATGACCGAGCCGAGCGCGGTTTGCGGCAGGGTCGCATCCGTGCCGGTCGGGTAATAGTGCTCCTCGATCGACCGGGCGACCTCCTGCTCTTCGCCCTGGTACTCGGCATAGATTCTCCCCATGGTACCCTGCAGTTCCGGGAACTCCCCCACCATGTGCGTCAGGAGGTCCGCCTTCATGAGCATTGCCGCCCTCTGGACCTTATTGGCCTCCAGGGGAAGGCCGAGGAGCGATGCGAGCCACACGCCGAGGTCAGCCACCCGTTCCGCCTTATCCTTGAGGTTCCCCAGCCGTTTGTGGAACATGACGGCGTCGAGCCTGCCGTAAAGCGTCTCCAACCGTGTCCTCTTGTCCTCCTCGAAAAAGAACCGGGCGTCGGCGAGACGCGCCCTCAGAACCTTCTCGTTTCCCCTTATCACCTCGTCCGGACCGAGGGGGATCGTATTCGCAAAGAAGATGAAGCTGGGGGCGAGCGAGCCGTCCTCCCTTTCGAGCGGGATATAGCGCTGGTGGCCTTTCATCACGTTCACGAGCACGGCCCTGGGCAGCTCGAGGTAGGTATCCTCGAATGAGCCCTTGAGCCCATGCGGATATTCCGTGATATACCGGATCTCCTCCAGGAGGTCCCTGTCGGCCACCGCCCTCGCGCCGGTTTTTGCCTCTATGGCGCGTATGTCCTCCATCATCATGGCCATTCGTTCCTCTTCGTCCACGATGACGTACCTGTCCCTCATCTCATCGGGATAGCGGGAGATGTCCGTGACGACAAGCCCGCCCTTCGAGAGGAAGCGGTGCCCCTTCGACACATTGCCGGCAGAGACGCCCGCCACGTCGAAGTGGATGATCTCGTCGCCGAGGAGGGCGCAAACCCAGTGGATGGGCCGGCCGAACTCGAATGCGCCCCGTCCCCACCGCATCCTTTTCTGGAAGGGGATGCGGGCGATGGCGTCGGGAAGAAGCGCCGCCAGGACCTCGCGCGTATCCCTGCCCGTCTCGACCTTTTCCACGCAGATGAGTTCGGCCGTCTCCTTCTTCTTGACCTTCAGCTCGGAGACGTCGACGCCCTGAGACCGCGCGAATCCCACTGCGGCGGACGTCGGTTTTCCTGACCCATCAAAGGCGCGGGCCGCGGGCGGGCCGAATTTTACCGTGACGGTCTCTCTCTGCTTTTCCTCGAGCCCATCGATGAGCAGGGCTATGCGCCGGGGCGTGCCGAAGAGCCTCGCCTCGCCCGAGCCGATGCGCAGGTTGTCGAGGCCCTCCTTGACGAGCTTCCAGAGCCCTTCCTTCGCGGGCTTGATGAATCGCGCGGGAAGCTCCTCACAGCCTATTTCGAGCAGGAACGGTTTTATGACGCGCCTCCCAACAGGCGTGGAAAGCCCATCTCTTCCCGCTTCTTCACATAAAGCTCCGCGGACATCTTCGCGAGGTTCCTCACGCGGGCGATATAGTTGGTCCGTTCGGTTACGGAGAGTGCGCCCCGCGCGTCAAGGATGTTAAAGGCATGGGAGCATTTAAGGCAGAAATCGTAAGCGGGATAAACGAGCCCCCTTTCCTTGATGAGCTTCTCCCCCTCGGCCTCGTAGCTGTCGAAAAGCCCGCGAAGCATCCGCGCGTCCGCCTCCTCGAAGTTATAGATCGAATACTCCCGCTCGGGAGCGAGATAGATATCGCCGTACAGGACGCTTTCGTTCCACTTGATGCGGAACACGTTGTCCACGTCCTGAAGGTACATGGAGATGCGCTCGATGCCATAGGTGATCTCGACGCTGATGGGGGAAAGGTCGATCCCTCCCGTCTGCTGGAAATAGGTGAACTGGGTGATCTCCATGCCGTCGAGCCATACCTCCCAGCCGAGCCCCCATGCGCCCAGGGTGGGTGATTCCCAGTCGTCTTCCACGAACCGGATGTCGTGATACGCCGGGTCGATGCCGAGGCCCACGAGGCTCGCGAGATACATGTCCTGGATATCGAGGGGCGAGGGCTTCATTATTACCTGAAACTGATAGTAGTGCTGGAGCCTGTTCGGATTTTCACCGTACCGGCCGTCGGTCGGCCTCCTCGACGGCTGCACATAGGCGGTATTCCAGGGCTCGGGGCCGAGCACCATGAGGAATGTAGCCGGGTGGAATGTGCCTGCCCCTACCTCCATGTCATAGGGCTGCCGGATGACGCACCCCTGACGCGCCCAAAACTTCTGTAACTCCGCTATGACATCCTGGAAGTACACGGTTAGTCCATCACACCCCGTAAGAGTTTGTACGACTTGAATTCCACGTTGAAGTGGAAATACATGAAGGACTCCATGAGGTCCCTGGCGGGCCGCACGGCCGCGCTGTCGCCGCATGTGTCCGGCAGGGTGAGATCGGCGAGCCTGGAGAGGAGGCC
>JBEKJU010000149.1:0-8334 GCA_050011095.1 Syntrophorhabdales bacterium
GGAGCCGCCTTCCGCTTCAGGCCTTTGTTTTTTGCATCCGGGCGGTGGCCCGTTCAGGACGCGATGAAGCGGTCGGGACCTTGTTTTAAGGAGATTACGTCTCCCCGGTGCGAAGCCTGCGCGATTTCTCGTCTATCTCCCGTCGCATCCCCTCCTTCATCTCTTCGAGCCTCAGCCGGATCTCCTCATATTTTATCGAGAGTATTTCGCAGGCAAGGATGCAGGCGTTCCGGGACGCGTCGATACCAACGGTCGCCACCGGCACCCCCTTCGGCATCTGCACCATGGAAAGAAGGGCGTCCATACCGAGGAGGCTCCCGCCTTTCAGGGGGAGGCCCACGACGGGAAGGGTCGTGTGGGAGGCGATGACGCCCGGAAGGTGGGCGGCGAGACCCGCGGCCGCGATAATCACCTCTACGCCCTCGGCGCGGGCCCCCTTCGCATAGGCGACCGTTTTTTCCGGATGGCGGTGGGCCGATGATATGTCTAGGGTGAACTTCACCCCCATCGTGTTCAGGAAATCGAGGCCGTCCTGCATGAGGGGAATATCGCTCTCACTTCCGAGAAGAATAAGTACCCTGACCTTTTCCACATCTCCCTCCTCTCCCTTTTTCTATAGCACGCCTCCCGCGACAAGGCAACAGGGAAGTTCTTCCCCTCCCTCCGCCATAAGCGGCCTTCCTTCGAGCGCGTCCTTACAGCAAACTTGACGAACCAAATGATTAAGGCTTATATTGTTAGTCGACATTTGGCAGGAGGTTCGAAAAAAATGCCCATATACGAGTATGAGTGCCAGAGCTGCGGCAAGGTGTTTGAGGTATTCCAGAAAATCTCGGATGAACCTCTGAAAGAGTGCCGGTTCTGCAAGGGTGTGGTCAACCGGCTTATCTCGATGTGCTCCTTTCAGCTTAAAGGAACAGGCTGGTACGTGACGGACTATAAGTCCCCGGCATCGGCGGCCAAGGGTAACGGCGGGAAACACGGGGAGGAGCAGACAAAGACGGAGAAGCCCGAGACAAAGACAGAGGCAAAAGCAGAGAAGAAGGCAGAGGCAAAGACAGAGACGGCGAAAAGCGCGACCACTGGAGGAGCGGCATGAAAGCGGGAGACAAAGTCAGGTTCCCTTTCGGGAAAAAGAAGGACATGGAAGGCACGGTCGACAGGGTGTTTGAAAAGACCGTCTATATAAAGGCAGACATGGCCCACCAGAAGGGCAAGATAATAAAGAGAAAGGTCAAGGACATCAAGGCATAGCTCCGCATGGCGCGCCCTTCACCCTTCGGCCGTTCACGGGAAGGGGCCGAAGGGCGCATGAGCCCCCGTATCCCCGCTTCGGCTTTTTATTAACCGTCTTGAAATTGTCTTTACGCCGTCATACCGGCGAAAGCCGGTATCCAGAGTCTTTCTGGATGCCGCGACCCGCAAGCGGGTGCCCCGGTCCGGCATGACGACATTATTATGAGACGGTTAATAAAAAAGGCGCTTCCTCTCAGGGCTACGTCCCACATGGGTAAGAGTGGACTTGCCTCACTGTATGCCGCAATCTTGCCCTCTCAAGATCGGTGGAAGCTTTCAAATCCTGTTCAGTAACACCATTCGGAAGTTGAGTTCTGAACGAATTAGGAAACTTCGCAACAGAATGTTCTTCCGACCGGTCATCATTTTGTCTCATGTTGATTCAAACATTCGGTTTTGTCTTGACATTGTCTGGCGAGTTTGGTATGCTTCCTCCATGGCTACTCAACGAACAAACAGGACAGAGAAACTTGACCTGCGGCTTAGCAAGTCTGCGAAACAGACGTTGCAGGCGGCGGCCACGGCTTCGCGTAAGTCCGTCAGCGAATTCGTTCTTGAAACGGCGCTGAGCGAAGCCGAAGAACGGTTAGCGGATCGGACTGTTTTCACCCTCGATGAAAAACATTGGGAAGCCTTCATTACGGCGCTCGACGCCCCGCCGCGTCGCCATGCCCGCCTTGAACGACTATTCCGGGAACCATCTGTTTTTGATGCCAAGCCGTGACGGCGCCTCTGGTCATAGAAAAATTACAGCGAACCCATATGGTCGAGGACTTCACGTGCGGCCAGCCCGAGCTTGATCGCTTCCTTATCCGTCATGCTCTCCGAGCGCAGCAAATGAATTCATCGCAAACCTACGTCGGTTTAAGCGATAAGACGGTTATAGGATTCTACACGATTGTAGCGGGCGAGGTTCGCCATGCTGACGCACCCGTTCGCGTCGTCAAAGGCATGCCACGCTATCCTATACCCCTTCTCGTGCTGGCGCGGCTTGCCGTGCACAGCGAATGGCAAGGGCGCGGCATCGGGGCGGGTTTGCTCTTGGATGCTTTGGGACGCGCCTTGCAGGTTGCCGATATTGTCGGGGTGCGCTCCCTTGCCGTTCATGCAAAAGATGATGCGGCGGGGTTCTATCGGCATTTCGGCTTTATGCCGTCGCCGACCGACAGCCGCCACCTTTTCATGTTGATGAAAGACATTCGCACCGTGGCAGGCAGCTATAATAATTGAGACAATGGCGCATTTTGCCCCGTTTTATAAATCAGTATGGTGAGGGGGCTAGCCGGTCGGTCTTAAAGGCAAGCGTTATTACTTAACAAACATTTAGCTTGACTTTCCTTTTTACTTTGTTTTACAATGCCTTAACATCTGTATACTGAAAAAGCCAAACTACGGACGACCGCAGGACGGAAAGCCGAAGGGCCTCGGGTCTGCATCTTTGATCATCTCCAGTCAGGCAGCCGCGCCGCCAGATACTATCCTAGAAACGGGAGGTTTGGTATGCGAAAAAATCTGGCTGTGCTTTTTCTGGTTCTTGTTTTTGTGGCCGTGGGGGCAGTAGTCGCCGGCACGGTGAGGGCGGATGTCCTCACCACCCTCACGCTCACCGATATGACTTACAGCGACGGCGGCACTGCCACCGGATACTTCACGCTAGACTACCCCACGAACGGAACAGCCACGATCACCAGCTTCAATATCTCTGTGACCTCGTCGCAATTTGCCCAGTATTGGGGGGGCCAACAACTATCACAATGAGCACCTCGGGTGGGCAGGCGTCCTTCTCTGACGGACCGTTTGGCCCTAACGGCACATACCAAATTGGCTGCTATGGAGCGGGGATCACAGACTTCGGCTTCAACGTCCCCAATTCGCTCATCACAGGGCCTCCCCCAATTGCGCCGGTCCAATTTGACCCCACCGGCAATGGCCAGAACGGCGGATGGGAGGCATTGGTCGGTGGGGCCGACTATAACACTCCCTTCGGGGCCACCGTCACAGGCGGCTACCTTACCCCCGCAGCCGCACCTACCCCGCTACCCGCAACCCTTCTTCTTTTTGGCCCCGGTCTTTTCGGCCTTGCGAGCATCAGGAGGAGATTGGGAAAGTAGTCTTACGAGCTTGAAACACCACGGGCGGGGCCATACAAACAGTCTCGCCCCTTTTTGTGAGATGATTTGGCTTTAGCACCAATAAGCAGACAAAATGGCACGAACTGTCTCATGTTGGATCGTGGTTCATATGGCTGGGCTATACCGGCCTGCCGGGGGAAGGGCTGTCGGGCGTGAGGGAGTTATTGAACAATTCTACGGATGTCCCTCCCTACGTCCGCACCTGATCCAAGCCCTTCCCCACGCCGTGCCGAAGGTTTCTTCTAAAGGGCGGTGATCTCCATGCTGGTTGTCGTGTCCGCGTCCCAATGGTCCCACAGGTACGCATCCTCCTTCCCATCGGCGATTGCCCGCAAGGCATAGCGCACCTGTTCTTCGTACAGCTCGCAGAAGGCGCCGGGGCGATCGATTGCGCCGTTCATTTCACGGGCCTCCGCGGGGCATGGCGATCCGCAGAAATGCCTGACAGCGCAGCGGCCGCAGGGCTCGATTTTTTCGACCATGCGGCCGGTCACTTCCTTGAACGGAGGGCTGCCGAGCGCCTGCTTTATCTCGCCCTTGAAGAGATTCCCCCCGCAAAACTCGGGTAGCCCTATGAACTCGCTGCACGGGAAGAGGTCTCCCTTCGCCGAGACAGCGAAGAAGCAGCGGCCCCCGCCGCATGGAGATATATCGCACATGAGCCGGCGGGCGGTCGGGGCTACGATGCCCAACAGCACGTTGGCGAAATTGGCGACCACCATCTTCCAGCCCGTTTTCTCGTACAATTCGTAGCTGCGGTCCAGGGCCTTGAGATAATGGCCCGTCAGTTCGTGGTCCTCGGGCTTGAGCTTGCGGCCGCCTGGCAGGGTGCAGCGCACGGGGTTAAGCAGGCAATTGGGAATCTCCAGGGAATGGAAGTAATCGACGATGTCGGACAGGAACGTCATGTTTTGTTGCGTGACGGTGCAGATGACGCTGTAGTTCTCGTAGTTCCTCAGCTTCTTGATAACGGAGACGACCTTCTGGGAGATTCCGGCTCCATCCCAGCTTCTCCTGGCCCCGTCCGCAACCTGTCCGATGTGGCCGTCAAGGGAGAGCCCGATACTGATGCCCCGTTCGGTCAGGAAGTCGACGGCCGCGTCATCCAGCAGGGTCCCGTTGGTCTGGACACCGAAGAGGAAAGCCTCTTTGTATTTCTCGATGGCGGCGAATACGGCCTTGCGGTTCATCATGGGCTCCGAGCCGTGGAAGACGATCTGGGGCCGCCTTCCATCCGCCACCGTCTCCTTGAAGTGGGCTTCCAGAATGGCCAACGCCTTCATCAGCCCTTCCTCCGACATGTGCTCGCCATTCTTCCGGAGCGCCTCGGGAATATAACAGTAATCGCAATTGAGGTTGCACCTTTCGGTCGGATTGAAATATACCGCGGCCGGAGTCAGGCCGAAGCGAAGGGTCTCCATCTCGGCGGAAAAACTTGCCTCCTTTTCCCGATACTGCTCCATGAAAGAACTGCTGGTGAGCGCATCGCCCACCTTCTCTTTCTTCACAAGCGACCAGAACGCCGTATCAGGGGCCAGTAGCGCCACATAATCGGGATGCCCGATATCAATGAACTGGATGGTAGGCCCATTTCCCGTATTGAAATACACCCATCGTGATGATGCGGTCTTGCTGCTTATTCCAACATTTGACACCAAAGACCTCCAAGGTGAAGTTTTGCAATTTTTAGCGGAGACGCCCCACGCGCCGACCTGGGGCGTCTCTTCGGCTGCCCATAAGACTATTCGGCCTTTTTCGTCACCATGATGTAATGGGACAGGCCCGCTCCGCTCGATTCGCACGACTTGCGATACGCAATGACGTCCTTCTTCATTTAAATCACCTCCTTTTACAAGACGTTAAGGTGGGGGCCACCAAAAAAAAATCCCCACGCTGATTCTCATCAGCTTGGGGATTTACCTTCTCTCCAAGTGTAATCCGGGTCGCGGCAGGTCTTCTGACTCGTGGATCGCCCTACTTCCCGCGCCTTCCCGTGCCGCTTCGTCCTTGGGCTTGCGGCGCAGTGGCTTCTTGCGGGTTTCGTCCCCACAAACAGCGGCGGGTCCGTGCCGGAATCGCACCGGCTTCCCTTTTAAGGCCTGTTACGGCCTCCGACCACCCATTTGACTATATATTCCTTGTACCACACGTCCGGATTATTGTCAAATGGTAAATTCCGGGCTGAACGTGATCCACATAAGGCGCGGCCCTGTCAGCCGTAGTAGTCCTGGAGCGGCTTTACCTTGAGACCACACTTCTTCATCCTGTTGACTTCCCCGGTCTCTGGATATACAAAGATAAAAGGGGGGCAAACCCGCCTGTCGCTTCCGGTCCGGCCTTGTCGGGTATCCGGCGGGTTCCTTGTCCTATCTTGCGCCAAAGGAGGAACTATGAGCATCACCCTATGTGCCGAGTGCGGAATCACCATGGACCTTCCCAGCATGACCGTCGTCGAGAAGGGGCTGAAGCACTGCCCCATGTGCGGAAAGGCGAGCCTTATTGCGAAGTGTCCCAAGTGCGACTCCCCGATCGTCGTTGCCGAGCAGCGATACTGCGTCGGTTGCGGGGCTCATCTCGTAAGGGAGCATAAGGAACTGTGAGCGTTACGCCTCTACCGGCAATGTAACGATTTTGTGGCGGCCCGAGCCGGGCAGTGCGAGCCCTCGGGTCGTTTCAGAATGTGACGGGGGCATCATTCACCGCTGAACGCGGGTGGCGGCGAAAGGGCGTAAAGGATGCCAATCGGCGCGCCCCTGTCAGCCGTAGTAATCCTGGAGCGGCTTTACCCTGAGATCGCCCTTCTTCATCGTCTCGATGGCGTTGACCACCGCCTGGGCCCCGGAGATCGTGGTCGTATAGGGGATTTTGTACTGCACGGCCCCCGCCCTGATCAGGACCTCGTCGTTTTTCGGCTTTCTCCCGCTCGGCGTATTGATGATGAGGTGGATTTCGCCGTTCTTTATCATGTCGACCACGTGGGGTCTTCCCTCGGAGACCTTGTTGACGAGGGTCGTATCGATCCCGCTGTTCGCGAGGATCTTCCCCGTTCCCCTCGTGGCGTATATCTTGAAACCGAGATCGGAGAGCTTCTTCGCGATGAAGGCGACATTTCGCTTGTCCTGGTTCTTGACGCTCAGGAATACATTGCCGTCAAAGGGGAGATTCTGGCCGGCGCCGAGCTGGGCCTTCCAGAAGGCAGCCCCGAAGTTGGCGTCGATACCCATCACCTCACCCGTCGATTTCATTTCCGGTCCGAGGATCGTATCGACGCCGAAGAACTTGTTGAAGGGGAAGACGGACTCCTTCACAGCGATGTGGCCGAGGTGCACCTCCCGCGCGACGCCGAGGTCGGCGAGCTTACGTCCCGTCATCACCTTGGCCGCCACCTTCGCCCACTGGACGCCCGTGGCCTTGCTCACGAAGGGGACGGTCCTGCTCGCCCTCGGGTTCACCTCCAGCACATAGACGACGTCGTTCTTGATGGCGTACTGGATGTTCATGAGGCCCACCACGTTCAATTCCCTGGCGAGCTGATGGGTATTCCACTTTATGCGCTCGATGAGATCGTCGTTCAACGAATAAGGGGGAAGCGCGCAGGCGCTGTCGCCCGAATGGATGCCCGCCTCTTCAATGTGCTCCATAATGCCCGCGACGATGCACTGCTCGCCGTCCGCGACCGCATCCACGTCTATCTCGATGGCGTCCTCAAGGAACTTGTCGATAAGGATGGGAAGATCGGGGGATGCCTCATACGCCTTCTCCACGAACGATTCGAGGTCCGCTTCCGCGTAAACGATCTCCATCGCCCGCCCTCCGAGCACGTAGGACGGCCTCACGACGATGGGATACCCGATGACGCGCGCCACTTCCTTGGCCTCCGCGAAGGAGGTGGCGATGCCGTTCTCCGGCTGCGTGAGCTTCAGCCTCTTGAGGAGGGCCTTGAACTTCTCCCTGTCCTCGGCGACGTCGATGCTCTCGGGGGAGGTGCCGATGATCTGAGCACCCGCCTTCTTGAGGGGCACCGCCAGGTTCAGGGGGGTCTGGCCGCCGAACTGCACGATGACGCCGTCGGGTCTCTCCCTCTTCACGATATCGAGGACGTTCTCCAGGGTCAGGGGCTCGAAGTAGAGCTTGTCGGACGTATCGTAATCGGTGCTCACCGTCTCGGGGTTGCTGTTCACCATGATGGTCTCGTAGCCCAGTTCCTTCAGGGCGAGCGCCGCGTGGACGCAGCAGTAGTCGAACTCGATGCCCTGCCCTATCCTGTTCGGTCCGCCTCCCAGGATCATGATCCTCTTTTTGTCCGATTCGCGTGACTCGTTCTCCGCCTCGTAGGTCGAATAATAATAGGGCGTATACGCCTCGAACTCGGCCGCGCACGTATCGACGAGTTTGAAGACGCTCTCCACGCCGTGCTCCACGCGCCACTGCCGCACCTCGGCCTCGGTCACGCCGAGGATCGTCCCGAGTTGCCTGTCGGAGTATCCGTAGCGCTTCGCCTTCCGCATGAGGTCGGCGGAAAGGCCGCTTTCCCGCGAGAACAGGGGGAGGTCGCTCTTATAGCCCTCAAGCTCCTTCTCAAGGGTGACAATCTCCTCGATATTCTTGAGGAACCACCGGTCTATCTTCGAGAGATTGTAGATCTCCTCGATATCCAGGCCCGCCTTCAGGGCGTGCCGTATGAAAAAGACCCTGTGCTGATTCGGGACGATCAGCTTCTGTTTGATCGCCTCGATATCATCCGGCCCTGCCGGCCGGCGGTCATCGATTATCCCGTACGCGCCGGTTTCCAGGGACCGGAAGCCCTTCTGCAGGGCCTCCTTGAAGGTCCTGCCTATGGCCATCGCCTCTCCCACGGATTTCATGGAGACCGTGAGCGTCTCGTCGGCGCCCCTGAATTTCTCGA
>JBEKJU010000150.1:0-8288 GCA_050011095.1 Syntrophorhabdales bacterium
AAGATCGCACTCGAATACTACAACACCTACCTGAATATCCTCGATCTCATACAGGAAGGAAATGTGGGCCTGGTCCACGCGGTGAGGAAGTACAACCCCTACAAGGGTACGAGGTTCTCGACCTATGCTTCCATCTGGATCCGGGCCCACATTCTGAAATACATCATGGATTCCTGGAGCATCGTCAAGGTGGGCACGACGCAGAACCAGAGGAGACTCTTCTACCAGTTGAAAAAGGAGAAGGAGAATCTTGAGTCCCTGGGGGTCTTCCCGTCTCCGCAGCTTCTTGCGAACACCCTCGACGTGAAGGTCGCCGAGGTGGAGGACATGGAGAGGCGTCTCTCCTGCACCGACATTTCCCTCGAGCATCCCGTCTCCGACGAGGGCGAAGAGACCGTCATGGATTTGATCGGGACGGATGACAACATTGAAGAAGTGGTGGTTGCAAAGGAGAAAAAAGAGATCCTTGAGAAGAAGATACTGGAATTCAAGAAGATGCTCAACGACAAGGAGCTCTTCATCCTGGAGCATCGCACCATGATGGAGGAGCCGCTCACGCTTCAGGGGATAGGCGAGCACTTCAACATCTCCAGGGAGGGGATCAGGAAGCTCGAAAACAAGATGCTCAAAAAATTCAACGACAAATTCGAGGTGGAATTGAGGCAGCTCGACCTATGATGCCGCCCGGCCTTTATTTGGAAACGGGCGACCTTAGGCACTGCATTTGCTGCGAGGAAATAGACAGACCATACCTGACAGAGCTTGGTTCAGTTCGAGGAGGTGATCTCCCGGGGAAAGAGACAGCGTCTGCAATCGGGGTTTGAACGTACATGTCGAAGCCGCACCAAAGGAGTAAGGGAAACGCACGGCGCAAAGAACACAAATCCCGCAGGAAGGAGAGTTTTCATGAGCGTGGCTGATGCCGGAAAAGGCCACACGCGGGCAGTAGGAGAACGCCACGCGGGTGTGGGCAAGAGAACAAAGCTGACGTTTCTCGGTATCGATAAGCTTGTCGAGGATCTCGCGGTGACCCTCACGCGCGCAGGGGCGCGAACGATCCAGACGGCGGTGATGGATAGAATGGCGCGGCTCATGGTTGATCAGGAAGAGATGGCCAAGGCGTTCGCCGCGCTTGTGGCCCGCGGCGCCGCGGTAACAATTCTCGGCGGCTTGGTGCCAATCAGGACAGGTGAAGAGAATGATGGCAAGGGGTGCGCGTTCATCTCCATGTCCCTTCGGGCCGTGCACTCGGCGGAGCCCGGCCCTTCAGGAGACGCTTTGACGGCCTTGGGGGAGATTATCAAGAAACACAGCGGTTCCTTCCGGCTCGGGAGGCAGCGTGGTGAACTGAGGTTCAGCCTTTATCTCCCCGTGTCGGTGCCTGAAGACGAAAGGTTCAAATCCCAGTGAGTCGGCGGGATCGTGCAGCGCCTTTCCTGCGGATGAAAGCGAACACGCAATTACTGGAGGCGAAAAAATGGGTGAGCTTACGAGTAGGCTGCGGTGTTCACAATGTGGGACAAGCTTCCGTGTCGAACTCCACAAAATGAGAGCGAACGTGCCCCACTCATGTCCTTCATGCGGATTCCAATGCGGGATATCGGAGGATCAGGCCATTAGAGCGCACCGGCTCTTGGAGCGGCTCGAATATCGAAAGAGGATTGTGAGTCCTATTCCTCAATTCGGGGTAGGGTCTTCATAGCAACGGTCCGATTCACTGCCGGGAGGGAAGGTTTATGAACTATCCTGGCCTGCCCCCAAAAACGTAAGGAACACAGATGAACGGGTCTCTGCGGATTGACCGCAAGTATCTTTTGGGACTGAGCGATCCGAATGAACGCAACCGGGATAAAGACGGTGGAGCGACACTACAAAGGAGTCGAGAATGCGATACGAGGCCAGGATACTCGTTACTGACGACGATCCGGATGTCCTCCTGCTATCCACAACCCTTCTTGTGCGCGAAGGATATGAGGTCTACGAAGCCACTACCGGTAAGGGATGATTGGATGTCGTGCGGTCACACCATCCCGACATTGTCCTCCTCGATGTCATGCTTCCCGACATGACGGGCGTTGAGGTGTGCAGGCAGGTCAAAGCCGAACCGGGATTGCAGGACACTTTCGTGATCCTCGTGTCCGGAGCCCGAGTCTCGTCCGACTACCAGGCAGAGGGGCTCACTGTCGGAGCAGATGGTTACATTGTCAAAGGTATTACCAACAGGGAGTTTCTTGCTCGGATCCAGTCTCTGGTGCGCATCAAACGGGCGGAGGACGTGTTACGCGAGAAGGAGGAAAAACAGGGGAAGTTGATTTCCGAGCTTCAGAAGGCACTGACGGAGATCAGGACCTTGAAGGGCCTCATACCCATCTGCGCTTCATGCAAGAAGATCCGTGATGACGAGGGATACTGGGATCAATTGGAGGCCTATATCGGCAAGCGTACCGAAGCGGTTTTTTCCCACGGGATATGTCCGGAATGCGCAGAGAAGTTATATCCGAAATATTACAAAAAAAAGCAGTAAGGGAATGTGAAGCGGTTCTGCAACTCACGCACGCCTGCGGGTTGCGATTCGAAGTTGGCTTGGGATAATCCGGTTTATAATAACGAGTCATGAGAAAACTGAATCGTGGACATCGACAACACTCGTTGGGACCTTGCCTCTGTGCTTTATGAACGGATGCACAAGGTGAACCCGACGCTTATCCAAGGAAGGGAAGACGAAAGACCATGGCAAATCCGTTGAAGGCAAGAATAGTGCCGGTCCCCGCAACGATAAGGGAGAAAAAGAAAATGGGTCGGGACGAGGAAAGGATGGCGATGGAGGCCATGACTATGGATATCTGCAGTAAGGCCTCGGCAAAGTCGAAATAGGGGTCCTTTCTTTTATAGGTGTCCCTTTCGTGCTCCGCTTTCCTCGCCTCGCGCTCGATATCCCTTTTCTCGCTTGCGTAGCGGCTCTCTTCGTCGGCCATCTTCTTTATGGTCTCCTCGAATTTGGCATGGGCCTTGGGTTTCAGGGAATCCCCACGTTCGAGGAAATCCGCTTCGAGATTCATTCTCTGTATTTTGTAGAGGTTCTCTCTCATGTTCTTGGCCTGGTAGTAGGACCACTGATTTGAAGCCTCCTGTTGGGCGAGAAGCATCTCCTTCATGGAGTTACTGCCTCCCAGTGAAGCAATGGCAAGAATGACCGCATAAACCGCGGTCGTGAGTGCGATACGTTTCGCTGACCCCTTCGACCTCATCTCCGCCAGTTCTTCGGTGTTCGGTAGTTCAACGTCCGCCATGGCTGTTTCCTCCAAAACAAGGCGCCTTCGGGACCATAGACCCTGTTTAACATCTATCATTATAGTACACGGCCGAATGTTGCATCAAGGGGGAGGGGCATGGAGCACGGGGGGAAAAACCCTTATGCAGCCTGTAATGCAAGCCCGTCAAGGTTTTTTGATACCACCATTCGTAATGACTGCTGCTGATGCGGTTTTTTGGCCCACCTCCGGCTCAAGCTACTTCAGGAAGTTCCAACCGCGGTGCAGTTGAAGTTGGCCCGTCTTTTCGAAAAGAACGCCCGACCGGGGCCCTTCTTTGTCAACGGGCAAAAGGGCAGGGGGGAGCACTGCCTACAGCATCATCCGGACGGGGTCACGAGCGCCGTTTTGGTACCCCTTTGAGCGCTGCCAACAAAAGAGCAATACCAGGGCTGTGTGAACGATGGGGATTACATCGAGAGGCCAGGTGATGAATCGCCACGAGATCGGGGGTGAACTGGGCTTTCGCCGTCGTCTGGGTGGACTCCAAATAAGGCCCGATGGAAGGGTGTGCCTGACAACAGCAAATAAGCCGAAGGGGCGAACTGCCCTTGTCGGGTAGATGAAGGAGAGACCACCATCCGCCTGGGTACTCGTGAATCAGGATGACGACGGGATCATTGGAGCCCTCGCCATCAACGACCGAGTGTCTCTCGCTGTCTTCCTTATTTATTCCCCTGATCTTCTCGTAACGCCGTTTTCGACTTGGTAATGGTGAAGGGAGGATAGGGAGAACCAAGCATACGCGGCCGAGAGGACAGTAGTCTCCGGCATTCGGCTTTGCCCAAAGTAAGTGGCTCTGAACAAAACTCTACGCAAGTCAATACAATGGGAACCGCCGAAGTTAGGACAAGCTGGGTCTTTCGCGATTCATCCGAACTTCGACACGCAAAATCAGTGTTTGTTATTCGCCCGCAGCAGATTCTCCTTCACATTCAAGAATTTTACCGGCGTGCAGAAGTTCCAAAGCGCTTTAGAAATTGCCGTTCTGTGCCGATAACACGATCGGAAGGATGGACGCAAACGTATTATGTCCGCAAGAGATATTAGCCAACAATCATGAATGACGAGATTATACTCAGACCATCCAGAGTCAAGTGGTTTAGTGTGCTGCTCATAGGACTCGTATTTGTGATCGCAGGTGCTCTAGGTGCCAGCCATCCTTCGAAGGGAAGTGACTTTTGGGTGGGCTGCTTATGCATTGCATTCAGTGGGCTTATGGTGATAGTATCCATAGTACAGTTGTTTCCCGGCCACTCTTTTCTCAAAATTGGTATTCAAGGAATTCAGTTTCGCGCGCTAAGACGCACCTACATTTTCAGCTGGTCAGACGTAGAAGAATTCGGGCTATGTGAGTATACGATTTACTCATATCCTGCTATACCACTGAACCGAAAAAAAATTGGGCTCAGGATGTCTCCAGCGTATGTGCAGAGTCTCAATTATGGATCGTTTAAAGAAATGTGCAAGAGCATTTACGGATATGACCTGTATTTACCGGACAATTACGGGATGAGATCCGAAAAACTGGCTAAGCTCCTCAACGACAAGAGGAGACAATACATAGGGAACGGCTGATCGCTTATGGGCGACTGTAGGTGGACGAATTACCCGATGCCTTCCTGCGCCTGCTTTTTTTGTTGAACGGTGTTTTTTCCCATGGTAATGGTAGTGAGACAAAGGGTATTTTTTACAGGAATGGCTATTGAATGATCGATGGACGTTACGACCTGCCCTGGCGGAGGAACGGGAGACGGCGGTCCGCACGTCAGTTTTATCATTCCGGATACATGCTCCGAAAGTTGAAAGGAAGAGCGAAGAGGGGGTGTTAGCAAAAGGAGGAAGAAGATGCGATACATGATGAAAAGCCGTTCTACTCTCCTTGCGCTGCTGGCTGTTCTTGCGTACGCTGCTCTCGTCACGGGTTGTGCGAGTTCCGGCAGGCCAGGTCAGCCTTTTGCCGTGCCTGAGATTCGTCCAGGCATTCTGGCCGGCTATCTCCCACCAACAGCGCTCCCCAGCAGCCTTTCCCTGATTCCCCCTCCTCCCACCGCAGGCTCGGCCGCTCTGGCAAATGACGAGGAGATCAGCCGAAAGGGCCTCGCATTGCGCGGTACGCCGCGCTGGACGCTGGCGACTGAGGACGCCGACCTGACGTTTCCACAGGCTGCCGGCGCGTTCTCGTGCGCGGTGAACGCACCCGTAACGGAACAGGAGACGCCGCATCTTTACATGCTCATGCGTCGAGCATCCACTGACGCCGGCCGTTCCACCTTTGAGGCCAAGGATTATTACAGTCGTCCTCGTCCGTTCACGGTAAACAAGGAACGCATCTGCACCCCGGATAAGGCAGAATCCTTAGGGAAAAACGGCTCGTATCCCTCCGGGCATGCCGCCATAGGCTGGGCCTGGGCGCTCATCCTCACTGAAATTGCCCCCGAGCGCGCCGACGCGATCCTTGCACGGGGCCGGGCTTTCGGGGAGAGCCGTGTGATCTGCAACGTCCACTGGCAGAGCGACGTGGTTGAGGGACGTTTCATGGGAGCAGGCACTGTCGCCCGACTGCACGCGGACGCAACGTTCCGCGCTGATCTGGAGGCGGCCAAGGCCGAGCTCGCGACCGTTCGCGCCAAAGGGCTCAAACCTCAGCGTGATTGCGCCGCGGAAGCCGCGGCACTTGCCAAATAGCAGCTACCGGCGCTTTCTCCGGTGTTCCTAAAGACAGCCTTTCGCTTCACGCCCCTCGATACCACATTTCCATCGGAAAGGCTGATACGGTTATTGCAATCCTCCGGCAGTTTTGATAATGAAGATAATGGAATGGACTCGTGCCGGTGATCACGATGTTACGGTTTTCAGTGGGAATGACTGCGTTTTCTTGCTCTCGGTGACATTGTTCTGACACCGGTGTCATATAGGCTGCATGTCATGGGGGCCAAGCGGCACGCCCCGGAGTGGAAATCGCCCTGGCTATTTCCCATTCGTCCCTTTTTGCACGCCATTACGGCAAGAAGGAGGCAAGCGGCTGCGCCCGGTTGGAAGGTTTTTTTCTGGCACGATCATTGCGTTTTCCATCAATGCAACGGTACGACGTGAAAAGGGGATTAGATGATAAACTTTGTGTCATTCTTCCCGTTCTCAAATCCTGATCCCGACTTGGCGGACGCGCCCGTGATGAGAACCGGTCAGGCGAGTCCGTTCCTCAACCTCCTGAAAGAAAGCGTCGCCCGGATCACCACACCCGATGCCCGGCGAATCGATCCGCCTGCCCCACCGCCACTCTCCCCCTCCTTCTCCTTCGCGGATACCGTCCCCGCCATTTCCACGACCGCGGGCAGCACCGTGAAGGAGGCCCTCCGCTTCGTGCTCGTCCACGAAGGAGGCGCCTATGTGGCACGGGATGGAGGCAGGGAATCGTCGAAATACGGCATCCTGCAGAGTACTGCCGCCCGATGCGGTTACCACGGGGATGTCAAGGACATGTCACAAATTCAGGCTGAGGCGATCTACAAAAAATTATGGAAGGAATCGGGCGCACAGCGGCTGCCCCCCAGCCTGGCGCTCGTCCATTTCGATACCTATATTAACAGCCCGGCGGCAGCGAAGAAAATACTGCAATCATCGGGAGGCGACACGGACAGCTACCTGCAGCTCCGGTCGCAGCGATACGCTCGCCTCGCCCAAGCGAAACCGGAAAAATACGCAAAGTACCTGAAGGGCTGGATGAACAGGATTCAGGACCTTCGCGTGGCGGTGGCGTATGCGAAGGCATAACATTTTCCAAAGGCGCTCACATGACATGGCTATCCCCATGCCTCCTCGTGTTTGTCCTCCTCCACGCTTAGAGGCAGGTTTTTCGGATTCCCCTCATTTGCGTGTTTTTATATCAATCCCCATGTGGCGGCCCATTATGGCAAATTGGCCCAGGGTCATCTCATATCCGGTCTGGATGCGGCAGCCCCGCTCCTTAGCCCCCCGGAGCCAGGGGGTGATTTCCGGCTCCGTCACCACGTCGGCGACGAAGGTGGCGGGCACTAGGTGTCCAAGGGGAAGGGCGTCCGCACATCATTGTTCATGCCGAGGGGCGTCGCATTTACCGCAAGGTCGAAGCCGGAGAGCGAGGCCAGCACGCCGGATAGCGAAACCTGCGGATATCGCGATGCGACGAGCGCAAGGAGACTGCCTTGCCTCGTGCCATCGGTATCGATCACGACGAGCTCCGCTGCCCCGGCCTCGGCGACCGCGTAGGCGATGGCACCCCCTGCTCCTCCGGCCCCTAACACCACTGCGCGCTTCCCCTTTGGATCGAAGCCGTGGGCCTTAAGCGCCTCGAGAAAGCCGAGGCCGTCGACCATATCGCCGACGAGTCGCCCACCCTGCGTTCTCCTGAGCACATTGACCGCGCCCAGGTCCCGTGCCCGGGGGGAAAGTTCGTCCGCCTGCCGCGCTGCTTCCTGTTTGTGCGGGATGGTAACTATGCAGCCGGGACAGTTCCGCCACCCCCTGAGGAGCGAAAAGAAGTGCGCCACCGCAGCCGGATGCACGTCGATTGCGACCATTACCCCATCGATGTGTTTTTCCCTGAAGTACCTGTTGAATGTCGTGGGCGATTTCACCTGCGTGGTCGGATGGCCAATCATCGGATAGACGAGGGTTCGTCCCGAAGGGACGGGCGTATCATCGCTCAAGGGTCAGCCTCTCAAAGGCCGGCGGGCCCGCTAAGGGCGTGCTTGTGCGAGCCTCGGTGCGGGCTACCTCCATGATATATCGTGTCCCCAGGAAGCTCAAGGAAATTATGGATGACCCCACGCAGCTAAGGGCCATGCGAACTCGCTCCATCGCCTCCTTGCGGGTCTCGATGTTTCTTCGGGAAACAGAAGCGTATCTTCCTTGCGGCCGGCTCAGGGCGGCTGTAAAAGGCGCTCCCGGTAAGGCTGCCACCCCTGCCTTCCAGACCGGCTTGAAAGCTATCTGTCA
>JBEKJU010000151.1:0-8277 GCA_050011095.1 Syntrophorhabdales bacterium
GCCCGGCAGATGGGCGTCAGCGTGAAGATGGTCACGGGCGACCAACTCGCCATCGGCAGGGAAGTCGCGGGGCAACTGGGGCTCGGAACGAACCTCCTCGATGCTGGCGTCTTCGCCGGGACGCACGGCCACGATACGGCGCATATGGAAGAGTCCGTTGAGGCTGCAGATGGTTTTGCCCAGGTGTTCCCCGAGCACAAGTTCCACATCGTCGATATCCTGCAGCGCCGCGGCCACATTGTCGGCATGACCGGCGACGGGGTGAACGATGCGCCGGCGCTGAAGAAGGCCGACTGCGGCATCGCCGTTTCGGGCGCGACGGATGCGGCGCGCGCGGCAGCGGACGTCGTGCTGATGAGCCCCGGCCTCTCGGTGATCATCGACGCGATCAAGGAAAGCCGGAAAGCCTTTCAAAGAATGAATAGTTACGCAATTTACCGCATCGCCGAAACGATCCGCGTGCTGCTCTTTATGACGCTGGCGATCCTGGTCTTCAACTTCTATCCGGTGACGGCCGTGATGATCGTCCTTCTCGCATTGCTGAACGATGGCCCCATCCTTGCCATCGCTTACGACAACGTCCACTATGCGAACATGCCTGAAGCCTGGAACATGTGGCTGGTGCTGGGGATTTCGTCAGTGCTGGGGGTGGCCGGCGTGATAGCATCGTTCGGTTTGTTTTATCTCGGCGACCGTGTATTCCATCTCAGCCGCGACCTTCTGCAAACGTTCATGTTCCTGAAGTTGGCGGTGGCCGGTCATCTGACGATCTTCGTGACGCGAACACGCGGACCCTTCTGGTCCATCCGGCCCGCGCCGGTGTTGCTCTGGTCGGCGATTGTCACGAAAGTGCTGGCCACGCTTGCAGCCGTGTACGGATTGCTCATGGTTCCCATAGGATGGAAATGGGCTCTCGTGATCTGGGGCTACGCGCTGGTTTGGTTCCTGTTGAACGATCGGATTAAACTCGTGGCCTGTCGGATCATCGACCCGCAGCGGTCGCTGCTTGCCGTGGAGAGAAGGGAATAGCGACACGCACGCAACCCACGTGCAGCCGATCGGAAAGTAAGTGCGTGGTATCATCCGTCAACCCGAAATATGCATTTGTTTTTTGCGCACCTATATTGTGAAGCCTTACAAAGCTTTTCTTCATCGTCCTTCGAAATGACCATTGCTGACGAGGTTTTGTGGCCCACCTCCGTTCTTTAGCCGTCAGGCGATCCCAACTGCAGTGCAGTTGCCTTCCGTCCTCGGAACATAAGCGGCGATGCGGGCAAACAGGTACGAGAGCTTCGAGCGGACCTTTCTGGCCCGCGCGGATATCCGCAAGATTGCTTCTCTTCCGTCCCTTCCCATCTGGGCGGGCAGGACGAAGTATTTGTACCGCAGGGTCAGAAGCCGCTGTCTCTTCTCTTTTTTGCCGAAGAACTCGCGCTTGAAGAGCAGAAAGAGGTCGTAGGCGAGGACGCGCATCGTCATGGCCGCCTCCACCGCGTAGAACTTCTTCATGGAGAAGCCCCCCAGGGCGAAGTCTTCTTTAAGCTCCTTGATCGTGTTCTCGTCGTTCGCCCGGGGCTTGCACATGGTCCAGACGTCGTAGGCAGGTTCCTTGGAACTGGTGACCCAGACGCTGTACTGATAGGCTTTGATCTCGATCTCGTTGGCAAAGAGGGGCAGCGTCTTCCCCATCGCCTTCTTCCTCCGGTTGACGTCCTGGCGCACGACGACGTATCGTCTTTCCCTGCCCCAATTGAGGTGCATGAAAGAGAACTCGGAGACGGCAAGGCCCTTGGTAATCTCTTTCCAATCGGAGAGGGAGTAAATCCTCCGTTGGAGGGGCCGTATGAGCCGCACGGCGATGATGTAGGTCAGGTTTTTGCTTTCCAGGGTCTCGATGAACTCCTTCAGATAGAAGCCGCTGTCGGCTATGACGCCCAGCACCTTGATGCGTTCGCGGATGCGCTCATAGGAGGCGGCGAAGAAGGCGAGGATGTTGTTCCAGGGACCGACGTTGCCGGAGCGGTTCCAGAGATGGATTACATACCTGCTTCTGTTCAGGAACGCCATAAGGGGGCTGTGGCTAGGCCTGCCATGCTTGATCGGATTGTATCCTTTTTTCGCCCCTTCCTGTTCCCCGAAGCGGAGAAGAACGCTAGAGTCGAAGGTAAGCCAGTCCTCAAGGATGTCGCTCCACGGGATGAGCTTGGAAAGATGCGTCCACAGGTTGGAGGAAAGAACGTCCGCCGTCCTCGCGGTCTTGATCCTGTTGAACATCCTCGTCAGCGTCGTGGCCGCCTCAGGCAGTCTTTTGACGCCGAAGAGCTTCGCGAGGATTTCCTTGTCGCCGAGGTGCATAAGATGCGAGAACCGTTCTGCGCCGGCGAAGATCATGGCCATAAAGGCCGCCGTCTTCCCGTACAGCCCAATGCCGTTCGGCGAACATTCCGAGATCGGCACGGCCTCTTCGATTATCTGCTTGAATCCGATCCGCTCGAAGAAGGAGGCGATGAGGGCGAAGCCTCCGTAGGCCGTCATCTTCCTCTTCGTGAAGGCGATTTTCACCTTGTTCGCCTCGGCCGTCGTGGTAGAATTCCTCCGCATAGTTTTATCCTCCTTTCGCGCGGGGTCGGTTGTCGGGAACCAATTGATTCTACTGCGAAAGGAGGTTTTTTGTTAAGAGCTTGTCGAGGCCAAACGCAGTTTTCGGGTTAACTGCGTCAAGAACTGAGCTTGAGGTGAAATATCATAGGACGGCACGGTGGACGATGCGACGTAAGGAGCAACGGCGTACTGAAATCCTCGCCTCAGGAGAATTCCATCTTTCTGGAGCCAGTTATGAAATGGAGTTTCAGACGGGTGCCCACGTGGAGCCCCCGAAAGAGTCGAGGCTTATTGCCTGAACCCGGGGAGATCGACCGGCGCGCGCATCCGGTAGTGCCGACGAAACGCCTCAACTCCTTGGGTGACGGAATCATAAATATGATCTGTACCGATGGCTGCTTCCACCCCCATCCGCCGCAACATCTCCCGTACGGAATCCCGCACCCGGGCAAGACAAAGGGTGACACCTTGTCCAGCCAATTCGGCCCGGAGCTTTACCATCATGTCAGCCGCCGTGGTATCCACAAAGTTGATGGTCTCACAATCCATCAACACTTCCCGCACCGGCTTCGTCGCTTCGCGGACGGCATGTTTGACCTGCTCGGCGCAATAGTTGGCGTTGGCAAAGAACAGGTCGCCGTCAAGACGGAAGATCAGCAGGCCGGGAATTGTCTTTGCCTCGGGGCGCCGCCGGATGTTGCGGTACACATCCTGCCCCGGCGTTTTGCCGAGCACCGCGGTGGAAGGATGGCTGGCCTGATAGATCAAGGCCACCAGGGACAACACGACCCCCAGCGCCACACCCGGAAGAACACCGAGGGCGAGCACCCCGAGGAAAGCCGCCAAGGCAAAGCTTAATTCCAGCTTGCTGATAGCACCCAGTCGCTGAAAATAACCGAAATCGAGCATGCGGATCATTGCCCCCACCACGATGGCACCCAAGACGGCATCCGGCATATTCTTAAAAAGCGGCACAAGAAAGAACAAAGTGAGGACTATAAGGATGGCATCGAACAGCCCCGCCATTTGGGTCTTGCCACCGGCACCCATGCTCACGGCGGATTGTGACAGGCTGCCGGCCACGACAAAGCCGGAACCGAGGCTTGAGCCAAGGTTGGCCATGCCGAGACCCACCAATTCCTGGTTGGGATCGATTTCCCCGCCCGTCACCAGGGCCGCGGCTTTGGCCGCTCCCAGTGATTCGGAGTAGTTGAGCAGCACGATTGCCAGGGCCCCCTGGATGAGGGTGGACAGGTGCGAGGGAGGTAGGCGCGGAAGACCGATGGGTGGAAAACCTGTGGTAATGGCACCCAGAATGGCCACCCCCCGGTGGTGTAGGTTAAAGACGGTGACTGTCAGAATGGCGCCCATGACGGTGGTTAAGGCTGCGGGAAATTTTGGAAGAAAGTGTTTCAGGGTTAGCAGCACAAGGAGGCTGCCCAATCCGACCATCAGGGTCAAAAGATGGGTATTCGGCAACTCCAGGGAAAGGGCCCAGAGCCGCTGAAAAAAGTCGCCGGTGACACTTTTCACCCCACACATCTTGGGTAACTGGGTCATTATGGTGACCAGTGCCAGACCTTGAATAAAACCCTTCATCACCGGTTGCGCGATGAAGTTGGCCAGCCAGCCCATTCGTAAGATGCCGAAACCCAGAAAAAATACTCCCACTAGCAAGGCCAGTGCCGAGGTCAGGGCCTGATAATCAGGGGAACCTTGCGCCACGAGAAGGCCCACGGTGTGCGCTGATAATAGGGCTGTGGCGGAATCCGGTCCAACGACCAGCGACCGCGATGTGCCGAACACTGCGTAAGCGATGAGCGCCAGTGGCACAGTATACAGACCGATTGCGGGATGGACGCCGGCGATACCCGCATAGGCCAGGGCGGTGGGCACCATTAACGCCCAAACGGTGAATCCGGCAATGAGATCATTTCGCAGCCAGCCCAAACGGTAGTGGGAGATCCAGGTCAATAGAGGGACGAATTTGTTGAGCGGGTAGGAATCTTTCACAGGGTTGGTCCGAGTTTCGATGGTGATCACCTGTCCGAACCGTTGGGTATTCTTGATATCCCGCCAAAAAGGCTTATACGACAAGGTTAAAGGGAGGATAGAAGATACCCTCGATAGCGTCTTACCTCATCCACTCCCCACTTGTAGAGGCGACGCTCCTTGCAAACTTCAGCCGATGCCCAAATATACCACGCTCGCATTCTCCGTGGTCAAAAAATAACTTATATTTAGTTGGGGAGTGGTAAACCTTTGCCTTAACGATTATCGCATGAAACACAGCATGATCGTGAGTAAGGCGATACAAGTATGTTCAGTAAGGAGACGAGGTAGTGTACGACATCGTCCTGTGACCCAAACAGACCACCTAAATCTGGCCACCCATATGACAAGACAGCTCTCTGCTCCCCTGGAAGGGTCCCACCGGCGGCCATCCCCGTTACTGCCGGTCCCGGAGCCATCTCTCTGACCTTTTTCTTTTCGGCTGGGGCAATGAGATTTTTGTGTCCTCCTCCGTGAGATGCGCTATTATGAGCCACATGACGGTCAACGAACGTCTGCGGAATGCCATCTTCGAGGTCATCGACAACCAGGTCAAGGCAAATGACCCGCCGGAGACGGCCGCGACGTTAACGCGTTTGATGGACGAGGGCCGTTTTAGAATTGCAGGCCAAGCAGCTCATAGCGCAGGCCGTTGTGATAGAGGCCATTGACCCGGTGAAGCATAAGAAGCCTTACAACGAGGCCTAGTACATAAAAAATCTGAAGAACCTTCCGGAGGAACCTCAGGGATAGGTCCCTTGCCACTTGTCGTGACAATTATAGCGTTTATCAAAACGGCTGAATAGAGGAAAACAGGACCATGGAGCACACCCCCACCGGGGACAAACCATGGCAGAAGAAGTGTTGCGGAAAGAGGACCTTTGCTGACCTTCTTGACGAGCAGGGTTTGTGCGACTACTGCAGGGAGTTAGCCGCGATGAAGGCCTCACCGGGAAAGGAACCGAGGTAGAGGCCAAGCCCATACTCCTTCAGTCGACGTAGTTCACCGCGCCTTTCTTTTTGCGTTCACCGAGGCTGAACTTGTTCTCTGCCGCGGCATATCCGACAATCACCCCGCACTGTACCGCATACCCCTCCGGCACGCCCGCCTCTTTCGCGAGGTCTCTGTCAGCCTCCCCGTTGAGGGCGCGCGTGGGGGAGACGAGATAGCACGATCCGAGTCCCAGCCCCGTTGCCTGGAGGAGCATGTTCTCCGCGGCGAGGGCCGCATTCGCGGTATTGAAAAGTCCATCGGCGGGCGCGGAAAGGAGGATCAGCACTGGTGCCCCGTAGAGAGGCTGATATCCGGCCAGAGATGCCCGCTCCCGGGCGAACTCGTTGTCGGAGTGAATCATGACGTCCAGGGCCCGATCGTTGATCCTTTGCCGGAGGCCGGCGTTCCTGATCACCGATATCTGAAAAGGCCCCGCATTGGGTGCCCATTGGCCCGCCTCAATAATCTTTTCTAGAACATCGGCAGGGATGTGCCTGTCCTCATAGGCCCTCACGCTTTCCCTTTTTACAATCGCCTCCGCGACATCCATCATCGTCATCCTCCGGGAGGAGTATTTGTTATCGTAATTATAGGGCGTGGCCGGGTGAAAGTACACGCATGACGGGCGAGAGGCGTGGCCGAGAGGCGGCAGCGATTTTCATCGGTTCGGTTCTCCCTGATGTCGCCGACGTCAAATAGTGTCTGCAACGTTCTACCGGCTGCCGCAGGCTTAAGTGGCCCTGTTCCGGTATCACTCCGGATTTAGCCGTGCTTAACCGCGCTTTCTGTTCCATTGCTCCTCGGCACCCCAAAAGGCTCGAAGTAATATATCTTCAGAATACATTCCCCCAAGAGGAGGTTTATTCTTGCGCTCCAGGTTCTCAGTGTTGCCGGTTATCGCGGCACTCACCCTGATCCTCATTTGTCCATCCACGGGGCTCGCAAAGTGCTCGGCGAGCTTCTTCAATCCCATCACCGATATCTGCTGGGACTGTATATTCCCCGTCGCCATCGGCGGCATCACCATCTTCGGCTCGGATATCGATTCTCCCCCCGATGATATATCGAGCCCCATCTGCCTGTGCGGAACGACGCTGGGACTCAGCGCGTCCTTCTGGGAGCCCGCTAGGATCATCGAAACCGTGAAGGACCCCTGGTGCTTCAACCTGATCGGCGCTGACCTGGGAGGCAACGGGTTTCTCGCGGGCGACTCACAGAGGACCACCAAGGCGTCCAAGAGCACGTTCGCCCAGGCCCACTACTATATGCTCAACGTGTGGTCTCTCCTGGATCTCTTCCTCGATCTGCCGTGCCTTGAGAATACCGGCTTTGACGTGGGCTACATCACCGAGGTCGACCCCCTCTGGAACGACGACCTCCTCGCCTTCCTCCTCAACCCCGAGGCCCTGCTCTTCGGCAACCCGGTGCTCCAATTCTCCTGCATTGCTGACAGCGTCGCCGCGAACGCGGGGCTTCCCCTCGACGTCCTCTTCTGGTGCATGGGCTCGTGGGGATCCGCCTATCCCCTCACGGGTCACAAAGGCAACGACTCCATTGTCGAGGACAACGCGGCCCTGGCAAGCAGGATTATCTACAAGCTCGTCCGGGAATACACGCTCACCGACACCGCCACGAATGTCTGCGGACCCACGATGTGGCCCATCTGGACCAAAAGCCACTACCGCCTTCAGATCATGAAGCCCGTCAGGGACTATACGTGCCAGCCTATCGGACGGAGCGGACTCATATGGGGATCGATGAAGAACCCCCCTTATTCGGCGGGCGGCAACAGCTCAGACAATTTCGACTGGGTCCTTACGAGGAAGAAACTATGCTGTATAGGCTATTCGTTATAATAACGGTTTTGGTACTCGCATCGGCCGCCCTCGCGGGAGACCTGAGCACCGGGGATATATCCGCCCTTCAGGAGAAGGCGAAGAAGGACGCTGCGGGCATGGCCCTTCCCCGGAACGACTATGAGGCTCTCGGGAAGGAGAAAGCGGAAGAGGCCTACAAAGTGTATCAGTCCGAAGAGTTCCAAAAGAAGCTAGCACTTGAGAGGGAGCGCATTCAAAAGGAGGTCTTCGGGCGTGAGGCGTACTACAGGGACAGCAAGAAGGGCAGTTCCACCGGAGGGCTTGGACCCAACGAGTGGATCTATGTCTTCCTCTCCTCGTCGATACCCAAAGAGACCCTGCGCCGCTACACGAGCGCAGCAGGGGCCCTGGGCGACCGAAACGTCAGGTTCGTCATGCGCGGGTTCATCGGCGACGCAAAATACATAAAACCGACCCTGCGCTTCGTCAAGGACCTCCTTCTCGAAGACCCAAATTGCGACCCGTTGAAAAACAAGTGCCGGACCTACGACACCGCGGTCATCATCGATCCCATGCTCTTCGAGCACTACCACGTCACCCGGGTTCCTGCCTTCGTTTACGCGACGGTGAGCGGGCTCAAGGATCCGGAGAAAAGCGAGGGGCTCGAAAGTAATATCACCATATCTGCCTTTCACACGGTCCGCGGGGACGTCAGTTTCGAGTACGTCCTTGAGGCCTTCGAAAGGGAAACCCACAGCGCCGGGGTGAGCGCGCTGCTTGCCGGGATGAGGAAAGGTTACTATCAAAAATAGG
>JBEKJU010000152.1:0-13490 GCA_050011095.1 Syntrophorhabdales bacterium
TCGGTAAGGGTAGTGTTGGCTGTTGCGTTTGCGTTAAGGAGGTTGGTTATATTCTTGGTGTATGTCCCCACGTAGGAAAGGTTGTTCGCCGTGAGGTCCACACAGGCGTCTACGTTCGTAAGGTCCGTTTGCAGGGCCGTAGTGTCGTTGTTCTGCAAGTCCTGGCTGAGTTGTTGCAGCGTGTCGAAAATATTGACGCTCTGTCCGTCGGCCGTCCCCGTGAATACCGTGTTGCCCGAAATACCCGCGTCAACCGTCGAAGAGCTGTCCACGGCGACCTTTGCCACATCGTTTGTTCCGTTGAACGTCACGCTATTGGTGCTGCTGTCCAGGGTGTAGGGTGCCTCGTTCGAATTTTTTCCGCCGAAGATATAGGTGTCTCCTACCTTCGTGTTTCCCACGGTCACGAGCTGCTGGATAAGGTCATTGACCTCGCCCGCGGCGGTGCTTCTCGAATTTGCATCGACCGTACTGGATGATTGCTGAACAACGAGCTGCTCGACACTCGTCAATACATTGCTGATCGTATTCAACGACGTGTTATAATAGGAGGCCGTCGTCTGCAGGCTGTTGAGGTTGTTCCCGTACTGGGTGTTCTGACTTAGTTCGGCCGTGATCTGCAGGTTCTGGGCGTAGCTCGCGGGATCATCCGAAGGTACATTCACCTTTTTCCCTGATGCGATCTGGGTCGTGGCATTGTCCATCTGCGCTTCGAGCGTGGAGAGCGTGGACGTATAGACCTGAAATCTAAAGGCGTCGGCTACTCTCATGTTGTGGTAACCCCCATTGCATTCATTAAGGTATCCATAAGGTCCTGGGCGACCGTGTAAAGCCGCGCAGCCGCCTCATAGGCGTTCTGGTATTGGACGAGATTCGACATTTCTTCATCGATCGACACGCCCGACTCGCTCGCCTGCTGACTTTGAAGCGACGTCATGGCATTTTGACTATAGGTGGTCAGGTCCGTGGCGCTCTTCACCGCCTCCCCCACTTGGGAGACGACGCCCGCTTCATAGTCGGTGTAGGTAGCCCCTATTACACCAAGGGCTTGGCTGACCGTGCCGGTGGGAACCGTAATAGGGCCGTCCGCGTTTGATAACGCCAGTTCATTATTTGAAATGGAGGCCGTCACGCCGGTCGCGCCTGTTTCGGTGTTGATGTTGTTGACAACCGTTTGCAGGGTGTCGCTAGCCGAGACCGTCACCGACTGCCCCTGGCCCAGTTGGATATCGCCTGTAAGGTTCAGCGCGGTCGAGGTCGAGGATTGCGACGTCGAGGTGAGCGTCTGGAGGAGGCTTTGGGACGACGCATCAAGGTCTCCGTTTACCACGGAAACGTGGTCGCCTGCCGCGGCCGCCGTGAGCACCAGCTGGTAGCCGGTCGATGAATCGGTCACCGAGGCGGTGACCCCTGTTTGACCGGTGGCGCCGTTGATGGTCGTCGCAATATTGGAGAGCGAATCACCCGCGCCTATGGCGACGGCCACGCCGTTTACGGCAAGGTTGCCTGAAATCCCCAGGGCCGTGGTGCTCGACGCAAAGGGCGTTGAAGAAACGGTATTTCCACCGAGAGCCGTGTCGTTTGCAAGTGATGCGATCGCCAGGGCGACGTCGTTGTCCGTCGCATCCGTGGTTGAAGAAGTCGTCATCACGTTATCGACCTGAGTGTTGCCCGAAGAATCCATGATTTGGTTGGACAGAGCCATATTTTCGGCGTAATTTCCGTCAGTCACGGGCTGAAAAAAGGTGCCGGTGTTCGTGCTTTGATCCGGTGTGCCGCCATTGCCCATTTGGCTGAAATAGTTCACGTTCTGCGTGATGGACCGGGCCAGGCCATTCAGGTCGCTTATGTAGCCGTTGATCGTGGTGTCCCGTGTGGTGATGAGGGCGCCGAGGGATCCCCCGGTGATGTCGCCGGTGATGTCGACAACATTTCCGGATGCGTCCTGTAAACCCACCTTTGTGAAGCCTGTTTGCGGGTCCTGAACCTGTGTGAGCTGGTATGCCGTGTTCCCCTGAACAAGGCTCTTGCCGGTCGAGGTGAGGACCGTCACCATGTTGTTGCTGCCCGTCACGCAATTGATGTTCATATATCCTGAGAGTGTCTGCAGGAGCTGGTTCCTCTGGTCGATGTAGTCATTGGCTTCGCTCGTCCCCACCTGGCCCTGGGCAATCTCCTGGTTAAGGGAAGCGATGGAGGTAAGGGTCGTGTTGACATCGCTGATGGACGAATTTATGTCGCCATTCGCTTGCGTCTGGAGGGCGGTGAGGTCGTTATACATGGTGTTGATAGTGGTGCTCAGGTTCTGACCGTCCGAGGCGACAGTCTGCTTGTCCGCGGCGCTTGTCGGGTCCGTCGATAATGTCTGCCAGTCGTTGAAGAAGGTTGTGATGCTTGCGGAGAGATTTGAATTATCCTCATTGAAGACGCCCTGTATGCTCGTGAGGTAGTTCTCGTAGACCGTCTGGTTCTGAAGATCGCTGTTCTGGGCCGTGATTGCGTTCTGGGTGTTCTGGTCGAGGTAGCTTTTGATTTGCTGGACGGTAACGCCATTCCCCGTGAGGCCGATCGCCGAGGGGGTAGGTATCGCTTCCTCCAAAACGGCCTCCTGCCTCGAATAGCCGGTGGTGTCCACATTGGATATATTATTCGATATGGTCTGGATCGCCACCTGATTCGCGGAAAGGGCAGTCTTTGCGATATTGAGTATGGACCCTATCGACACTAAACTCTCCTCGATACCATGATGGAAAGACTCCTTCCCTTTTCATAGGAGGTCCTGTTGATAAATTCTATGATCTTTTCCAGCGACGACTTCACGTGGTCCATCGAAAAGGAGAGGAGCCTCATATTCTTGTCCAGGGCGGTCCTCACTTCCCTGACCTTCCGCTCGATTCCCTCTCCCAGCGACTTCCAGGCCTCATTTTCCTCAAGCGGGTACCTGTCGGCATGGGAGGACAAAATTCTCTCCTTCTCGGCCTCGATGTATTCCAGCCGCTTGAGGATCTCCTCTTTTCTGTTGTTTTCCCTGACGATCCCCTCGAGGGAGAACGAGATTATGGCGTCACGCTCCGCCTTCAGGGCGCCTGCGAACTCCTTCAGCGCGTTCAGTTCTTCGTGTCCCAGCGCTATCAGCCTGTCGCCTTCCATGTCACAATATCTCGTCGAGCAGCTGACTCTTGAGGATGCCCCGTGCCACTATCTGACCCTTGGCGTTGTAGGTTCCGGAATCCAGGGCCTGCTTGACCCTCGCGACCTTGTCTTCGTCCACGTCGGGCATTGCCTTCACCTGTTCCTTGAGCGTGTTCACTTCGTCCTTCCACCCGGAAAGCTCGACCTTGTCTCCTGTAGCGAGGACCTGTTGCGAGCTGGACTGAACATCGCTGCCGTTATTGAGAGAAGATGGCTTCGCAAGGTTGTTGAGCAACACCATCTGATTACCGTTATCTATTTTCATGGCATACCACCTCCTACTTACCTATTTTCGCCATTTATGGTCAAAACTTTAGCCCTTTCTCTCCAAATATTTCATGATCACCTCTTTTATTCCTATCCCCCTCTTCGCCAGATAATCGGCGACCTTCTCATAGAAGATGGACATCTCCGTTTGCTCCGCATAGCTCTTCTCCGTGAGGTGGGTCGCGTTTTCAAGCTCCTTCAGCATCGTAAATATGAAAAAGGATTCAAAGCCCTCCGCCGCCTTCTCCATTGATTGCTGCTTCCCCGCCGATGCGGGCGCTGCCGACAGGTCAACCATCGACAGCGGCGCGATTTTTACCCCTGAATCCATAATGTCCATCCCTATTATATTACCTCCAACTCGGCGTGAAGGGCGCCGGCCGCCTTTATAGTCTGGAGGATGATGATCACGTCCCTCGTGGAAACGCCTATGGCGTTGAGGGCGTCCACAAGGTCCTTGATGCTCGCCCCCTCCTGCATATAATACATCTGGCCCTTCTCTTCCTCAACCCTGAGGTCCGTATCCGCTGTGACCACCGTCCTTCCCCTGGAGAAGGGCTGCGGTTGGCTCACGTTCTTCCGTTCCTTTATCTGGACGCTGATGTTTCCGTGCGCTATGGCCACCGTGGCGATCCTCACGTCCTCACCGATGACTATCGTGCCCGTCTTTTCATCGACCACGATCTTTGCCTGATTGTCGGGTTTTATGTCGAGATTTTCGATAATGGAGAGGAACTTGACCCTGTCTTCCCTGAGCTGGACCGGGACCGAAAGGGCGATCGTTCCCCCGTCCCGCGCGGTGGCGCAGTCCTCGAAGAGGCTGTTGATGCGTTCCACCACCTTCCGCACATTCGTAAAATCAGGCCTTCTCAGGGAGATCGTCACGACTTCGCCCTTGAGGGCCTCGTACTCGATCTCCTGCTCCACAATGGCGCCGCTTGTGATCCTACCCACGGTCGGGTGGTTCTTCGAGGCAGACGCTCCCTGTCCGCCGGCCTCGAACCCGCCGACGGTCACCGCGCCCTGGGCAACCGCATAGGCCTGGCCGTCCCCGCCCCTCAAGGGCGTCATCACGAGAATCCCGCCTTCCAGGCTCGCTGCATCGCCGAGGGACGAGACGGTGACGTCAATCCTGTTGCCTATCCTTGCAAAGGGTGGCAGTTCGGCCGTCACCATCACGGCTGCCACATTGTTTACTTTCGTTAGCGTCGGATCGACGATTACCCCCATCTTTTCGAGCATGTTCGCGAGCGATTGCGTGGTAAAGATCGTCTGTGCCTTGTCGCCGGTCCGTTTCAGCCCCACCACCAGCCCATAGCCGACAAGGACGTTCGGCCGCACGCCGTTGACATAGGCGATATCCTTTATCCTCGCGGAAAAGCACCCGTGAGCGGGAAGGCAGACCATAAGCGCGGCGGCCAGAAGAGTCGCAACGCATAGACCCACCGCGCGGATCCCCCTTGATCCCGGCTCATGTACCCGTCTCTTCGTACCCATCTCCCTCACAGACACCCCCGATGCATCGCCTAAAAGGGCCATACGAAGTCGAATAGTCGCGCGGCCCATCCCGGCCTCTGTTTCTCGGCCACCACACCTATACCCGTGAAGATGACCTTGGCGTCGGCTATCTGGGTGGACGATATGGTATTGTTGAAGGCTATATCCCTGGGCCTGACAATGCCCTGGAGCAGGATCTCCTTTTTTTCATTGTTGATACGAAGCTCCCGCTTGCCCTCGATTACGAAGTTGCCGTTCGGCATGACCTCCATTACGCGGGCGGTGATCGTGGCGCTCAATGACCCTGTCCGCGTGGTCGCGCCGGCGCCGGAGAAATCATTATTGGGTGCATTCGCGTTTATCAGGGTTGCGCTGTTCTTCCACGGGCCTATCGCGTGGTTTTCGAGGCCGAAGAAGTTGCTGAGGCCTGCAACCGTCTGCGACTTCCTCGTCGTATCGGTTGTCGCGGCTTCCGATGCCTGGGATACCTCGGCTATATTGACCGTAATGATATCCCCCACACCCCTGGCCCTTTGGTCGCTGAACATGGTCGTGAGCCCGCCCCGCCAGATGCTTCCGTTCTTTGCCTCGGGCGGCGCCGGATTCGCGGGAGGTGTCCTGTAGGTCTTGGAGATCGCAAGCGGCTGGTCGGCGATCTTCGAGGATTCGAGAGAGAAACAACCTGCGAGGCACGGCCAGGCCACAAGAAGGATCGCGGCGGTCCCCTTCGTCAAAATTCCACCGCCACCGCCTTATTTCCAGTCACTTTGCCGATAATCTCCTTTCCCGACACGCCCTTTACCCTCACGAGGTCGCCCATTTTCCCCTTTCCGAGGGAGGTGCCCTTCCCTTGCACGATAAGTCCCCTGTTCTCTGCGGTTATGGTGACCACCTCACCCGTCTGGACCACGACGGCGCTGTCAAGGAGCTGACTGGTCACGATCCGCCCTGCGGGTATCTCCTTCTTCGCCACCTTGCCGAGGATGTCTTCGATAGAAGCGGGATAGACGATCCCCGCGCCCTGGAGGTAGCTCTCCTTCTCGGAAAGATCCGCGAGGTGGATTGATTCGCCTTTCTCGATGAGATGGCGCGCCGCATAGAGCTTTCTCTTCACGAGCACCTTGAAGGGCAGATAAACGTCCGTGTCCCTCCCGGACCTTCCCTCGATGACCACGAGGCAGACACCCTCGCCGCCGGCATCCGGCACCCTGTTGAAACTTAGGGCCTTCACCCTCACGTCGCCTTTCGCTTGGTGTGGCAATGGGCCGAAGGTGATCTGTATATCATTGTCCTGATACATATCCTTGATGAAATGCGTGGCCTCCGTCTCGACGGTCGCGGCCCTGGGGGTGCACGGCAGGGCAGCCCCAAGGAGAAGAATCACGACAAAAAAGAGACTGATTCTCCTATTGCTTGACATTGTCCGCCATCTGCAGCATTTCGTCCGCCGCCTTGATTACCTTCGAGTTTGCCTCGTACGCCCTCTGGCCTATAATCAGGTTGACCATCTCCTGCATGACGTTGACGTTCGACTGTTCCAGGTATCCCTGAAGGATCGTCCCGAAGCCGTTCTGGCCGGGCGTTCCCGATACAGCCGCCCCGCTGGCGTCGGTCACCTGGTAGAGGTTCCCTCCTATGGCGTTCAGGCCGCCGAGATTGGGGAACGTCCACAGGTTGAGGGTGCCTATCTGCTGGAGCGCCGTCTGATTCTGCACCTGAACCGAGACCGTGCCGTCGGTGGCCACCGTAACCGCGGTGGCGGTCTGCGGGATGGTGATATTCGGGTCGAGCAGGTATCCATCGGATGTGCAGATCCTGCCCTCCGAGTCACTCTGTAATGAACCTGCCCTCGTATAGGCCATTTCGCCGGAAGGCAGTATTATCTGCAGGAAGCCGTTCCCCTCGATGGCCAGGTCAAGCTGGTTTCCCGTCTGCTGGTAATCCCCTTGGGCAAATTGTTTCTGAACGGCAGCCAGCCTCGCGCCGTGGCCTATCTGTATGCCCGTGGGGACCTGATTGCCCTGCTCCGTCTTCGTCCCCTGAACCCTGAGCGTTTGATAGAGCAGGTCCTGAAAAGTGGCCCGACTGGCCTTGAACGCGCTGGTGTTGACGTTCGCGATGTTGTTCGCTATCACATCCAGGTTCGTCTGTTGCACGTTCATACCGGTCGCGGCGGTCCATAAAGCATTCAGCATAGGTCCTCCTAGAATTTTCCCAGTTCTAACAGTTTGTCGGCCATGGTTGCTTGCGACTGATCGATCTTCGAATACGATTCATAGGCCCGCAGCACCTGGATCATCAGCACCATTTCTTTCATGATATCGACGTTGGACGCTTCATAAGAGCCCTGGGCAACCGAGGAACTCTTGGCCGGAACAGGGGTATTGGCGTCGTTGGTGTTGACGAAGAGGCTGGCCCCGGTATTCCTCAGGTCCTTCTTGTCCGCGAAATCGACTACCTTCACCTTGTCCACGGGCACTTTGTCGACAAAGATCGATCCGTCTTTTTCTATCGTCACGTTCTTTCCATCGATGGTTATGTTGCCCCCGCTCTGGCCCATGACCGGGTAGCCGTCCTGGGTAATCAGCTGCTTGGCGCCGTTAAGCCTGAACTGGCCATTTCTCGTATAGAGGGGGCCGTTGGGTCCCGAGACCACGAAAAAGCCTTGCCCTTCTATCGCCAGATCGAGGGTGTTGCCCGTATGGATGACGGGGCCGTCAGAGAATTGTATATAGTTGTCCGGATTGTTGACAGCGATCGCGGGGAGCTGATCGGGGCTCGACGCATCCTCGACCGTAATCGAACGGAAAGCAGACCCGACTGCCTTGAAGCCAGGCGTAAGGGCATTTGCCATATTGTTGGCGATAACTTCGAGCTTCTTTTCGTTGGCCGATTTCCCACCGATTGTGCTGAGGACGCCATTCAACATAACGGCGTAATATGCAATTGTTGTACCGCCTGCCGGACCATCGCCATGTCGCACCGCCTCCCGCTCCCGCACCATTCGGGCCGAAGGCGTGGGTAGTACGGCGGTGATGCGCCGACGCAGGCGCGGGGCAACCCGCTTGCGGGTCAGGCTTTGCCACCAGAGGGGGCGACCGCGGCGGGTACCCGCGAAGTGGGTGTCACACAGTGGGTCGCGCTAAGTGGATGTCCCGGTAATTAAGGCTCGTCAGAAAATAAATGGGCCATCTGGCTCGTCTTTTTGTCCGCCCGCTTCGTTGCGAAAAGGTCATGTACATCCAGTACATTTGGCCTTTCCGCGCCTCGCCGATCGGGCAAAAATCCTTCGCCATCTGACTCATTTATTTCCTTCCGTCCTGAGCTTCAGGGCCGGACGGGAAGACGCCGCAAGCGGAGTGGATGGACGGGAAGGGGAATTTTTTTCCGCCTGGGCAATTTTTTCATATCGTGATCTCGAACCCTTCCGGTCCGTCCCCGGTTTCCTTGCGCGGCTGGTTATTTTCTTCCGGCCGGGGAGGCGTATGTGCGCGGGCGGGCACGGGGCGCTCGTGCTGCCTGTCGCGGTTCACGCGCCTTCTCACGGAGGGGGGGTCATGCTGCCGCGAGTGGACCCACTGTCTGCCGACGCCTTCTATGGTCGTGACGGAATCATCGGAAAAACCTTTCACATCCATGGTTTCACCCTAGTTGTTTGCCGCCTTTTCCAGTTCTCTTCTGTCGCTCGCGGAAAAGACCCTCTTCAGTTCGAGGAGTATAAGAAGCCTGTTATCCAGCTTCCCCACGCCTTCAATGTAATCGGACTCCACGCCGGCGACGAGCGCGGGCGGCGGTTCGACGGTGCTTTCGGAGATTCTCAGGACCTCGGACACCGAGTCCACGATGAAGCCGAGGACCATTCCATCCAGTTCGACGACGATTATTCTTGTGGATTTATCGAAGGCCCTCTCTTCAAACCCGAGTCTCTTCCGGAGGTCGACTATCGGGATGATCTTGCCCCGCAGGTTGATCACGCCCTCGACAAAGGGCGGGGCGTTCGGTATGCGGGTGATATCGATCATCTTGTTGATCTCCTGCACCTTCAATATGTCCACCCCGAACTCCTCGTTATTCAGCTTGAAAGTCACCAGTTGCCCTCTAGAGCACGGTCGGATAATACGCGAAGAACTTAAAAGTTGGACGGGCACGGGAATTTCCGCCACAGTTCTTCTCCGACACCTACGCAATCTTCCTGTTGGCGTTCTGAAGCGCTGCATGATTGATCATCGCGGACATGTCGAGGATAAGGATGGCCCTCCCATCCCCCCTGATCGTCGCGCCTCCTATGCCTTTGATGTTCCCCAGAAATTCACCCAGCGGCTTGATCACCACTTCTTCCTGCCCCTCGACCGCACGCGCCTTGAGGCCGATCGTCCTTTCCCCGATATTGCAGATAATGACATACCTGTCCGCGTCTTCTGCCGCCCCGCGGCCGAAGACGCGCGCGAGGTCCACGACCGGAATGACCTTGTCCCTGAGCACGAGAACTTCCTTCTTGTCCACAGACTTTATGAGGCCCTCTTCGAGCCTGACAAGCTCCGTGACGGTGTTTAAGGGAATGGCGAAGAGATCGTCGAACACCCTCACGATAAGGGCCCGCATTATTGCGAGGGTGAGGGGCAGCCTCAGGCTGAGCCTCGTCCATCCGCCTTCCTCTGAATCTATGGAGACCTGGCCGTTCATCTTCTCGATGTTCGTCTTTACCACGTCCATACCCACGCCCCTGCCCGAGACGCTGGTCACCTTCCTGGCCGTGCTCAGTCCCGCGGCAAAGATAAGGTTCATGGCCTCCCGGGCCGGCAGGGAGGCGATCTCGCTTTCGCTTATCAATCCTCTTTCGCGGGCCTTTTCCTTTACCGCCTCCACGTTTATGCCCTTCCCGTCGTCGAATATCTCGATAATCACGTTGTTGCCTTCGTTATACGCCTTCAGGGAGAGAAAGCCCTTCCCCCGCTTCCCCTTTTTCGTCCTTTCTTCCGGTGTCCCGATCCCGTGATCGACCGAGTTTCTGATGATATGTATGAGCGGATCGTGGAGGTTCTCTATCAGCGAGCGGTCCAATTCGGTCTCCTCGCCCTCCATGGTCAGCTCGATTTCCTTTCCGAACTCGGCGCACAGGTCCCTCACGAGCCTCGGCACCTTGGCAAAGAGCTTGCTTATCGGCACGAGTCTCGCCCGCATGACGGAGAGCTGCAGCTCGTTCGTGACCAATTCGATATAGTTCGTTATATCGGCGAGGTTGTCGAGTGCACTATTCCGTGCATCGCCTTTCTTTACCAGGGTGTTGAGCAGTGTGAGGCGGTTCTTGCCAAGCACGAGTTCCCCCGCCAGGTTCATCAGCTCGTCGAGCTTCTTGACATCTATCCTTATGGTGCTTGCTTCCTTAGGGGCCTGGGTTTTCTGTTTTTGCAAGGGGTCTTTCAGCTGACCGACGCCTTCGGCCTTCTCCTCGACGGACAGCGCGCCCGTCTCCTTGATGTTTTCCTGCCCCTCCCCTTTCTTTCCGGCACAGTTCCGCTCGTCCGCCCAGGCGGGGAGTGCCTGGCCCGGCATGTCGCCGGCCGCGCTCGCCTCCGGCTTTTTTAGGGTCTCCAGTTTCTCGATGGTGAAAGAGGTGTCGCTTTGCTCAGCCCCGCTGTCCTTGATCTCTTCAAGAAGCGCTCTTATCAGATCGAGGGCCTCGAGGAGCACATCCGCCACCGACTGGTCCGGCGTCATGGTCCCCTTCCTCACCATGCCGAGTATGTCTTCCGACCTGTGGGCGAGGGTCGACAGTGTGGTGTAACCAAGAAAGCTCGATGTGCCTTTGATCGTATGGACGGCCCTGAATATGCTGTTTATGATCTCCTCGTCAGGGTTGTTCTCTATCGCAACGATATCCTGGATCGCCTTTTCAGCCAACTCATTCGCCTCGACGATAAACTCGTCGATGATCTCCTTCATCTCATCCTTTTCGGAAACTTTACTTTCCATCAGGCCCTCCGCCTAAAAGACTCTCGATCTTGGTAAGAAGGACATCGGGTTGCACTGGCTTCGTAAGGAACATATTGATGCCAGCCCCGTAAGCCTCTTCTTTCAGCTCTTTGTCGTTTGTCGTCGTCAGCATTATCACCGGGAGGTCCAGATTGTAGTAGCTGTTCCTCAAGCTCTTGACAAAGGATATGCCATCCATATTCGGCATGTTGAGGTCGCATATTATGAGGTCGACCTCCGAGCCGCTCAGTTTCTCCATGGCATCCATGCCGTCTTCCGCCTCCTCGGTGACGTAGTTTTTCCGGCGCAGGACGTATCCTATCAACTTTCTTATGGTCGGGGAATCATCAACAATCAGAATGCGTTTCATAGCTACCCCTTTTGATAGGCAATCGTACCGGGGAATATTAAAGGTCTGAACCCCCGTGAGATGTTGTGCAGGCTCTCAGCATGTCCTATCGTGAGGTACCCGCCTGGTTTCAGCGATTGATACAGATTGTCTATCACCTTCTTTTTCCCTTTCTCGTCAAAGTATATGAGCACGTTCCTGCAAAAAATAATATCCATCTGTCTATATTTTCGGTAGGAATCGGAATCCATTAAATTCAGAAAGTCGACGGTTACATATTTTTTTACCGTGTCGTTCAAGGCATAGAGGCTATTCTTCTGCACGAAGTACTTCTTCAACACGGCCTTGTCCGTGTTTCTGACGCTGTAGTTCGTGAAGACCGCCTTCTTCGCGGATTCCAGGGCCTTTGAGCTGATGTCCGTCCCGTATATCGCGAAGGGTATGGGCCTGCCGAGTTGGGCTGCCAGCTCGAGCATCAGTATTGCCAGCGTATAGGGCTCCTCCCCTGTGGAACAGCCGGCGCTCCATATCTTCAATCCCCCTTCCAATCTGTGTCCGTTCAGGTAGTTTTTCTGCACGACAATTCTGAACGCATCGAGCTGGGGGGGATTTCTGAAGAAACTCGTCTCATTCGTGGTGACGAGATCGAACAGCGCCGTCAGTTCCTGTCCCGTCTTCATTCCGCCGTATTTCAGATAGTAGTAATAATCCTCGAAGGAAGAAAGGCCCAGCTCCCCGAGTCTGTTGGTCAGCCTGCTTTCGAGAAGATACACCTTGTTCTCGGCAAAGTAGATGCCCGTCTTTTCATAGATGAAATCTCTGAGAAGGACAAACTCCTGGTTGGTCAGCATACATCCTCGGATCGGGATAGTCTTCGAAGCGCCATCTGAGCGGCGCTTTTCACGTCCTGGTCAATGCTCTTGGTGAAGGGTCTTATGTGGGGAATCGCCCTCTTTTCATTCAGTTCCGAGAGGGCCTTCAGCCCGCCGATCTTGATGAGATTATTCTCGTCCGTCAGGGCGCTGACAAAAACGGGGAAGAGGGAGCGTTCCCTGAAGACCGCGAGGGCCGCGAGGGCGTGATACCGTGTCCACAGGGCCCGAAGGGGATCGAGAAACATCTCCACGAGGAGTTGCCTGAAGCCCGTCAATTTCTTCTCACCGATCACCTTGAGCACCTCGTTCGGGACATCGCCGCCCTTCAGTACCGTCCCGAAAAGATCGAGGTATTTTTCATCCTCGACAAGGTTCCCAATCACGCGGATAGCCGTCTGTCGCACCCTTTCGTCGGTGTCCCCTATCAGCCTTTCAAGGAAGGGAAAATTCGTTTCCCCATCCAGGTGATTCGTAACGGCGAGATAGATCCTCTTATCATCGGCATTGCCATTCTTCACAAAACCGTCCATCACGGAAAGCGCCACAGGGAGGTCGAGCCGGAGCAGGGCGAGCAGGGCCTTTATCCTGACATCGGCAAAACCCTTCTTCACGGTGAGAAGGACGTCCGGGGTCAGCTCACGGAGGGACATGGTGCCTGCGATCGCCACGGCCTCCGCCTGGAGGTGGCCGTCCGCGTCGTGCATGGCCTGACGGATAATCCTGTATCCGTTCCCGTTCGATATCCTGCCGAGCTGTTTCATGATCTCCCTCTTCGTCACGAGGGGTGACGAGCGAAACACGCCCAGGAGAAGCTGCTCGTCGATCCGGTGGCCCACGCCGCCGCACGCCCTGATCACGGGTAATCCGTATTCCTCCACGGAGAGGTACTCCTCTATGTTCCGGCTCCACACCTCTTTCAGCTCCATGAAGAGGTGTATGACATGGTCATATGTCTCCGCGTCCGGGTCCATGTCCTTCGCAATGTCGAGCATGGCCCGCGCCGAAGCGGGATGTCTGAAATGGACGAGAAGGTCGATAACATTCAGGGACTTCCTCTTCTCCACCTTCAGGTAGTTCAACAGATCGGAGAGAAGGTCCGTCCCCATGACGGCGACCAGCCTCTGAAATATCTGCCCGTCCCCCTGCTCTATGATGACGCGCAGGAAGGTATTCTTTTTTTCCTTTTCAAGGTCGCTGATGAAGGCGACTATCTCGTCCACTATTCTGCTGTCCCGGAAGTTTATGAGCGCCTCGCACGCCGCGAGCGAGAGTTCCTCCCCACAGTTCTTGAAGACGTTCATGAGCGCGGGTACGGCCCGCCTGTTCCCTATCTTCCC
>JBEKJU010000153.1:0-15038 GCA_050011095.1 Syntrophorhabdales bacterium
TTCTAGCCGGCGAAAAATCTCTCTTTGACGTCTCCATCCCCCGTTCGGGGGGTGGAGACGTCTATTTCCGTGATCCCCATCTCCCCCCGATCCCCCATCCGCTCTCAAGGATATGGCCTTTTCATCTATCCCTCGACCACCTCTTCACGGAACCGGCTGCACGGGCCGCCACAGCATATTATGATATTAAGCAGTTATCGGGAACTTCATGACATACCGTAATAGTTTTTACGATAAACAGCAATATCGTAGGGCCGATGTCGGTATGTAGGCTAAATTGCAGCCATTTTTGAGGTGGCACGCGGTTTGCTATTATTCAATGAGATAGAAGATACGAGAGGTGGTCCATGAAGGCTTTAGTGACACAGGTCCTGGCGGTCGTAATCACTGCCGGGCTCATCAGCGCGGCAGCAGCACAAACAAATCCTCCGGACGCAAGAGCGCATGCGGACACCAAGGAATATTCGGCCAAGGCCGCACCGCAAGCCGATTCCTCCGTTCTCGACGACGAGTGGGGCCGGAACATGCCGGCTTACGGGTGGATTCACAATTACGTCGTACGCAAGAAGGCCGAAGCGGCGCGCAAGAAGAGCGAAGCGGCGGCGCAACCTTCGTCCCCCGCCCTGAACGGCGAGTGAGGCCGGAACATGGCGGCTTACGGGTGTATTCACGGTTACGTCGCTATTAAAAAGAGTGCTCGGGGTAAATAGCCCATATCAGTGAAAACCCCGCACGAAGGCCCCGGCTTGCCGGGGCCTTCCCCCTTCCCCCTATCCCCGCCGCGAGCCATCACTTTTTACATGTTGGGAACGGAATCTCTTGCCATCCGTGCATCCCTGGAATGTCGGCATTGAGTTCATAACGGATTGATATTACGGAGACTCGGCTCCATGAGTGGGGAAAGTTACCGGCGAACGCTTTGAAGAATAGGTAATTGTTTTGCGAATAAGTTCGAATAATCCATAGTAGTAGTCCGCATTCAATCCCTGAGAAGAAATGTGAGAGACTATGAACAGAACCTACCTGAAAGTCCTTCTGCTTGTCGCATGGGCGATGCTCCTGATGCCCCCCGCATACGCGGAAGATGGCCGCACCGACCCCGGACAGCCGATAAAACTTCTGTCCCTCGATAAAGCGGTGGAGATGGCACTCTCCGACAGCAAGACCATCAAAGAAGCCGCAAGCAGGTATAGCGGCGCCGTCGAGGAAAAGAAGAGCGCCTTCACGGACTTTCTGCCCAAGCTGTCCGCCTCGTACTCCTATACCAGATTCGACGATCAACCCTACCTGATGTTCCAAAACATGAAGATTCCCCTTGTGACGAATGACCTGTACCACTGGAATCTTGCAGTCGTTCAGCCGATCTTTACCGGTTACGCCCTCTCGACCAAGTACGAGATGGCGAAGCTCAACATCGATCTCAAACAAGTGGAGAAGCAACTGGCGATCCTCGATGTGACAAGATCGGTGAAGTCGGCCTACTACACCGTGCTCCTGACAAAGAAGGCCCTTGGGGTTGCAGATGACGCGGTGGAAAACCTCGAAGCCCATGTGCGTGATGCCGACCAGTTCTACCGCCACGACGTCATCCCGCAAAATGATCTCCTCCAGTCCCAGGTGGCCCTGGCCAACGCCCGGCAGAACAGGGAGAGGGCTAGAGCGGCCAACGAGATGGCCCTTTCCGCCCTTAACATGCTTCTGGGGGTCGGAATGAACGAGCCGACCCAAATCGCCGATGTCACGGTCCTTTCTCCAACCTTCTATTCTCTCGAACAACTCACGGCTGCGGCATTGGAAAAAAGGCCTGAATTGAGGGCGCTCCGCATCGGCCTCAAGAATGCGGACTACGCCACCCGTCTGGCAAAGAGCGCATTCTACCCGGAGATTGCTCTGGTCGGCAGCTACGACCGGGTGGGCGACAACATGGCGGCCAGCAACAACCCCTACTTCAACGACCATTTTGCTACCGTCACCCTCATGGCCAAATGGCATATATTCGAGTGGGGCAAGACAGGCGATGAAGTCAGGAAATATGGTTACGAGAAGGCTGCCCTGCACCAGAAACTGAAGCAGGCGGAAGACAATATTGCCCTGGAGGTCAAGAGCGCCTTTCTCAACACGGAGGTCGCAAGAAAAAATATCCAGACCGCCGCGACGGCCCTCGACCAGGCACGGGAAAACTACCGGATGACGAACCTGCAGTACCGGCACCAACTGGCGACGACGACAAATGTCCTCGACGCGAGAACATTTCTGTCGCAGGCAATGACGAACTATTACGGGGCACTGTACGGTTGCCTCATTGCCGAGGCTGAATTGGAAAGAGTCGCAGGTGGGAGTCTTTCATGAAAATCACGACCACAATCACAAGATTGTGCAACACGCGGTCAAAAAGGTCCTTTATCGTCCTCCTCGCCGTGTGCATCGCCGCCCTCGCAACCGGCTGTGGAGACACATCGGGCGGCAAAGAGCCCGGCTACAACGAGAAGCCTCCGTGCAAGACGGAACTGTTCACGGTGAAAGTCGAAAATGCTCCCCGCATCATCAGCCTGTCGGCCTTTACCGAGCCTTTCAACAGAACCTCTCCCGGGGCCCGCGTGATGGCGAGGGTCACTGCGGTAAGCGTCCGGGAAGGCGACCGGGTCGCGAGCGGCAGGGTGCTCGCCCGCCTGGACACGCGGGATCTGCAAGCCCGTCGCGAGGAAGCCCGGGCCAACCTCGATACGGCCACTACGGCCCTCAAGGTTGCCCGGACCAACCTCGAACGCATGCAGGACCTTCACGAGCTTCGTATCGTGCCCCTCGCAAAACTGGAGTCCGTGGAGGTCGCCTTTGCCCAGGCAAACGCGGCCAGGGCGACGGCAACGGCCATGCTCGATGAAGTTGACGTAAACCTCTCCTACGCCGTAGTCCGCGCTCCTTTCAGCGGCGGCGTCGTGCGAAAGATGACCGAGGTGGGCAATCTTGTTGCGCCCTGACAACCCTTGTTTATCATTGAAGACGATTCGCGCCTCAGGGCCGTCGCGCCCCTAGGCGCCGATCTGGCGTCCGGGCTCAGTGCGGGAGAGAGCCTGCCGGTAGAGATCGGCGGAGAGACGGTCCAGGGCATAGTCGAAGGGGTCATGCCGTCGGGCGAACCATCCGCTCCGGGCCTTCGCGTCCAGCTCCTGATCGACAATGCCCGTCATCGGTTCCGGGCCGGAACGCTCGCCGTCGTTCATGCGCCCCTTGTACAGCGCGACGCGCCGAAGATCATGCTTCCGAAGAGCGCCATTGTCGAGCGCGGTCAACTTGCCGGCGCATTCGTTGTCGGGAAAGACTCCACGGCTCGACTGCGCTGGCTGGTCCTCGGTGAAAGCCAGGGCGACATGGCGTCCGTCCTCTCGGGGCTCCAGGCCGGGGATCGAGTGGTCCTTTCTCCGGACGCAGCCGGAGTGGCCGATGGCCGGCGCGTTCAGGAGAAGGCCCGATGAACGACCGTCGCGAGGCAACCGGTCAAACCGGTAGATTGGCCAAGGCGTCTATTCGCTCGAAGCTGACGCCGCTGCTCATCATTATGTCGCTCGTCATTGGCGCCCTGGCCATCTGGATTACCCCGAAGGAAGAGGAGCCGTCTATTATCGTGACGGCGGCTGATGTCTTCGTTGCCTATCCGGGCAGGGGCGCATCAGAGGTAGACGAACGGATCGCCCGCCCCATCGGCTCGTGGATAAGGGAGATCCCCACGGTCAAACACGTGGTCAGCTCGGCAGGGGACGACGGCGCCATGCTCATCGTCGAGTTTCACGACGGCGTGCCCAGGGAGAAGGCGTTGACGCAGCTCTATGATCGGCTTCACGCCAATATGGGTCAGCTCCCTCCAGGCGTTCCGGCGCCGCTCGTGAAACCGAGGGGCATCGATGACGCGTGCGCCCTGGCGGTGACGCTCTGGTCGGAGCGCGACGGCTCCGACGAGCTGAGAAGGGTGGCCGCGGAAATGGCGGTCGAGCTGCGGCGTCTCCCCAACGTATCGCGGGTAGACATCATAGGCGGCACGCCTAGGTCAATCCAGGTCGATCTGGATGCACGGCGGTTGGCAGAGCGCGGCATCGAAACCGACCGGGTGGTGCAGGCCGTCCAGGCGGCCAACGTGAGGGCGCCGGCAGGCACGATCTCCGGACCTGGCGGGCTTCTGCGAGTCGAGGCGGGCGCTTTTTTGAAATCGGCGGCGGATGCGGAGGTGCTCATAGTCGGAACGAAAGGAAGCAGCCTCGTCTATCTGCGGGACGTGGCCCGCGTCCGCGACGGGACGGCTGAGCCAACCGATTACGTTTCCCGCATCGGCAAGGATACCAACTGGGTCGCGTGCCCTGCGGTGACTCTCTCCGTCGTGAAGGTACATGGTTCTAATGTCGCGGAGGTTGCCCGTCAGGCAAAAACAGTATTGCATAAACTCGCAAAGAATCTCCTGCCTGACGCCATACATGTGGCCATCACCCGCGACGGAGGAGAGACCGCGCAGAACAGCGTCATGATGGCGGGCGAGCACATGCTGATCGCCACCCTGGTAAGCGTATTGCTCATCGCCCTCGCCCTGGGATGGCGCGAAGGAGTCGTGGCGGCGATCATTCTCCCCGTGACCATGATCATTATACCTATCGTCTACAATCTGACCGGCTTCTCCCTCAACCGCGTCTCGCTGGCGGCAATCGTGTTCGCCATAGGCCTTCTCATCGACAACGCCATCGTGATCATTGAAAGCATCCATCGCCATTTCCGTGCGGGCGGCGCCGGCGCGTCGAGTGCCGCGGAGGCTGTGCAGCAGGTCGGTCCGCCTACCATTCTGGCGACCTTGATGGTGATTTGCGCACTTCTGCCCACCGCGTTTGTGACAGGAATGCCGGGCCAGTACGTGCGCCCCCTGCCCATAGGCGCTTCCCTCGGCATGCTTTTCTCGCTGGCTGTCGCTCTCACTGTGGCGCCCTACCTCTGTTGTCTCTTGCTGCGGCCGGGAAGCAGCCCCGTCGTACCCTCGTCTCCATTACCCGGTCCTGCGAAAAGATCCCGTTTCATGTCATCCTACCTGGGGATCCTCGCGTGGACCATGGAGCGACCCAAACGCACCCGGGCAGTCTATGCAGTGTCATTCATCATGCTGCTGGCAGCCGTTGCCCTGATCCCGGCCCGCGCGGCGGTCGTAAAGCTTTTGCCCGACAAGGACAACGATGAATTGTCCGTCATGATCGACCTGCCCCCGCAGACGCAGCTGGAGATCAGTTATGCCCGGGTCGTCGAGGTCGCCCGAAAACTGAGAGAGGTTCCTGAAGTGACCGCATGCCAGGTCTACGTGGGCGCGTCGGCGCCGCTGACGTTCGTGGGGATCGCCCGCCACTATGATCTGCGGATGGCGCCCTATCAAGCGGAGATCCAGCTTCAATTGACGCCTGAGGCAAGACGATCGCGGACGAGCCATGAGATAGCGCAGGCGGTGCGCTTATTGGTCGCGCCGCTTCTGGCCGAGAAAGATGCCGTTTTCACGGTGGCCGAAATCCCCGCCGGCCCGCCCACGCTTGCCCCGCTCGTGGCCGAAGTGTATGGACCGGATGACGACAAACGCATGGCTCTGGCGCGGCAAGTGCGAGGGGAATTTGCCGTCATGCCCGGCATAGTGGATGTCGATTGGACCGGGCGGCCCGGCCCACCGGGGATACGGTATGAAATCGACCACCAGAGCGCCGCGGCCCGGGGCGTGATCCCTGCCCAAGCGGCCGGTGCGGTGCGGACGCTCATTGCGGGGGAGACCGCTGCCTGGGCGCACTTCCCCAGGGAACGGGAGCCCGTGCCGATCATCGTTCGCCTTGCACGGTCTCTGCGATCAACCCCGGCCGATGTCTCTTCCCTGTACTTCACCTCATTGACAGGCGGCCCGCCCGTGCCGGCATCCGACATCGGCGCCGTCCGGCCGACGGACGGGTCTTTTCCGCTGATGCGAAAAGATTTGCAGCCGGTCGTGATGGTCAACGGCGTGGTTATCGGCAAGGGCCCGTTCTATTCGGCCTTCGACCTCACCAAACGTTTACGGGTTCTTGGCGGACCCGATTCACAACCGGTGCAGGTGCTCTGGACCAACAGGAATCCGAATACCGGGCGCTACGCGGTCCGCTGGGACGGAGAATGGGCCTTTCAACGAGATGTGTACAGAGATCTCGGGATGGCCTTCGCCGTCGTCCTGTTTCTTATCTACGCCATGCTGGTGGCATGGTATGGTTCCTTCCTGACGCCGCTTGTTCTCATGGCGCCCATTCCATTGGTCTTCATCGGCGTCATCCCGGCACACGCGATCATGGGAAAACCGCTCGACGGGGTCGGGATCCTGGGCGTGATTGCGCTGGCAGGCATCGTGATCCGCAACTCCATTCTTCTCGTGGACTTTGCGCGTAGCCGCATCAGTTCCGGGACCCCGATACGCGAGGCTGTTCTCATGGCCTGCGAGATTCGTCTCCGGCCGATAGTCCTCACTGCCCTCGCCGTTATTCTTGGGGAATTCGTGTTGTATTTTGACCCCGTCTTGCAGGGGATAGGTTTGTCGCTTCCTACGGGAGCCTTCGTTTCCACCGCATTGACCCCCGGGATCGTACCGGTTGCATACTACCAACTCGCGACTCTCCTTGAAAAAAAGAGCGCGGAGGATGGGACTGATACAGATGTGGACTCAGGTGATGGAATTGATGACTGAGGATATATGGCCTATGGTTTACCGTGATGATTGGACGTATAATGACCGTATCCATCGAAGCCATAATTACCGCGTCCACAAAGACTCGGATCTTGCGGTAATCCTTGCTTAGGGTCATCTTTAACAGTTGCCAAAAAATAGTTTAGCTATTTCGATAAGATAGGGACGGTGAAAAAGTTCTTGGCACCGTACATGTTCCTTTTTTTTAACCTCCAAGCTTTCTCATCCAGCGCTGCATTCTTACTCCTTTTTCAGATTCTCTCACTCTGGGCTATACTTATAAACCTCAACTGCGCGGAGATATTACGAGGCTCTGAGAGGGTCGAAGGGGGACAGGTTGCTGACGAGCGCACGAGGCCCTGCCGGCAACCTTTGAGAGCATCACGAGTTCATAGAATAAACGATACCGTATTCTCCATCTACCCAGATCGAATCACCCTCATGGACACCCTCCATCAAATCCTTCACGCCGACAACAGCCGGAATGCCCCACTCTCTTGCGTGATGGAGCACGCTCGCGGACAGGGTTCCCACCTCGATGGCCAACCCGGCGAGCCCAGGGATAAACGGAATAAGATCGACTGACGCTGTTTCACATACCGCGACGGCGCCATTTCCTAGCCTGTCAAGGTCTTCAGAGCTTCTCACGATTATGCACCGGCCGCGAGCCACCCCTGACGATGCATTAACCCCTTTCAACAGGTAATTAACAGCCTTTTGTTCCCTAAACGAGGTTCCCTCCGTGGCAGTTTTTTCTACGTTTGATAATTGCATTTTCTAATCCCTCCCTCATATTTACTCCTTCTTCTGTCTACCGTCATTGTATACATAGTATAGTACTAAGCCATTGACAACTCAAGACACAAATTCTCTTGTACTTAAGTCTAATTTAAGATCTATAGCGTTCCGCAGAGTCCATTCCCCTTTGACGGCGGTGTGCTCGTTCTTCTTCCGTCATTCCGGCGGACGCCGAAATCCGGTCCTTTCGGTACGTTACAAGCTGCCTGGACCCCTGTTTTCACCGAGGTGACGACTATGCGAATGGTAACTTTATTTTGCGACCCGCTCTAACTTGAGAGTTCCCTGTAGGTTGCTACAGGGGGTCTTTGTTATACTGCCTGGGTGGACGATGAAAGTAGGATTAGAAAAGTATACCACTGTGCATGTCAGATTCATTATCATATCGTCTTCCCGGTCAAGTAACCTCGATGAGAAGAAAGGGGGGAAGGAGCACCTTGATGAGGCCCTTCAGATGAACCAACCGCTCTATACCGCCTACTATCTCAAATAAGACATTACGGAGATGTGGACCCAGCCAGGAAAGAAACAGGCGGAGAAGGGGTTTTTTTGTTTTTCGATCCATTTTTGAATTGCTCCCGGTTTTCCGTGGACCTATTAGGCAAACTTATCGTGCACATCAGAATATTTAGTTTGACTTCCCGCGCGCCATCCGGTGAAATGGTTATGAGGGCGAGGAGACGGGTGGGCGATCCTGTGGAAAATCTGTGAACGGAAGGAAGGAGAAGGGCCATGATGTCTTCGGGGGGAGATGTGGAGATGTTCAGAAAGTTGATGTGGTGGTCGTGGGGGCCGGACCGGCCGGATCGGCGGCGGCAAGGAGGTGCGCGGTCTCCGGACTCGACACCGTTCTGTGCGAGAAGATGAGGCTTCCCAGGGACAAGGTATGTTCGGGCCTTATCGTAGGGTTGGCCGCGCAAAGACTGGTGCGGTGGGAATTTGGCGAAATCCCCCTGGAGGTGCTCGCGGACCCCTACCACTATAGCGGTATCGTGATCTACGTGTCAGGCACCGCGCCTTCGGTGATCGAGCATCGCATGCCGACGGGGTGGCGCCGCGAAATCGATTTCTGGATGACCGAAAAGGCCAGGGAGGCAGGGGCGATGATCCGCGACGGATGCTGCATGAAGCACCTGGAGGTCGAGGGAGATCGCGTGAGGGTCACCTTCTCCGGCGGCGGGAAAGATACATCCGTCCTCGCGTCGCACGTCATCGGCGCGGACGGCGTCCACTCGGCCGTCCGCCGGTCCCTTTTCCCTGAATTGAAGGCCCGCTTTCAGCAGGAGATAAGGGAGTGCTTCGACGGCGCATTTCCTCTGGACCGCAATTATTACCACGCCTTCTATACCCCCGGAAAATCCTGGTTCGACATCCACCACAAGGGTCCCCATTTCTGTCTGGAGGTCTCCGCCAGGCCGGGTGAGATCAAGGAGCGGCTCGGCCAGGTGAAGGACTTTCTGTTCCGGGAGTTCCGCTTCGACCCGCGGACGTTGCCGCTCTGGCGCGACGCATCCATGGAGCCGAGGATCCACGAGAACCTCATCGACGGCTCTTTCCGGCCGGCAAAGGGCAGGGTTCTGCTGACGGGTGACGCGGCCGGTTTTCAGCTTCCCACGAGCGAGGGCATCGGGACCGCCCTTCTGAGCGGGGTAATGGCGGCGGACACCGTTGTCGAGGCTGAAAAGAGAGGAGAAGAGGCGGCCCCTTCCTATCTCCAGAGGGTATCGCTCATCATAGAGACCATCGAGAGACAATTGGCCGCGGCGAACAACAGCCGTTATAAGGAGACAGGCTGGGACCTCCAGGAGGTTGCGGAAGGCATCTGCTCCCTCATGACCCGCGCCATCTTCGACGATACCTTTTCGCTCTAATACATCATGCACAAGGAGACCCATTATGATTCTCGCTTCCCGGTGTCTGGTATGCGCGCAAAACGTCGCCCTTCAGTCGGCCCGCTTCGTCACCCATGACGAAGCGCCCCTCAAGGAGGTGGTCTTCAGGATGATGGACGTTCTCAAGGACGCCAGGCCCAGAAACGTCGAGACTGAAAAAGAGTGACGACCCGCTGATGACGGCGTGCCGGGCGGCGGTGATGGGGAACTATCTCGACGTGGTCGCGGATGGAATCCAGGATATGGTCCGGGAAAGCACCTTCACGAACCTGCGCTTCGCGGTGAACGACTTCGACCAACTCCGAGCGGCTCTTCCGCATGCGAAAAAGATCGTCTACATCACCGACAACGCGGGAGAGGTCTTCCTGGACCGGTTATTCATTGAAGGCATGCTGGCCGAAAAGAAGGATGCGGAGGTCGACTATTTCATCAAGGGCTTTCCTTTCCTGAGCGATGCCCTGTACGAGGATATAGTCGACGCCCACATGGAAGAGATCGCCACCGTAAAGACGATACCCCTTATCGAGCCGATAGAGATGAGTCGGGGATACATCGATAAATTGTTCGAGGGGTTCGTGGAGGTAGCCAGGCAGGCGGATCTCGTTGTGGCCAAAGGCCAGGCAAACTTCGAGCTTTTGCCGTCCATGGACGTAAGCGGCTTTTATCTCTTCATGCACAAGTGCCCTGTCATCGCCGAGAAGGAAGGGGCCCAACTCGGAGAAGGGGCCATCTGCAAAAGATAGGGGCGGGTCCGGGCCGGTCACGATTCGTCCCCAAGCCCGGTTTCCCCGGCCAGCTCAAAATACCCCTTTACACTCAGGTCGCCCTCTTCACTATTTTGGCGAACTGCTCCTTGAGTTTTTGTTCGGGTGTCTTCTCCCGAACCTCCACACCTACCACACCCCTGACCTGAAGGAGGAGCACGTTCCCCGGAAACTGCCTGTCCGCGTCTATGGCCCATTCTATGTCCTGGGGGTGGTTGAAGTGTACTTCCAGGGCCATAGCCAGCTTCACTATCTCCGCTGCTTCTTCGTCCGTGATCACATAGACCGCCTGCTTTTCGGGTGGCACCTCCTCCTCGGAGACGCCATTGCCTTTGGGCACTATTTGCATCTTTTTCTCGCCCATCGTCTTTTCTCTGACCTTCGATCACATGCCGATCGACGTTAACCACCCCGCTGACAACGCTTTCCCCCAAGCCCCAGTTCGACTCTATGACGGCCGTGTGCGGATCTCCGGTGACGGGATGGACAGTAAAGCACACCCCGGCCCCACGGGCGTTCACCAACTCGACCACCCCGACACCGATGCTCGGGGAATCCTCGGCACGCAAGCCGTGCTGAATCGCCGCCGATACGGTCCTGTGGTTGAATATGCTCGCCCACACCTTCCTTACCATCTGCAGAACCTGTTGCGTGCCTCTGATATTCAGATAGGTCTCATACATGCCCGGATGGCTCTTGACGCCCGCGGACCGTACCGAGACCGCGACAACGCAACCCGAGCGGGCGCAGAGGTCCTCGTAGCAGGAGACGATAGCGGCGGCGAGGTCAGGGGGGATCTCTTTTCCCTCGATGATTGCCTGCATATTCCTGCTCACCTCCGCCTGCACGTTGAAGTCCTTCAGCTCATCGTCGCCCACCCTGCGTACCAGTTCCCTGATCTCCCCGCGCGCGCCCGTCTCCTCCAGGAATTTGTCCTCGGCGGTCACCGAGATCGCGAACCCGCGAGGCACGGGCATCCTTAGCTTCGTCAACTCGCCGAGATTGGCACACTTCTTGCCCACCATGCCGTTATCGTTCTGGCCGAGTTCCGTGAACCAAAAAACGTGTTTTGTCCCCATCCCTCCCCCCTTCGGGTTCTGTCTGACACCAAGTCGCTTATCCTCGCCACATCCCTGTTGTCTCCCCTTCGCCCTTCTCGACGCGCCTTTGAATGCAACCTGGCATGATCCTTATCTTGAGAAGCTTTATTCACTTCGCCCTCATGCGCGCTTTCCGCTAATCGACAATGTAGACCGCGCCCTCGTTGCCATCGACCCTGATTTTTTGCCCGTTCCTTATCTTTTTTGTAGCTTCGAACGTATTGAGAACACATGGAATTCCATACTCCCGGCAGATCACGGCGGCGTGAGAGAGCGTGCCGCCCCTGTCGAGCACCGCCCCCTTCAGGAGGCTGAATATGGGGGTCCAGGTGATGGAGGTGGTCAATGCGACAAGTATCTCACCCGGCCGGACCTCATTGAGCTGCTCGACAGACGAGATGATGCGCGCCGGGCCCTCGGCGACGCCGCTTGCCCCTGCCACACCGATCAGGTCCGCCTTCAGCTCGGGCCTCGGCTTGGGCAATTCTCCTACTATCACCTTCATGAAAATGGGTTCCCGCGATCCCATCATCCATTGAAAGGCCTCGCCCTCATTCATGCTGTTGCTCAATACGTTTGTGTTTGGAAGGACAATCTTCGGGTCTTTCTTCCCCCTCTCCCTGCGTTCCGCTATCACGGATTGCAGTCTATATTTTTTAGGATACAGGCCGATCATCCGCGCTTCCCCGTAAGTAAGGAAAAAAATGTCGGAGACGTCGTTAAGCGTACCGGCCTCGACAAACCTCTTGCCGAGGGCGAGATAGTACATCCGCACCAGCGCGTCGGTCTGCATCTCGCAGTAGAGGTCATGCTCCTCGCCGAAGGAACTCGCGTTTTGCGCTCCCTTGAGAAGGAGCGTGAAGATTCCCTTCCGGTCTTCCGGCACCTTCGGCATGTATTCGGCTATCTTCTCTTCCCTCTTCCGGATCAGGGCCTGAAGCCTTTCCCCGGGCGGATTGGCCTTCAGATACACCTTGACCCTGTCGATCACATAGCGCGGATCGTCCCGCCAACTCGGGGCCGATATGGTCCAGAGTCGCTCGTTTCTCCAGCCGAACTCGTCGATGAATCTGCCCAGTTCATCGAGCCACTGCCTGCCGTTCTCCATTTCCCGGAGCTTCGGCGCTATGTCGGCGCTCGGCGCATCGAAGGTTTGGGCAAGGTCAAGTTCCAGGACCTTGCGCGAAAGTCCCCACAGGCCTCTCTCACACTCGAAAGACTTGTTATCGAAGCCACTCACCATGGCCTGGAAATCCTGATGGGTGGCGTCGATGCCAAGTACCTCCCGACAGAGGTCCTCGAAGATCATGAACATGGAGAAGGCCACATACATTACGTAAAAGTGCACCTCGCTCATCCTGAACACCGCGGCCCGCAAAGGGACAAGCCTCCTCGCCAGCTCCAGGGAACTTGCGCTGTTGACATCGAATTCCTTGAAGGGCCTGTAAAGCTCCAGAAGCTCTGCCTTGAGGTCTCCCCAGATCTTGTCATACCCGTCGATCAGGGAAAGCAGATTCTCCGTCAGCCTCTCCTGGCGTTCCGCCACCTCGGCCTCGGACGTCACCACGATCGGGCAGATAAGGATCTTCACGTAGTTTATGTTTCTCCACTCAGACCCCTTGCTTCCGGGAAGCGGCAGCTTCTCGGCCCCCCAGATCATACCCTGTGTGTTTGCCTCGTCGTAAGTCGTTAGGAAATAATCAGGAGACTCAAGCGTATGAAGGTGATCGACGAACCACGCCTCATGAGCCTCCAGATCGATCCCGGCGTTAAACTCGAACGGCACCGCTGTTTTTACCCTGTCGATACTTTCCATGTTCCCCCCCTGATTTGGTTTATTCGGACTGACCGTTTCTGGCGCGGACCCCCTTTATTTCAACACGTTTCATTCTAAATGAATCGGCGAACCCTTCAGCCCCCGCGCCACAGCCCTCCATCTTCGGTCCAAAGGGCGGTGTGCGCGGCAAGAGCGGATGCGGCCGATACGACGGTATGCACCTGAGTGCCTCCGTTGATCGAAGAGCTCATGCCGAGTCGCCTTCTTCGCCACACCTTTGTTGTCGCATCAAAGCTTTCCTCGACGTACAAGTAGTATGCCTTCGTCGGCGCATCAAAGCCGCCCGCGGGGCACCCACGAAGTGGGTCGGCGCGCCGAAGGCGTGGGTGGCGCCTTTGAATGCAACTCGGTATCATACCCAATACCGAGCTGATCGTGTGTCGTGTTTGGGGAGACAGAAATCGGTAGAGAGAATACCCGGTTTTACGCATTCGGCTTTACACCTCGGTTAAAAACGCACCCTGAACGTCCGCAGGCTTCCCGCCCCGTCTTCTGTCTGGCGAGAACCGGCATCTCAAGACCTTTGCCGCTTCCTACCCAGCGAAAGACCTCTGTTTGTGAAGATCGAGATACACCTCCGCCGCCCTCGCGGCAAACTCTTCCTGATTGATGTGCAGGTCGCACTCGACAACCTTGATGTCCGTCCGCAGGTTATTCTTTAGGGTCGCGAGCAGCAGGCGATCCGATTCGGGATCGTCGAACTCCTCCCTGTCAACGTGGAGATTGGCGAAGGAAAAACCCTTGAGAGGAAAGATTACGGCCGTGGGTCCCTTCGCCTTGTTCAGCTTTTCAGCCATGACCAATCCCAGCGACTCCATTTCCGTTTTTCTGCTCCGGATAATATGACTGCGTGTGCCGTGAGAAAAGACCTTCCTGTTCCTGAATTGCTCGGGGATACTTTCCCGTGAGGTGTATATGAGGTGATCGAGGTTGCCGGGCGCGACCAGATAGGGCAGCCCCATAACTCCCGCCGCCTCCAGCCTGTCCGGCCCCCCATCCGTCATTCCGCCATAGAGATGGTCGAGAACCTCGTTGGTTGACATGTCGAACACCCCATGGATCTTGCCTTCCAGGGCCAATTCCTCCATGGTCCTGCCGCCTATGCCTATGGCATGGAAGACAACGACCTCAAAACCCTTCTCTTCGAGCCTGGTCTTGAATCGCATCGCGGTCTCGGTGGTGCCGCCCAGGGTGGTGACGGCAATCAGCGGTTCAGCGGAGAGGGGTTCATCGTCCGTAAAGATCATGCCACGTATCGCACCCGCCGCCTTGCGCAGCGAATTCCTCGTTATGCGGTTGAGTCCGACAATATCCGCTATCGAGGGAATCATAACGATATCTTTGGTGCCGACCCAGTTCCTCACATCCCCGGAGGCGGCGGTAGAGACCATGACCTTCGGAACGCCAAAGGGCAGCGACCTCATTACGGTCGTGGCCATGTGGGTTCCCGCGGTTCCCCCCAGGGAAAAGATCCCATCCAGTTTTCCCTCGGCGTAGAGTCGATTCGCAATAGCTGACGCCCCTGCGCCCATCTTCCCCATGAAGAAGGTATCGTCCTGGGTTTTTCGACCGGATTCCAATACCTCCGCAAGTGACATACCGGCGGATTTCGCAACGTCTTCAGCCGGGTAGTCGGGCTCAAAAATGGGGCGGCCTCTAAATCCCGTGCCCACGTCCACGGTGACCACGTTAAGGTCTTCTGCCTCCAGCACGTCCTTGACGAACGCGGATTCCTCGGACTTGGTGTCCATTGACGCCACTAAGACAACCGTTTTTTTCACTTCTCCCCCTTTTGCCGCTACCCGGCCAAAGATACGGATACCCCCGACTTAGAATGGTCTCCCTGCCTTTTCCCAGGGCTTTTCCAACCCGTAATCCTCGGCGATGCGTTTGTAGGCGTTGTACCCGCATATCCCGTGCAATGCTCCACCC
>JBEKJU010000154.1:0-8264 GCA_050011095.1 Syntrophorhabdales bacterium
CCGGCCGTGCGTTATGATCCGGACCGGCCATCCGTTCCGGACGAATCCGGCCGCCCGATGCCGTGGTGCGCGGCCGCTCCCGCCTGCGCCGTCAGGCGACGCCGGTCCCTGTGTACTCTATATCGGTTTTTCCTTCTCTGTCAACGTTAGCTTTCTCTTTCTCACGGATTCCCCCTTCGGGCTTATCCCGGCTGCACCGGGGAAAAGAGTATTCCGATGAATTACGAAATCGGCGACCGGGATGTTCGATTGCCCCCCTGAAGAAATTTCTTGATTCGGCTGCAAAAACAGGGTAGAAATGGTAGGGATGTGCCGGGATTGCGTTGCGGGGTACGGCGTTGTGGGTCCCGGACCGCCTTAATCACTCCTCTGTCGCATTCTCACTTGGGGGGGGAATCATGCGAGGAAACCCGATACACAATCCGGGAGTGCTTCAGGTCATCCTGGATTCATTGCCATACGCGCTTTATCTGCTGAACGACCGGCGCGAGGTCCTATGGGCTAACGACAGGGCGGCCAGGGTATCGGGCAGGAGCTATCCCCTGAAAAGAGGCGGAAGCTGCTGCTATAAGGAGATGCTGAAGAGGCAGAAGCCCTGCGATGATTGTCCCGCAATCAGGAGCTTTAAGAGCGGCGCGGTCGAGTCCGCCGAGCTGCGGAGCGGCCGTGAGGATGGGCAGGCCTACTCCCTTGTCACATCGGTGCCCGTGGCTGAATGGGTATGCGGAAGCGCGCCGCTGGTCATCGAAATGATACAGGACATCAGGGAGTCGAAGGAGGTCGAGGAGAAGCTTCGGTCCATAAGCGAGCTGAATTCGGCCATTGTAGAGAACGCGCCGGTCGCCATTTTCACGATTGACGAAAGCGGCAAGTTCCTCAGCGTCAATCCGGCTCTGGCGGAGCTTTCGGGCCTGGGGCCCGAGGCCCCGGCAAAGCTTCTGAATTTCAACTGGCTGAAGAACGACTACACGATCAAGTGCGGTCTGGCGGACTACATAAGGAAGGGGCTGAACGGGGAGGCTTTCGAGCTGTGGGATTTTCCCTTTGCCACGTACAGGGGCAAAAGTCAGTACCTCCATTTCAGGGGGGTGCCGCTAAGGACGAAGGACGGTCACGTGGAGGGCCTCCTCTGCATCATAGACGAAACGACGGAAAGGGTGCGGATAAGCGCCCAGTTGATGCAGGAAGGAAAGATGTCGGCCGTCGGGAGACTGGCGAGGGCCATTGCCCACGAGCTGAATAACCCCCTCGCCACCCTTGTGATCCATTCCGAGCTTGCGTGCGACCTGGTCCATGGCGCGGGCAACGGGATCACGGATGCGGATATTAAAGAGCTTTGCGGCTACATGGAAGTGGTCGAGAAACAGGCCTTTCGCTGCAAGGAGATTATAAAAGACCTCTTCGACCTCCTCTGGAGCGAGGGGCCCGGAGGGGGCCACACGGACGTCAACACCCTCCTGGACGAGGTCATCGAGACCCAGGACTTAGGCGGACGCGACTTGAAGGTGAGCAGGGACTTCTCCCCGCGGCTGCCGCCTGCAAAGGGGCATTCCAATGCCCTCCGCCGGGTCTTCGCCAACATCATGCAGAATGCACTCGATGCGATGAAGGCGCAGACGAGGGCGGAGGTCTGGATAAGGACCTCTCTCGCGGATAGCTGCGTTGCCGTAGAGATCGAGGACAACGGCTCGGGCATACCCGAGGTGATTGCCGACCATATTTTCGAGCCCTTCTTCACTACAAAGAAATCGACGAGGGGCATGGGCCTTGGTCTCACCATCTGCGACGATATCATGAGAAAAATGGGCGGCAACATCGAAATGCGGCGAGGACAGGCGGGCGGAAGTCTTTTCAGGGTAACCATTCCCGCAGACGGGATCGGGGGCTAGAGACCATGGAGAAGATCAGGGTGCTGATCGTCGACGATGAAGTCCAGCTCGCTCAGGCATTCAAAAAAAAGCTGGAAAAGGAAGGCTTTTCGGTCGCCTGCGCCGAATCGGCCAGTGAAGTCTTTCCTCTCCTCAAGAGACAGACCTTCGATGTGGGGGTCCTTGACATCAAGCTGCCCGATATGAACGGGATCGACCTTCTCAATATGCTGAAAGAAGCGGAGCAGAACTTCGAGATCGTCATGCTCACGGGTCACGCCTCGATCGACACGGCGATAAAATCGATGAAGCTCGGCGCCTACGACTATCTGGTCAAGCCCTGCAAGTCCTCCGAGCTGAGCCATGCCATTTTGAAGGCCTATGAAAAGAAAACCTTGAAAGAGAAGAACTGGCTCCTGGAAAAGCGCCTGGAATGGGCAGAATTTCATGATAAGTTTATCGGCGAGAGCCGGGCCATCCAGGAGGTCAAGAGGCTTATTTCTCTTGTGGGCGCCTCCGACGTGCCTGTCCTGATTACGGGAGAGACCGGGACGGGAAAGGAGTTGATAGCGCGGGCTATCCATGCCTCTTCGCAAAGGGCGGCGCACCCCTTCGTGGCGATCAATTCAAGCACCCTTCAGGAGAGCATCCTGGAGAGCGAGCTGTTCGGGTACAAGAAGGGGGCGTTTACGGGTGCCCATGGGGACAAAATGGGTCTTTTGGATATCGCGAACAGGGGCACGTTTTTCGTCGACGAGGTGGGCGACATGAACCTCGCCATCCAGGCGAAACTCCTGCGGGTCCTTGAAACGGGGATCTTCATGAAGCTGGGCGACGTCCGCGAGAACAGGGCGGACCTCCGCTTTGTGTTCGCCACCAACAAGAGGCTTGAGGAAGAGGTGGCGGCGAACAAGTTTCGAAAAGACCTTTTTTACCGGGTCAACGCCTTCGAGATAAGCGTTCCTCCGCTGCGGGAGCGAAAGGAGGACATACCCCTTCTCACCCGGTATTTCGTGAATAAATTCAGCAAGGGCAACAAGCGGAAGACGGTGTCGCGCCGGTCCATGAAGCTCCTCTTCGATTATCACTGGCCGGGAAACGTGAGGGAATTAGCCAACATGATCGAGCGCGCCATACTTGTCGCCCAGAACCGGGACGAGATTGTGGGCGATGATTTTCCCCTCTGCGTGCAGGATCGAAACGGGGGCCGCACCGTGACGGCGAGGCCGCGATCGGCTGACGACCTGAAGCTCGATGCCCTGGTGAAGAATCACATACGAAGCGTGCTGCAGCAGGCGGGAGGCAACAAGAGCCGGGCGGCCCGCCTGCTTGGCATCAGCAGGAAAAACCTGTACCGCAAAATCGAAAAGGGCAACTAGCGCAACGGTCGGGCCGACGAGGCGTGGGTGGATGCCTTTGAACCAACCCGGTATCAGTGCAGTCCCAGGAGCCTTCTTCCTATGAGGAGCTTCTCGATTTCCTTCGCGCCTTCAAATATTTCGAGGACTTTGGCATCCCGCCAGTAATGCTCCACGTTGTATTCGGAAAGGATGCCGCTCCCGCCGTGAAGCTGGATCGCCTCGTCGGCCACCTTTACCGCTACCTCAGAGGCATACCACTTCGCCATGGCGACGAGGGCGGGGTCACTCTTTCCCTTGTCGCTATTGAGCGCGGCCCGGTACAGGAGGCTTCTCGCCGCCTCCAGGAGCGTGGCCATCTCGGCAATCTTCGTCTGAACAACGCCAAGTTGGGCAAGGGTCGCGCCAAACTGTTTTCTCTTTCTTACATGGGCCATGGCCGCGTCGAGGGCGCCCTGCGCGGTGCCGACGCCGAAGGAGCCCACGCCGAGGCGGGTATGGTTGAAGAAGTCCATGAGGTGATAAAAGCCTTTGCCTTCCTCTCCGACTAGATTCTCCTTCGGCACCTCCACGTCGTTGAAGGCCACCTCGCCCGTTGTCGAGCATCGGAGTGACAACTTGCCGTGCCACTTCGTCGCCTCATAGCCGGGGCTCTTCGTATCGACGATAATCGCGCTGAGACGGTCGTGCTTTCTTTTGGCGTCGGGGTTGGTGACCGCCATGACCACCAGAAAGTCGCTGGTGGTGCAATTTGTAATAAAGACCTTGTTTCCCTTCAGTATGTAGTGGTCTTCGCTTTTTACGGCGGTGGTCGCTATGGACGCCACATCGCTTCCCGCATCAGGTTCCGTGGACGCCATGCCGATGCGCCACCGGCCCTCACAGACCGGGGGGAGGTACGCGGCCTTCTGTTCGCGCGTGCCCTTCAGGAGTATGAACTGGGCGCCGAAAAAGGCGGAGTCGATCTGATGGGCGATGCCGAGGTCGACCCGGGCGAATTCCTCCAGGATCAGGCACTGCTCGAAGTGGCCGAGGCCCTGGCCTCCGTATTCTTCCGGCATGAAGACGCCAAGAAACCCGTTTTGCGCCGCCTTCTTCCACAGCCGGTCGTCAAATTCCTCCTTTTCATCGAGTTCCCGGGCCACATCCCTGAACTCCTTTTCGGCAAATTCCCTTGCCGCCATCTTGATGTCCTTCTGCTCCGCGGTAAGTTCAACCATAATCCTTCCTCCGTTGCCCTATTTCCTCCGTTGCCCTATTTCCTCCGTTGCCCCCGCCTGTTAGAGCGTTCCGCAAAAATAATTACCGATTGGCGGCCTTGATTCCGGCTGTCCTTCGTCATTCCGGCGGACGCCGGAATCCAGTGTTTTCAGGACCTTCTGAACTACTGGACCCCGGCTTTCGCCGGGGTGACGGGAATTAGAATCGTTACTCAATTCCGTAGAACGCTCTATGCGTAGTGTTTGCGAATCTCCTTCTTGAGTATCTTCCCCTGGGGGCTCTTGGGCAATTCTTTCCAGAAGTCGACCGTTTTAGGCTTTTTGTAGCCCGCGAGGTTCTTTCCGCAGAACTCGATGATCCCGGCTTCCGTCGCCTGGGCGCCTTCCTTCAGCACCACGACGGCCTTCGTCACCTCTCCCCAGTGCTCGTCGGGTAATCCCACCACGGACGCCTCCGAGACGGAAGGATGCCGGTAAAGGACCTCTTCGATCTCGCGGGGGTAGATGTTTACCCCTCCCGAGATGATCATGTCGTTCTTTCTTTCGACCACGTACATGTACCCGTCCTCGTCGAGTCTCCCCAGGTCACCCGTATGCAGCCAGCCGTTCTTCAGCTTTTTCGCCGTCTCCTCGGGCATCTGCCAGTAGCCCTTCATTATTGCGTCGCTTCGGGCTACGATCTCACCCACCTCTCCCACGGGGACATCCCTGTCGTTATCGTCGACCACCCTTATCTCATAGTTGAGCGCGGCCCTTCCGGAGGAGGCAAGGCGCGCGATCTTCTTCTCCGACCCGTCGAGCATATGGTCCTCGGGTTTCAGGCAGGTGGTGAAGGGACCGCTTTCCGTCTGGCCGTAAAGCTGGGCAAAACCGCACGGAAAGACCGCGATAGCCTTCTTGAGCAGCTCGACGGGCATGGAAGAGCCCGCATAGAGGATCAGCCGCAGGCTCGACAGATCGAACCTGTCGATGCGCGGCACCTGGACGAGGCTGTGGATCATGGTGGGGACGAACTGGCATCGCGATATCCGCTCCCGGGAGATATAATCGAGGGCTTGCTCCGGATTGAAGCCACCCTCCCGATTGATGTAAATCGTGTTCGGCAGGAGCGAGTGGCGCACGATGTTGTCCTCGCACGCGACGTGGTACATGGGGAAGGTTATCAGGACGCGCTCGTCGTACTCCACCCTCAGATCTATGGCCGACGCCGACGCATCGGACATGAGGTGCCGGTGCGTCCTCATGGCGCCTTTCGGCTTGCCCGTGGTGCCCGCGGTGAAGATGATGCTCTGCACGTCCTCGTCGGCCACGACCGCGTCGGGCTCTCCGCTTCCACCCGCGGCAATAAGGGCCTCATAGTCTTCCATAGAGGACCCGGCCGGTTTTTGAAGACATATGTAGCGCTCGATCGAGCTTAAGCCCGGCCGCAGCGCGTCTATCATCCCGGCGAAATCGGCGTCGAGGATAAGAAACCTCGCGGACGAGTAATCGATGATGTCCTTCAGCTCCCATTGCTTGAGATGGTTGTTGTAGGGACAGAAGATGCCCCCCGTCTTCGCCGCGGCAAAATAGGTCTCGATGAACTGGTGGCAGTTGTGCACAAGAACACCGATCCTGTCGCCCTTGGTCAATCCTTCGCGGAGAAGCGCGTTGGCGAGGCGGTTCACCCGCTCGTTCAAGGTCCGGAAGGTCTCGGAAAAATCCTCGAAGACGAGTGCTGTTTTGTCGGGAAATTTGTGCGCGTTTCTTACAAGAAAATCACCTAAGCCCATGCAGTTCCTCCTTGCTCCTTTATGCAAAACCGGTGGCGGGAATTCCACGCACCGGCATGGTGCGCCTACGCCCCCTCGACAGCGGCGCGCGCGGCTGTCTGCCCGGCTTTGGTCGCGACGTGCCTGTGCAGGGCCAGGAGAAGGACGGCGACAACCAAGGCCAGGAAAGCCTGGGTGCTGCAGATCTTCGGGACACTCCACTTCATGCTGATGAGGAACCCGCCTATCGCCGGCGCACCCATGGCGCCGATCTTTGCCACCGCATAGGCCCAGCCGATCCCCGATGCCCTGATGCTCGAAGGATAGGAAATAGTCGCGATTGTCAGCGTCCCCGTGTTCGTGCCGTTGATGAAGAGTCCACACACGATCGACATGGCGACGATAGCCATGAACGAGCCGGTCACCGCGACGGGCCCGAAGGCCACGAGGCTTAAAAAGGCAAGCACGCAGCCAATCTGCAGGACCCGGAACGGGTTGAACTTGTCCATGAGGCGGCCGACGTATACCGAGGAGACGACGGCGCCGAAGTTGAGGGCGGCATAACCGAGGCTATACTGCTGGACCGTGGCGCCGCTCTTCTTGAGAAGGGTTGGCGCCCAGGAATTGAGTATCCACATCATGTAGAGGGCCCCCGCGCAGATAAACCAGAGCAGGACCGTGGTAAGGGCGCGCCCTTCCGTGAAGAGGTTCTTGACGGGCACCCCCTTGAGCCTCTTGTGGCTTGGGAGGAACTCGATGTTTTTATCCTTGCCGATGGCCGGCGCGACCCTTGAGATGATGTCCCGGACTCGCGCCTCGCCTTTACCCCGCTGGACCAGGAATTCGATGGACTCGGGAAGGGCCAGGGCCACTATCAGGGCGATCACCATGGGAACGAAGCCGCCGAAGATGAAGAGGGACTGCCAGCCGAAGTGGGGGATCAGGTACGCGGCCAGAAGGCCCCCCATCATGGCGCCCGTGGGCATGCCCGTATACATGAGGGCGACAACGCCCGAACGGATGCGTGTCGGCGCGTATTCCGACCCGAAGGTAAGGGCGTTGGGGACGGCCCCGCCAAGTCCTATCCCCACGAGGAACCGGTAGAACGCGAGTTGTCCCGTGCTCGTGATCCACGCGGTGAGCAGCGTAAACAGGCCGAAAATGATCGCGGAGATAAAGAGCATCCACTTGCGCCCGAAGCGGTCGGCGAGTGTCCCCAAAACGACCGCGCCGACGAGCGGCCCGAATGCGCCGATGCCCAACGCCAGGCCGATGGCGCTCATCTTCGCATGCAGGAAATCGGCCATCTTCGGCACGGCCACGCCGATCATGGTGAGATCGTAGCCGTCAAGGAAGGTAACAAGAAAGCAGAGGCCGCATACCAGGTACTGGTACGGCGTGAAGCGGCTGTTGTCAAAAACTTCTGCCACGGTCATCGTCTTGTTCGCCATTTTCTCCCCTTTTTTCGATTTGGTTCACCAAATCTTTTTGAAAAAGGTCTTTTTTCCGCGCAAGACCCCATGATGTCGATGCCTATATTCTGCAAGTAAAATGCCAGTCCGCCGCCCCTTGATATGGCGTGTTTTACGCTGTTTTCCGCATAGGGGAAAGGCCGGCCGATGTCCCAAAAGGAGTCATTGTGTGACTTTTCGCCACAAGAACCCCGCATTCCCACTCCGATACGCAGGCGGGGGGAGGGGTACCGGGAAGGCATACCTCTTTCGCGTCCGGGCCCATTTCAGAACGACCGCATGGAGCCGGGAATTCTTCTTTGCCCTCCTGGTTAACGCGGGATCGCCCGAGGGCAGAAAGACCGGATGGTCCAGGTCCGCGCAAGCGAGGCACAGAGCGCCCCTGTCCCGCGTCAGGGTGATCCGGGCCCGGGAGCCGAGGTTCTCGCCGCACTCGGAGCAGGTCGACTCGCGGGCGGCGATGAAGACCTTTATTTCGCCGTCGTCAGCTTTCACGGTGGCTCCTATTCTTCTTACCATTCTTTGTTCTTGCGGCAACGGCATTCTCTGTATGAGGCGGGCAGCGTGGCCGGCCGGGGGAAGATGCGTCCCCACG
>JBEKJU010000155.1:0-8263 GCA_050011095.1 Syntrophorhabdales bacterium
GCCTGGCAGACACGTCGCGACAACCTCAACGCGAAGGTAAGCTGGCACTTCACGACACAGGATGCTCGGGTGAGGTTGCGCCGTCTTTATCCGACATTAGAGCAGTGACGTGACACTAGGGCGGTCCGTTCCGATTGTCGGGACCGCGGTCATCGGACCGCAAGGGCGGGGGCAGGTAATTGGCGGCGTAGAAAACGCCGAAGGATACAAGAATGGTCACACAGGCAACGATGAGGGCGAGCGACGTCCCATGAAATAGGCCGATGACCCAGCGCCTGAACTCATCAGCGAGGACGTTCGCCTTTCCGCCGTAGAGTTCCATGTTCCGCTCGTACACCTTCGAATCGTCGGGCATGATCGGATACGCGGAATCATCCCCGTTTTCGTAACCCAGGACCCCTCCAGATTCATTCCCGGCCCTCGCGTAAATCACGATGGCGCCGAGAAGGCCGACCAGGAGGATAATGATGCTGATGATGTTTAGCCGCGTACGGCGGTCTGCGATCTTCCATTCCATATCAAACCACTGCGTGACGACAGGCGCCCGTTGATTCTTCAGGGAAAGTATAAGAAGAAACGCCCCTCCCGTCAATGGAGAAGAGCTAAAAGAGGGCGCGCGCGGCGCAGGGGGCGGAATTTTCGCCAATGGTCTTCCGCCCTGCGATTTCCGGACATGCAGCATTGTATTGACAAAGCGGCCGATTTTGTCAATAATGCTCTAGTTTTGGTAGTGGGTCAGTTTGAGACCCACTACCCTAGTTTTCGCCGGGGCGGCGCCTGCGCGCAGAAGAATAGGAGGCCTATAGTGGATAAAGGGAAAGACCTTTGGAAAGATTGGGTGCCCGTACTCGAAAACGCATTGGCTGAGGAGATGGAGCGGGCGCCGGCAATATGCGATTCACATGCCCTCGATCATATTCTCCGTGTGTGGGATCGGTGTATCCTCCTGGGTGAGGGGTTGGACGCGGACATGGAGGTGCTGGTCGCGGCGGCCTATCTGCACGATGTGGGCCGGCATTACCTCGCCGATAGGGCACATGGGGCCCTGAGCGCACAGAAGGCCGCGCCAATGCTTGAGAGAATCAACTTCCCGGAGCACAAGAGGGAATCGGCCCTTCACGCGATAAGGGTGCACGACGTGAGCGCGAAACCGGCGGAGAGGACCACCATCGAATCAAAGATCCTCTATGACGCGGACAAAATGGATGCGATGGGGGTCATAGGTGTTCTGAGGTACATAAGACAGATCTATGGAAAAAGATCGATAGACTTCATACTCGAAGATATCGAGCTGCGGTGGCAGGGGTTCGCGCTGCCGGCGACGCGGAGACTGGCCTTGAAGGACTACGAGTACGTCAGGCGCTATTTCACGCAGTTGAAACAGGAATTGAGGCAGTAGCCGCGTCAGCCCCATCCCTCTTCCCCCAGGCCCCGGAGCATTTCTTCCTGTTTTTTTTGTTGACAGTCCTTAGGTTTTAACACTATAAGGTAGTAATGTCGAAGTGGGTCCCCTCCGGATGATCTCACGGCGCGATTTCCTTGTCATGGCGGCAAAGGCCGTCCCCCTCGCCGGATGTATGGGCGGGATTTTTTCCGGCTTTTCGAGCCGCCTTCCCCTGTCCGCCCGTCTGGTCCGTGAGGCATGCGCGGCGGACCGCGGCGAAAACCTCCTTGAGGCCGCGCCTCGCGCGCGCTTCTGGACCTCGGTCGCCCTGGCAGGCGAGGGGTGCGCGGTGTGCCACGGGCAGGAGGGAACGCCGAAGGCCGGCAGCCGGCACGTCCACACGGAACATCTCGTCAAATGCCTTCTCTGCGCCCAGGGATGCGTCATCCGGCCGGGCGAGCGCGGCAGGTGCCGGGCGCGGGCCAATGTCGCCGGTGAGCTGCGCAGCCTGGTGTACGGCCGCCCCATGTCGGCCCATGTCGACCCCATAGAGAAGAAGCCGTTCTACCATTACCTGCCGGGGAGGGCCGCCTATTCCCTCGCCACCTCGGGTTGTCCGCTCAAATGCAAGTTCTGTCAGAACTGGCAGATATCCCAGGCGTCGCCCGAAGACTACCAGACCCCCTTCACCGCACCCGGCCGGGTCACCGACGAGGCCCTATCCCGAAAGGCGCCCGTCATCGCCTTCACTTACAACGAGCCCACGGTCTTCACGGAGTACATGATCGACATCGCCCGCGAGGCAAGGAAGCGGGGCCTCCGCTCCGTGCTCGTCTCGTGCGGCTTCATGAACGAGGCCCCCCTGAGGGAGATGTGCGACTCCCTCGGAGCGATAAAAATCGACCTGAAGGGCTTCAGCGACCAGTTCTATCGCGATGTCTGCGGCGCGGAGCTTCGTCCCGTTCTCAGGAGTGTTAAACAGATCGCGAAATCGCGGGCGCATCTCGAACTCGTCAATCTCGTCGTCCCCACCCTGAACGATTCGGACAAGATGCTCGAAGGTCTGGCCGACTGGGTGGTGGGGGAGCTGGGGCCTGACGTACCCGTCCATTTCACCCGCTTTCACCCCGACTACCAGATGCTCCACCTCGCGCCGACCCCGGTCGCGACGCTCGAACGGGCCCGGGCGCTCGCCCTCGCCAGGGGTATCCATTTTCCCTACGTGGGAAACGTGCCGGGCCATCCGGGAAACCACACCTATTGCCCGTCCTGCGGCAAGGCGGTGATCAGGCGCGAGGCGTTCTTTCTCACGGAAATGAACGTCAAGGACGGCAAGTGCGCCTTTTGCGGCCGAAAGATCGCGGGCGTCTGGAGGTGAAAATGAGAAAGGCGACTCTCTGCGCGCTCGTCGTGCTCCTCTGCGCGGGTCTTTGTGCAATGATCCACGCAGCCGGGGGATCGGAGAAGGTCGAGGGCGTCATCAGGCCGCCCGCGGTGGCCGCTCAATTCTACCCCGATTCACCCGATGCGTTGAGGCTCGCCGTTCAGAAATTCCTCGCCGATGGCGCGCCGCGAAGGGTGGCGAAGCCGATTGCCCTTATCGTGCCCCACGCGGGTTATGTCTTCTCCGGCCAGATCGCGGCGGACGCCTTCAAACAGGCGGAGGGCGGCGACTACGAGGTAGTCGTGATACTCGGCACGAATCACACGATAGCCCACTTTCACCGGGTGTCGGTCTTCACGGGGCAGGGCTTCCGCACGCCCCTCGGCATCGCCGAAATCGACCGGAAAATCGCGTCCGCCCTGCTGGCCGCGGACGACGACTGCGTCTCCGATCAAGAGGTTCATGCGGCCGAGCATTCAATAGAGGTCGAGGTGCCTTTCGTCCAGGTGCTCTTTCCCCGCGCCCGGATCGTGCCCGTGGTCGTCGCCTCGTCCGAGCGTGCGATCTCGGCCAGGCTCGGCGAGGCCCTCGCGGCCGTAGTGAAGGACCGTAAGGCGCTCATCGTGGCAAGCTCCGACCTCTCGCACTATCCTTCCGCCGCCGATGCGGAGGTCGTTGACAGGGAGGTCCTCGACGCCATGGCCTCCCTCGATCCCGCCCGGCTTCGATCGACCATCGAGGCCGCCATGGGGCGCCACGTCCCGGACCTTGTGACGTGCGCCTGCGGCGAGGCCCCGGTCCTCGCCGCCATGGAGGCGGCCCGTAGGCTCGGCGCAAAAGGGGGAAGCGTCATCAGCTACGCCAATTCGGGCCAGACGGCCTTTGGCGGCGCATCCCACGTCGTCGGCTACGGGGCCGTCGCCTTCGGCGCGGATGCGGCCCCCATGAAGACGAAGGGGGAGATGAAGGAGCCACCCTACTCCGACACGTTCAGCCAGGCCGAACGAGACGCGCTTCTCGCCTTTGCGAGGGAGAGCATCAGCCGGGCGGTCACCACGCAGACAGCCCCCCTCGCGAGGGGGTTCGACGATAACCTGCGGCAAAGGCGGGGCGTCTTCGTCACGCTGAAAAAGGGCGGGGAACTGCGGGGCTGCATCGGACACACGGAACCCGATGTGCCCCTCTGCCGTCTCGTCGGCGCCATGGCAATCAGCGCCGCCCTCCAGGACCCCCGCTTCCCGCCCGTTGCCCCGGGCGAGGTCCCCGGCCTTGAGATCGAGATCTCCGTCCTCACGCGGCTCACCGAGGGCAGGAGGGCAGACGACATCGTGATCGGGAAAGACGGCGTCGTGCTTTCGAAGGGGGGGAAATCGGCCCTCTTCCTTCCCCAGGTCGCCGTGGAGCAGCACTGGGACCGGCCGACGATGCTCGATAACCTCTGCCAAAAGGCGGGAATGGACCGGCTCTGCTGGCGCGAGGGCGCCCGGTTCGCCACCTTTCAGGCCATAGTCTTCGGGGAAGACGCCCATCGGGGCAGATGATATTTTCGCTGTTCCTAGTCGGATTCATCTCCATGCTCGGCCAGGTGACGATCCTCCGCGAGCTGAACGTCGCCTTCTACGGCATCGAGCTTATCTACACGATGGCCATAGGCGTCTGGCTCTTCTGGACGGCGGCGGGGGCCCTCCTCTTTCGCCGCACAGCGCCGTCAGATGCGAAAATCGCCCTCCTCTTTTTCGCCCTCGCCGTGATCCTCCCCGCCGATGTGCTCTTCTTGCGGGCGGGCCGCCTCTTCTTCGCAGGCGTGCCCGGCGCCTATCTCTCCTTCTTCCGGCAGATGGCCCTCCTTGTCATCTCCCTTTTGCCCGTGGGGCTCTCCCTGGGACTCCTCTTTCAATGGGCCGCGCGGCTTTCCGCGCAAAGAGGCACGAGCCTGCCCCTTGCATACGCGACGGAGAGCGCGGGAGGCGTCATCGGCGGGGCCGCCTCCACGCTTTTCCTCGCGTGGGGCATGCAGAACTTCGCGGCCTCGGCCGCGTGCGGCCTTGCCTGCATCGCAGCGCCCGTCCTCTATCCGCGCCTAGGGACGTCCCTCCGGCTGGCGGGGGCGGTCGCGGGCGCGGTCCTGATCCTCGCCATCGCCGCATCAAACCCCATAGAAGAACGGGCGACCGCGTGGAACCACCCCGGTCTCGTAGTAAGCAGGGACACCCCCTACGGCCGGGTAACGGTCACCGCGCTCGCGGACCAGATCACGGTCTTCGAGAACGACGCCCTCGCATTCGAGACGCAGGGCAGGGAGATCGAGACCTTCTGCCACCTCCCCGCCCTTCAGCACGCCGGGCCGAATATCCCTAACATCCTCCTCCTCGGCGGGATCGAGGGCATGGGCAGGGAGCTTCTCAAGCACAACCCCCAAAGGGTCGATTGGGTGGAGCTTAACCGGGCCGAGGTGGGCCTGGTGGTCCCGCGCCTTCCGGCCGATATGCGGGACTGGATGCGCGACGGGCGCGTGCACCTGAGATTTGCCGATCCCCGGCGCTTTTTGGAAGAGGCGGGCGCCTACGACCTTGTCATGGTCGGCATGCCCGAGCCGCTTTCGGGCCAGGCGAACCGCTTCTACACACGCGAGTTCTTCGCGGCGTGCGCCTCGCGCATGCGTCCCGGCGGCATCCTGGCGCTGCGCCTCCAAAACGGCGAAAATTTCTGGACGCCCGCAATGAAGGGCAGGGTGGAGAGCATCTACGCGGCCCTCCGGTCCGTCTTCCCCGAGGTCGTCTTTCTGCCCGGCGATTCGAACGTCGTGACCGCCTCGTCCGCCCCGCTGCCCACGGACCCGGAGGTCCTGATCGGCAGGTTGCGCTCGAGGGGTATCAGGACCACCCTGGTCCGCCCGCCCTATATCCGCTACCTCTACTCGAACGACAGGTACTCGGAAATACGGAGGATGCTCAAGAACGCCGGGGCGCCTCCGAATACGGACCTCCGGCCGGTCTGCTATCGCTACACGGTCGTGATCTGGCTGTCGAAATTCTTCCCCTCCCTCGCATCCGGAGGCCCCCCGGCACGAAGCGCCATTTCCACCCGCTCCGCCGGACCCTGGGTCGCCGGAGGCGCCCTCGCCGTCCTTTTTTGCGTGGCGCGACGGCGCGGGCGGCTCCGGCGCATCATGCTGGCCGGCGTCGCGGGCTTCGCGGGCATGGCGCTGGAATCGGTCCTGATCCTTTACTACCAGGTGAAACAGGGCATCCTCTATCAGGATATCGGCCTGCTCCTCATGAGCTTCATGGCGGGTCTCGCCCTGGGGGCCTTTGCGACGGAAAAGGCGATCACCGCGGGTGGCGGGACCAGGCGCGTCAAATCCTTTGCTATCGGTCTTTTGGTGGGGTTCTCACTCCTCTGCGGCCTCGTCTCCCTGCAGCTTGCCGCGTCGGGCGCGGAAGCGGGCCTTGCCCGGACAATCCTTCTGCTCGTTTCTTCCGGCTTCGCGGTCGCGGGCATCTTTACCTGCGCGAGCCGCTATGATACCGGGTTGCCTTCGTTGGCGGATCGGAACGGCTGGGAAGAAGAGGCGAGGGCTACAGGAAAAGGGGAAAGATGGGGCGAAGAAGGCGATGCATTAGCGCCGCTCTACGGCGCCGACCTTGCCGGAGGCTGCCTCGGCGCGCTCCTCGCCGGTCTTCTCATGATCCCTCTGGCGGGTCTGCCCTCCACCACCCTTTGGACGGCATTATCGGCCCTCCTCGCGCTCCTGCTCGTATAAAATAGCGGGCGGGCAGCACTTTGCCAGTGGAGGGGGCGACGCGAGTCAACGGGGTATTTTTTCGCCTCCGCTCCTTCCTTTTTATGAGGGGGAGGCTCGGGGTACCCACGGAGCGGGTCGTGCTTTCGCCAGTGGAGGGGGCGACCGGGTACCCGCTTGCGGGTGTCCCACCAATTGCAGGCGACTTGGTATTACGCCCCGGAGACAACCTCGGCGATGGCCGCGGCGACCTCCGCGGTCGTCGCCGAGCCGCCGAGGTCGGGAGTCTTGATCCCCCTGTCGCCGAGCACCACCTCTATCGCCTCTTCAATGGCGCGCGCCACGCCTTCATGACCGAGATGGCGCAGCATGAGCGCCCCCGACCATATCTGGCCGACGGGGTTCGCGATCCCTTTCCCCGCGATATCGGGGGCGGACCCGTGGACGGGCTCGAACATCGAGGGAAACGCCCTCTCAGGGTTGAGGTTCGCTGAGGCGGCTATGCCGAGGCTCCCCACTAGCGCGGGTCCTAAATCCGAGAGGATATCGCCGAAGAGGTTGCTTGCCACCACCACGTCGAACCGGTCCGGATGGAGCACGAACTGGGCGGCCAGGTTATCGATGTGGTACTGGTCTGCGCGGACGTCGGGGTACTCGCGGGCCACCGAGCGGAATATCTCGTCCCAGTAAGGCATGGTGAAGACGATTCCATTCGACTTCGTAGCCGACGTCACGTGGCGCCTCCGCTTTGTGGCCTCGTCGAAGGCGAACCTCATGATCCTTTGGACGCCATGCCGCGTGAAGACGGCCTGCTGGATCGCCATCTCCTGCTCCGTGCCCTCGTACATCCGGCCGCCAACGTTAGAATACTCGCCCTCGTTGTTCTCCCGGACGACGCAGAAGTCGATGCTGCCGGGCGACACGTCCCGAAGGGGGCTCCGGATGCCCCTCAGGAGTCGGACAGGACGCAGGTTGACATACTGCCTAAAGGACCTCCTGATGGGGATGAGGAGTCCCCAGAGCGAGACGTCATCGGGCACACCGGGCGCGCCGACGGCCCCCAGGTAGACAGCGTTATGGCGCGCGAGCCTGTCGAGGCCGTCCTCGGGCATCATGCGCCCCTCTTTCAGGTAGTACTCACAGCCCCAGGGGAAGACATCCCACTCGTTGGTGAAGCCGAACCTTTTTCCGGCTGCGTCGATAACCCGTATTCCCGCCGGGACGACCTCTTTTCCGATGCCGTCCCCCGGGATTACGGCTATTCTCCCCATTGGTTCCCGCCCCTCGCGTCCATTCCCCTCACTTCAGGTGGTTCCGCCGGGCTCGCCTTTTACCTTGCTGGAAGGGATGCGTGACTCGCACGGCACCTTCGTCTGGCAGAGCCCGCAGCCATAGGACTCGATGCCGTATTTTTCCCTCGCGTGGGCCGCGCTGACCGTCTCTATGTACGCCTGGCACTTCAGCTTGTCATGCCCTTCACGGCTAATGGCGCCGGCCGGACATCGCCCTATGCACTTGCCGCAGACACCCTGGGTAAAGAAGAGGCAGTACGCGTGGATTCCGTCATAGGGCCTCGGCGTCGGCGGGATGGAGAGACGCGAGACGACGGAGCCGCACCGCACGGCCTTGCCAAGGGGGGTGATGAGGCCGTCGCACAGCCCGAAGGTACCGAGCCCTGAAATGTATGCGGCATGACGTTCGGACCAGGGTGAGGCGAGGCCATAGCGCGTCGAAAGTTTCGTGCCGAAGGACG
>JBEKJU010000156.1:0-11839 GCA_050011095.1 Syntrophorhabdales bacterium
GCGACCCTTTTCCGTCATTCCGGCGGACGCCGGAATCCAGTATTTTCCCTCACTTGCGGACTGCCTGGACCCCGGCTTTCGCCGGGGTGACGACAAAAAGGCGATTTTTTCACACGTTCTGATATTTCGCGCAAGAGGGTGCTTACGCACGGTTCGCTCACTTTTCATTGACTTTCCTTCCGCTTGTCATTATTTCTTAAGAAAGATTTCTGTTGACCGGGCAGTTCGCTCTCCTCGCCGCTGTCGACGTCTGCAACAAAATGACAGGAGGTTCAATGAAAAAAGTGGTCATGTATTCTCTCAGCACCTGTCCCTGGTGCATGAAAGCCAAGAAGTACTTTGAGGAGCAGGGCGTGGCCTACGACTACGTTGACTACGACCGCGCCGATGATCAAACGCAGCAAAACATTTATAGAGAAATGCATGATATCGAGGCAGGGGGTTTTCCCGTAGTGAAGATCGGGAGGGACGTTGTGGTCGGCTACAAGCCTGACGAATACAAAGAACTCCTGCGGCAGGGGAGTGCTCAATAGAAGACACCCGGGGCTGTTCCATATACAAAGAAGCATAATGGTACGCTATTTGCAACACGGTTTGCATTCCACCTAAGGAGGTTGCATATGTCGTCCATTTCCGGTATTTCTTCAAGCGCCAGTGTTTACCAGAATCAGTTCCAACAGATAGCGCAGGCCTTCTCGACCCTCCAGACAAGCCTGTCCTCGGGCAACCTGTCGACGGCCCAGCAGGCGTATACGACACTAACGCAGGACCTGCAGAGCGCGCAGCAGACCACGGGCACACAGCAGACCGGGGGGAGCAGCCAGATCGGCACCGACCTTGCGGCGGTCGGCAGCGCCCTGCAGTCCGGCGACCTCACGACTGCCCAAAGCGCCTTTGCCACGCTGACGAAGGACCTGCAGAGCGCCATGCAGACCCAGGGCACACAGCAGACTTACGGCCACCATCATCATCACCATCACGACGGGAGCACACAAACTGCAAGCACGAGTTCAGCGACGTCGAGTACGAGTTCACAGACTTCGAGTACGAGTTCACAGACTTCGAGTACGAGCTTTAGCACTGATCTTGCAGCGGTCGGCAGCGCCCTGCAGTCCGGCGACCTCACGACTGCCCAAAGCGCCTTTGCCACGCTCATGCAGGACCTCGGAAATAGCGCGACCGGGACCTCCGGTGACAACAGCCTCTTCCAGGCAGTTGGCTCCACTATCAATATGTTCGTTTGAGGCCGATTTGCAGAGGGCGGCTCCTGGGGGATCTTACTCGCAGGGCGGAAAAACCTTCCCACAAAGGAAGTTTTTTCCGCCCGGAAAAGGACGATTTCAGCGACAAACGATGAGTCGTGCTTTCGGGCAAATCGCTGAATTCGTCGCCGGGCGTTGATGATTAAATTCAACGAGGCCCATCGGCGGTTTTGCCCATGGATTCGTTAATGTTGTTAAGAAAGTTTCCATGCCTAAAATTGTAGTTAAAAGGTGGTGAGCGTGAAAAAGTTAATAGGAGGGGTTTTGGTTTTAGGAATGATGTTAACTGCGGAAATCGCAATGGCCGGCTGGATCACCCCTACCCCTCCATCCGGGAGAGTGGTATTCCAGGGCCGCCCCCTCGGCCGGGGAGCCCTACCCCATCGAGACCTACATCCCGGCAAAGGTCAACCAAGGCGGTTACCATTTCAGGCCCTACATGTTCGGTCTGGAGTTCATTAAAAGCGGTAACCGGCATCCATGTAGATATGCCGGGAGGCCTTTTGCCTGTATTTCCATGATGCTCTTCGCATAGTGGCCGTACATATGAACGTCGTCCGCGCGTCCAAAGATCATGTCCTGTCCACATTGACGTCACTTCATTGATATTGTCCAAGCCGGAGAAGTCCGCGTAACCGCATCCCGTCAACCCCGGCGCCGTCAAACAGCGGGACCGGGAAGGCGATAAGGGCTCGGAAGGAAATAAATGAGTCAGATGGCGAAGGATTTTTGGCCGATCGGCGAGGCGCGGAAAGGCCAAATGTACTGGATGTACATGACCTTTTCGCAACGAAGCGGGCGGACTTTTCGCAACGAAGCGGGCGGACAAAAAGACGAGCCAGATGGCCCATTTATTTTCTGACGAGCCCTAAATTGGCACGCCCTTTGCTTTATCCCGGAGATGATGTTGACCGGGCATCGCACCGATGAAACCTTCCAAAGCGCTATCGTGCATTATCAATCGGGCGACCTGACGGAAGCTGAGCGCATCTGCCGCCGGGTGCTCCACGGGGACCCCGCGAGCGGGGATGCCCTTCACCTGCTCGGGCTGATACGCCTTGGCGCGGCGGATTACCCATCCGCCGGAGACTTTCTGCAGCGGGCCGCAAATGTAGCCCCCGACGACCACCTCTGTCACTACAACCTGGGGGAAGCCTACCGCTGTCTCGGCCTCTTCAAGGAAGCGGTGGAAAGTTACGAGAGGGCAATCGCCCTGCGGCCCGCATTTGCCGAGGCCCGAAACAACCTGGGCATCGTCCTGGCCGAGTTAGGGCTCTTAGACGCCGCGATACGCAGTTACGAGCAGGCGCTTCTGACGGCCCCGGACTCCGCGAGAATCCTCATGAACCTGGGGAACATGCTCATCGAGGCCGGCCGGTTTCCCGAAGCCGTAACCTGCTTCGAGCGCGTCATATCCCTCGATGTCGACTGCATGGCGGCCTATCACGGGTTCTGCCGCGCATCGGTTGCCCTGGAAAGACCCGGCGAGGAATTGACGCGTTTCGCAAAGGCCCTCGAGAGCCGTCCCGATGCGTCGAACATGCTGAACAATCTAGGCGAAGCACTTCAGGAACTGGACCGCCTTGATGAAGCCCTGAGCGTTTACGACCGGACTCTCCTCATCGATCCCTATTCCGCCCGGACACACTACAGCAGGGGCCTCCTCCTGGAAAGTCTCGGACGCATCGACGAGGCTTATGGATCACTCAGGAGGGCGGTGCGCCTTGAGCCGGACCGCGTGGAGGCCCGCGACGATCTGGGCCGGTTCTGCTACGAACAGGGGCTCTTTGACGAGGCAAAGGGCCATTTTCAGGCGGTCGTCGACAAGAGGGACACCTTTGCCATGGGACATTCCCATCTCGGCGCGATACTGGCCCAGGAGGGCCTTCTCGAATCCGCCGCCGCGCACTACGAGAAGGCCGACGCCCTTAACCCCCGCGCGGGCGTCAAGGTTATACTGGCAACCCTGGTCCCCGTGATCCCCCGGTCTGCCGAGGAAATACGCTCCGCGCGAAGCGTCATGGAACGAACGGTAGATGATCTGCTCGGGCAGGGACTATCCATCGACGACCCTTTCCGCAACATAGGAAAGGCCAACTTCTATCTTGCCTATCAAGGGCTCGAGGACAGGGATATTCAGACGAAGCTCGCCCGGTTCTACGAAGGCATCTGTCCGGGTCTCGCCTTTGTCGCCCTCCATTGCAAAGGCAGGCGTGAGCCGCAGGGCGCAAGGAGGATAAGGATAGGCTTTCTCTCCAAACACTTAAGGAACCATACCATAGGACAATACATGAGGGGCCTTATCGCCCATCTGGACCGGGATGCGTTCGAAGTGCACCTGTTCCTGTTTCCTCATAAAAAAGACGAGATAACCGGATTCATCGAGGAACATGCGGACAGCGTCACCCTGCTGCCCGAAGCGCTGTTCGTAGCAAGAAGAGTCGTCGCGGCAAAGAAACTGGACATCCTCTTTTACCCCGACATAGGCATGGACCCTTTCACGTATTTCCTGGCCTTCAGCCGCCTGGCCCCCGTTCAATGCGCCTTCTACGGACACCCCATCACCACGGGCATAAGGACCATCGACTATTTCATTTCCCACGCGGACTGCGAGATCCCCGGGGGAGAAGCGCATTACAGCGAAAGGCTTGTCAAACTCTCGGAAAAAGTCACCTATGCATACTATTACAGACCCCCGGCGCAGATGTGCGAGAAAGGGAGGGCGGACTTCTCGCTCGCCGACTCCGACCACATCTACCTTTGCGCCCAGTCGTTGTTCAAGGTCCATCCGGATTTCGACAGGATGCTCCAGGGTATTCTCTCCAGAGACAAAGAAGGGCTGGTCGTCTTTTTTCAGGGAGAGCATGCGACCTGGACCGACCTGCTGACAGAGCGGCTCAAAGAGAGCCTCGGCGACGGCATTCATCGGGTGAGGTTCATGGCAAGGCGGCCCTACGAAAAGTACCTGCGTCTGGTTGCCCTGTCGGACGTTATCCTGGACACCCCGCATTTCAACGGTGGGGCCACCACCTTCGACGCCCTGGCAGTGGGCGTCCCCATCGTTACCCTTCCCGGCGCATACATGCGCGGGCGCCAGACCTACGCACTTTACAAGCGCATGGGGGTCATGGACTGCGTCGTCAATACGCCGCGGGAGTATGTCGATAAGGCCGTGCGCCTGGCAACCGATGTTTCCTATCGCGAAGAGATACAACGGAAGATCCGCGCGAACAACCACCTCATATTCGAGGATATGGGCATGGTGAGGGAACTGGAGACGCATCTTACGGCAATGGTGCGGGACGTCGTCCCTCCAAACGCTTTCTCCGGGAGACAAGAATTGTAGAAAATACCTAATGATTTAGACCGCTTTGTCAGTAGGCGCCGTGATAGAGCGGTGCAAATGAGCCGGATAAAAGCAGGCAGCCGGAACGACGCGGACGGATAGCTTTGTTTGCGGCAGCTATTAACCGTCTCATAATTGTCTGTACGCCGTCATCCCGGCGGACGCCGGGATCCAGGGCTTTTCTGGATGCCGGATCAAGTCCGGCATGACGAAACTATTATGAGACGGTTAATAACACATAGGCCATTGGACAGCTCATCCGGTGTCCTGACGATTCGGCCGGGTATTCATTCCACCTCATGGCCCTGGTATTGCATTGATTTTCAGGGCAAACCCGGACACCAATAAAAATACGTCCGCCCGGTACGAACCCGCCCGCCCATAATCGCAACGGGAGAGCATTATGCGACGAACAGTGGTAATCGTCATTCTGGTTGTTGTCGGGCTTGCCGTGGTCGGTACCGGCGTGTGGTCGTTCCGGTCCCGAGGCAATAAAGGGCTGGTGTTCCACACGGTCCCTGTAAAACGGGGGAATCTGGCGGCCTTCATCAACGCGGCGGGCACGGTCCAGCCGGAAGCCGTAGTCTATATCGGCGCACAGGTTCAAGGGGTGATTACCGCCTTTGGCAAGGATAAAGACGGGAAACCCATCGTATGGGGTTCGCCCGTGGAGGCCGGAGCTGTACTGGCGAAAATTGAGGATTCACTTTATGTTACTGCGCTTGAAACCGCCAGGACCCAGGTCGATCAGGCCGATGCCCATAAGATCAGCGCCGATGCCAACGTGATCCAGATGAAGGCGAACCTGGCGCAGGCTAAGGCGGACTGGGGCCGCGCACAGAAGCTCGGACCATCCGATGCGTTGGCGCAGAGCGCCTACGATCAATACAAGGCAAATTACGAGGTCGCGAAGGCCAACCTGGCGGCGGTAGCCGCCGTGGACCAGGCAATAGCCGCCGTGGCGCAGGCCAAGGCCGGCGTCGATACCGCACGGGTCAATCTCGATTACTGCACCATCAGGTCGCCGGTCAAGGGCACGATTATCGACCGGCAGGTGAACATCGGTCAGACCGTCGTATCGAGCCTGAGCGCGCCGAACCTGTTTATCATAGCGAGCGACCTTACGCATATTCAGGTGTGGGCGTCGGTCAACGAAGCCGACATCGGCAGCATTTTCGCGGGCCAGCCGGTGACGTTCACCGTGGATGCCTATCCCGACCGGGTATTTCACGGGCATGTCGACCAGGTTCGGCTCAACGCGACGATGGTACAGAATGTCGTCACGTATACCGTCGTGGTCAACATCGACAACGTCGACGGCAAGCTTTTGCCTTTTGTGACGGCTAATGCCCAATTCCAGGTCGGCCGCCGGCAGGGGGTGCTGATGGTCCCGAATGGGGCGCTCCACTGGTCGCCGCGGCCAGGTCAGATCGCGCCGGATTCTCGCCAAAGTTCCGCACGGGACCACGGCCCCGAAAATGCCGGGGCGCGTGGGACCATCTGGATCGAGCAAGGCAGGTTCGTGCGACCTCTGCGCGTGAACACCGGGTTGACGGACGGCGCATTCACTGATGTCGAGGGGAGCGGTGTGACCGAGGGTCTGCTCGTGGTCGTCGGCGAGGGGACGCGGGGGTTGGGGACGACCCCGGGCGCCGACCGCAATCCTTTCGCGCCCCAAACCGGCCGTGCATGGCGTTAGGGCCAAAGCCGGACAACTCCGGCTTCCGGCACAATGTTGGCCAGGTTCACACGATATTGGTGCGCCTGTGGCGGCCTGGATAGCCCGTGCGGTGTCATCGCGCGCCTCCGCGTCCCCTTAAGCCCGGACTATATTCATCTTCCTCACGCAGGTATCGAAGAGATGATATGCGCCCTGCCCTTCGGCCAGCATGTCAAGGGCCATATCGGGGTCCGTGACGTACACGCCGCTCAGTGCATGCACGTTGTTCTCAAAGAGCACGTCGGGGAGTATGCTCGCGGTGGGCCCGGTCACGATTACCGTGGCGCCCGGTCTCGTCATCCCGAGAAGTTCGTCGATGGTTCGATTCGCTATCGACGCGCCGGTGATGATTACCGTGTCGGCCAGGGGGAGCACTTCGCGCGCCTTTTCGGCGGGCACATAGAACCGCATCTCATCGGCCTTCAACGTCTCCGGTCTTCTCTCGATGACCGAAAGGTCTATCCCCGGCATCATCTTGAACTGCTTCAGAAATGGGATGAAGGCGCCCACCATCGCAATTCTTCCCGCGTTCCTCAAGTCGATCAACTCAAGGGCGTCGGCGTCGTAGATGATCCGGTAGCGGTCCGGCGTAATGAATCTCGAAGAAAGGGCGTTCATCACGACGAGCTTGACCAGATCGGAAAGCATCGGCCCTCCCGACTGCTCCAACACCTCGGATGCGGCCATTCCCTTGAGAGGGACAGGGGCGGGACGCTCCGCGGCCATGGAGGGACAGCAGCCAACGCCGTGCAGATCGGCAGTGGGGGTGTAGGCGACGCCTCCCGACCCGTCCGAGAGCTTCACCCCGGTAAAGAATACCCCGATAACTATCCTCTCGATCCTTATATCCCTTATCTTCTCTCCGTAAAGCACCCGCAGAAGGTCAGCCGTCTTTTCAACGATCATGCACCACCCTCCTCTTCCTCGATACCTTTGCGAAACATGCCGCTTTCGTATCCTGGGATCGCGCCCGACCCTTTCAGCTGCGAGACAGGGACGAACCGGAAGGAAAGGGACCGGCGAGCCTCCCGATCGCGCCTTCCGGGCCAAAGGTCCGGGCGGCCGTGGAAAGGCGTCCTGAAACCGCCTTGCAGCGCGTCGAAGGTTCTTATCGCGGTTCGTTAGCTACTAACGGCAACAACCGTACCTTTCTATAGCACCATATATAAATAAAGGGAGTCAAGTACTAATTATCGCTAACCGTATTTCAGGAACGACACGGCTCCTTATCCTGTTTGGGGGCTGATTGAAACGGAATGGTTCAGTCCTTCGACGGGTCATCTATCGGTTTTCCTGTTAGTTTTGATACAACTGTTCCATTTTCAACCAGTGAGCCCGGGCCGTGGCTGTTCCTTCGTTTTGTCGCCCGAGCAGGGAAATGTCGATCCGCCGCCGCAAAAAGTTGTGTCCCCCGGCCGGCCTCCGTAATGGCACGGCAATTGCTGCTGGCTAGGAAACATGAATTCACGCGTCTCAAGGCACCCGCGGACCAGGCGGTAACGGAAGTCGATTACCCTCCGGAGGGTTTGCCAAAACCTTACGTCGGGCGGAAACATTATAAAGAAGATAAGGAGACCTGCACATGGAACAGAAGAAGACTTTCTCTACCATACGGACGCTCATCAACAGAAACGCCTTCCTCTATCCTGATCGCACGGCGATGAAGGAGGTTGAGGGTAATAGAATCCATACTTATCGGGCGCTCAAGGAGCGGATCAACAGGATGGGCAATGCCCTGCACGGGCTCGGTGCGAAAAAAGGCGACCGGGTAGCCATCCTCAGTCAGAACAGCGTCGAGTACATCGAGTGCGCCCTGAGCGTGCCCAACGCGGGGCTCACGTACGTCGTCTGCAATTTCAGGCTCGCCCCACCGGAGATAGCCGCGGTGCTTTCCGACGCGGAACCGACCATCCTGTTCGTGCAGCAGCCGTTTGTCGAGATTGCCCGGAAGCTGAAGGATGATGTCCCCTCGATCAAGCATGTCGTCTATATCGGCCGGCCCGAGAAGAGACCGGGGGGATGGCATGATTATGAGGAACTGATCGAGAATGGCTCGCCCGAGGATCAGACGGTCGAGGTCTTCGAGGACGATGTGGCGATGTTCATGTACACGAGCGGGACAACAGGGCTCCCGAAAGGCGTCATGCAGACGCACGGAAACCTTTATCACGCCGGCCGGGTCTGCTCCAAGAACAACACGCTGACCCCGGACGACCGGGTCTTCATCGTCTGCCCCATGTACCATGTCACTGCTCACTACACCTTCTTCGGGGCCTTCTACGCGGCATCTCCCACCTACATCTTCACCAGGTGGGAAGTTGACCTCTTTTTATCGACCACGGAAAAGGAGAGACTGACCGCAGGCATGTTTGCCACGCCCATGGTGATGATGATACTCGACTCGCCGAACCTGAAGAAATACGATCTCTCCAGCTGGCGATCGCTCTGGTTCGCCGGGGCGGGCATCATACCGGCGGTCTACGAGAAGTTCATCGACACCTTCGGCAACATCCTGGGCGAGCACCACGGAACGACCGAATCGACGGGTGTTACGACCAACCTCTCCGTGCGGGACATCGCGGAGGCCTTTGAAAGGGGGGACCGCGCCATACTGGAATCATGCGGCAGGGCGAGCTGCGATATGGAAGTACTCGTGGTGGATGACAAGGGCGCACCCGTCGCGCCCGGCGGCATAGGGGAGATGGTCATCAGGGGACCGGGCATGTCTCTCGGCTACTGGAGAAAAGAGGCGGAAACCAGGAAGGCCTTCAAGGGGGAATGGTTCCATACGGAGGACCTATGTTCCATAGATGAAAGGGGCTACATAAGGGTAATCGACCGGCTGAAGGACATGATCATCACCGGAGGGGAGAACGTATACCCGGCGGAAGTGGAAAAAGTGCTCAATACATTCCCGGGCGTCAAGGAATCCTGCGTAATCGGTACACCCCATCCCACCTGGGGGGAGGCGGTCACCGCCGTCTGCGTGCTCGGGGACGGAGAAACGGTGAAGCCGGAGGAACTGATCGGGTACTGCAGAGGCAGGGTCGCGGGATACAAGGTGCCGAAGGTGGTCGATATCGTGCGTGAACTGCCGCGGAATGCAGCCGGGAAGATTCTGAAGAGGGAATTGCGGGAGCGGTATTCCGGAGTTGAGCCGGGTCTTGAGGGCACCAAAGGGGAAGTCCATCATGAGAATAAGATGCGTGCGCCTGTCGCGGCGGGGTGAAGAATGGAATTGACAGCAGAGCAGCAGGACGTAAGAAAAGCGGCCAGGGAATTCGCTGAGGGCGAGTTCCGGGAAAGGGCCAAGGAGTTTGACGAAAAGGAAGAGTTCGACTCGTCGATCTGGAAGAAGGCGTGCGAGTATGGCTTTGTGGGTACCTTCGTCAAGGAGGACTACGGAGGAGCAGGTCTTGGTTATCTTGAGCACTCCCTGATTGCGGAGGAATTCTGGAGGGTCGATCCGGGCTGCGGCCAAGCGGTCCTGTCATGCACCTTCGGTGCGGAGATGATACAGGCCTTCGGCACGGAAGACCAGAAGAAAACGTACCTGCCGCCCCTCGTTACGGGTGAATCGATCATCGGCTTCGGCATCACCGAGCCCGACGCGGGAAGTGACGCCGCGGGCATCAAGACGCGGGCGATAAGGAAAGGCGACAGCTATGTGATCAACGGGGCCAAGATGTTTATCACGAACGGCTGTCTCGCCGATCACCTCCTCGTCTTCTGTATCACCGACCCGGAGAACAGGAACGTCCACAAACGTCACAGCGTCATTCTTATCGATACGAACTCCCCCGGGTACCAGGCGACGAAGATCCACGGGAAAATGGGGATCAGGGCCTCAAATACATAGCCCACGTGAAGAAGAGGGTGGCCTTCGGGGCACCCCTTGCGCGTATGCAGGAGATACAATTCATGATAGCGGAGATGGCCACGAGGATTGAAGCAGCCCGCAGTCTCTACTGGAGAGCGGCGTATTCCCTGGACAGGGGAAGGCCTGAGCCTACGCTCATCTCCATGGCAAAATGGAATGCAGGCGACACGGCGGTTTACGTGACCAATCAGGCCCTGCAGCTTCACGGCGGCTATGGGTATATCAATGAGTATGACGTTCAGCGATTCTACCGGGACGCGAAGATCGTGGAAATCTACGAGGGTTCAAAAGAGGTGGAAAAGGCGATAATCGCCGCCGACTTATTGAAGAGGGCCTGACCTTTCGCGCCGACAACGGTGGAAATGCAACGAGCAATGTCCGACCGCCGAGACGATTTTTGATGCATGACGCGAAGTGGACGGGCCGCACACCGGAGCATACTCTTCGCTATGTGAGGATGTGCGGCCCGGACAACGACAAAGTCAGGCGCAAAAAACGCCTCGGCGGCCCTACTTGTTTCCCGGCGGGTCGGCGTCGGCACCCAGCTTGCTGTAGAGCTTCCTCCTGCTGATGCCCAAAAGGCGGGCCGCCTTACTCTTGTTGCCCCCGACGGAACCGAGTACCCTTTCCACGTATTCCGCCTCCAGCTTGGCAAGGCTCAGAAGGCCTTCAGCCTTCGGTTTCTGATGCCCCCCGGCCGCCACACGCACCAGCATGTCTTCAGGAAGATCATCGGCTACGATCTGGTCGCGCTTGCCGCTGAGGAGAATGGATCTCTCTATGACCATCGCAAGCTCTCTTACGTTGCCCGGCCAGTCATATGACATGAGGACCATCGCCGCTTCCTTTGAAAGACGTTTCTGTTTTCCCGCTTCCCTGGCGAACTTCGCGGCGAAATGGTTTGCCAGAAGGGGGATGTCTTCCTGCCGGTCCCGGAGAGGGGGAAGGGTAATCGTAAAGCCGCTGATGCGGTAGTAGAGGTCTTTCCGAAACTTGCGCGCCTCTATCGCGCCCCTCAGGTCCGCATTCGTGGCGAAGATGTAGCGAACGTTGATCCGCGTCTCCCTCGTATCCCCCAGCTTCATGAAGGTGCCCGTTTCGAGGACCCTGAGGATCTTCGCCTGTATGCTCAACTCCATGTCGGCCACCTCATCGACGAAAAAGGTGCCCTCGTGGGCGATCTCGAGGAGGCCCATCTTGCTGGCCTCCGCCCCCGTGAAGGCCCCTTTCTTATAGCCGAAAAGCTCGCTTTCGAGGATGGGCGGCTGCAGGGTACTTGAATTGATGGCCACGAAGGGGTTTCCCGACCGCGGGCTCGAATCGTGGATGGCCCTCGCCGCCAGCTCCTTTCCCGTACCCGTCTCTCCGACAAGGAGGACGGGGGAGGTAGATGTCGCGACGAGCGATATCAGCTCCTTGGCCTTTTTCATCGGCGCGCTCGCGCCGATCATCTCGTCGTGGGCGTGAATCCTCTGGAGATGTTCTTCGAGGATAATATTCTTTTCCTTCAGGGCCTTCTTTTCGTGGGCCTTCAGAATGACATTGGCAAGCTCGGGGAATTTGCACGGCTTGGTGAGGTAGTCGTAGGCGCCAAGCTTCATCGACTGGATGGCGGTATTGACCGAGGCATA
>JBEKJU010000157.1:0-8141 GCA_050011095.1 Syntrophorhabdales bacterium
ACCCCGGTCAACCGGTCAGCCCATGGACCGTTCCCGCCACGACCCGTGGTGCTCACGTTCGACGATGGTTACCGCGACTTTTACACCGATGCCTTCCCGATCCTGAAGAGGTACGGGTATACGGCGACCGTCTTTCTTCCTACTGCATACATCGACGGGAAGCGACCCGGCATCCGGGGCAAGCAGCACCTGAACTGGGACGAAGTACGCGAGCTCTTTACTCAAGGCATCACGTTCGGCTCTCACACGGTAAATCATGTGGAGCTTCATAAGCTCGGGTGGGGGGAGATTGAATTCGAGCTCGGGGCGTCAAGGGAAGTTATCGAGTCCCATTTCAACCAGGCCGCGATTCAACGAAACAACAGGTCATCTCAGCCGGCCGGTCAGTCAACCGGTCAGTCAACCCTCATCGACGCCTTCTGCTATCCCTACAGGTTTCCGGAAAAGGCAGGCTTTGTCAGGGCTCTTGAAACCCGGTTGAAAAAAAATGGGTACGCCTTTTCCGTTACCACCAGAATCGGGACAATCAACACGACGAAGGACCTCTTCAGTTTCAAGCGGGTCCCGGTGAACTCCCGCGATCACCTATCGCTCTTCTCCGCGAAGCTGGGAGGGGGTTACGACTGGAGCGGGTGGCTGCAGACAAGGGTGAAGCGGGTGCGTGGGGCGGCGGCAGCGCGGCACCCTTCGGCTACGGCCAGGCGTGCCCGAGGATGACGATCAGAGATTTCTATCGAGGCTCAAAACGACAAGGCCTATTCGGACTTCTTGCGGGTCTTATTCAAAGTCTATTGGATGGAATAAGGAAGGATCTATGACGGCCGAGCAAAAGAGACTCCGGGTGCTTTACAGTTTCCCCCATAAAATAGGAGCGGGCCGGATCTGCTATACAGCCTGGCAGCAAGTGAATGGCCTGGCGGCGGCGGGGGCGGATGTATTGGTTTTCCCGGGCGTACTCCATAAAGAGCTGCCGGCGAATGTAAAGGTTGTGCCAACCCTTGCCCTGGGGAAACTCCGTATTTCCTACAAAGCGGTTGGGGCTACACGCGCCTGTGCGTTGCACGACTACGTTGTTTCACGCAGACTCAAGCAACTGGTGGGGCAGATCGATATCATTCATACCTGGCCTTCGGGCGCGGAGCGGACCCTGGAAATGGCTGCGAAGTTAGGCATTCCCACAGTATTGGAAAGACCGAATGCCCATACCCGGTTCGCTTACGAAGTTGTCCAAAAAGAGTGCAGGCGGTTGGGGATAACACTACCACCGAATTACGAGCACACTTACAGAGCGGACGTCCTCAAGAAGGAGGAAAAGGAATTCAGATTGGCGTATCGTCTTCTCTGCCCATCGGACTTTGTGGTGCGAACCTTTCTTGAACAAGGGTTTGGACAGGATAGACTAGTTCGGCATATATACGGATTTGACGAGGGCAGGTTTTATCCTGATAGCAAACCTGAAGAGCAGGAGAAGGGGCTGACGATGATTTCGGTCGGTTTAAACGCGGTGAGAAAAGGCTTGCATTACGCCTTGGAAGCCTGGTTGAGTTCACCGGCGCGTCACGATGGCACTTTCTTGATCGCGGGGGGCTTTTTGCCGGCCTACCATGAAAACCTCGCGGCAATGCTGAGCCATCCAAGCGTAAAGGTTCTTGGACATAGGGATGACGTCCCCGAGTTGATGCGAAAAAGTGACATCATGGTTCTTCCGAGCATCGAAGAAGGATTCGGCCTTGTCTGTGTTGAAGCTATGGGCAGCGGATGCGTTCCCCTTGTTTCTGAAGCCTGTACTGACGCATGCAGACACATGGAGAATGGACTTGTCCATCCCGTGGGGGATGTCACGACCCTGACGAGCCATATTACCCTGCTTCACGAGAATCGCGCGCTTCTGACGAGGCTGCGCGACGCGGCCTTACATACCGCGCCGGAATATACATGGTATGCCGCCGGCGCGAGGCTGCTTCAGGTTTACCGCGGGATAATAGCGGGGAGCCTGTGAAATGAAGATGCCGTCCCGTCAGGAGTCAGGGAAACAGCCGGCGGACAAGGGAAGAAGCATCTGCCTCCTCGGAGCCTCGCTGGATAATGGGAACTTCGGCGTCCGGGCGCTAGCCGCCTCGTTGATACGGCTGATAAGTGAATCGGACCGCCAGGTCCGGATATCACTGCTTTGCAGTGGCAGAAAAGGTCTACACACGCAATATCTGGAAGTTGGGGGGCGTAGGGTAAGCGCCACGGTCCTGAATTACAGGACCTTACGGGGCGGCTTCGGGACAAGCCTGCTCTGGAGTTTATCACTGGCCTTATTGCAAAGGGTTCTGCCCCTCAAAGTATTGCGAGAAAGCATTATTAAGTCGAATCCCATACTCTCTCTTCTCCATCATTCCGACCTTGTCGGTGATATCCGCGGCGGCGATAGTTTCAGCGACCTTTATGGCGTGAAATCGGTTATCAACGGTACCTTGCCATTCATTATTGTGATGCTCCTCGATAAAGCCTATGTGCTCCTGCCCCAAACGTATGGCCCTTTTGACTCGCCTTTCTCAAGAATGGTGGCAAGATTCGTCGTAAAAAGAGCCTCGCGCGTTTATGCCAGGGATATCGGAAGTCTTCGCCTGCTCGAGGACCTGGTGCCATCCCAAGGGGAGCAAGGCATCCGCTCATTCTGCCCGGATGTTGCATTCATTCTGGAGCCTAGAATGCCGGACCCGGTTGAAACCGACCCTCCTCTGGATCTGTCCGGGGGTTTTAAGCTGGTAGTGCTCAATGTTAGTGGACTGCTTTATAATGGAGGTTTCACCCTGGATAACATGTTTCGACTTCGATTCAGCTACAAATCTTTCGTGCGTGAGCTGATCATAAAAATTCTGGAGCACAACGACTGTCATATTCTGCTTGTTCCCCATACCGTGGGGTCCGCTGACAGATGGGAGGTGGAAAGCGACCCCTATGCCTGCAATCAGATACGTCGCGAATTGCCCCCTCAATACCGCGACCGGGTTCACCTCCAAAAAAGGACCCACGACCAGTACGAAACCAAGGCAATGATAGGTCTTTGCAATTTTTTCATAGGGTCGAGAATGCACGCCTGCATCGCAGCCCTTTCGCAGGGTATCCCGACGGTCGGTATAGCTTATAGCTCAAAATTCAAAGGTGTTTTCGATTCCATGGGTGTCGGAGAGAAAGCTATTGACGCGCGCTCTGCCGATTTCGAAACGGCCATGAGGGAGACCTGTCTCGCCTTCGGGTCTCGTGACAACTTGAAAGGGCCTCTAAAGGAGCAGGTTGACGCTGCTAAAAGCGAGTTATATCACACCTTTGAGGGGCTCCTGAATCGCATGCTAAATGATAGCTCGTCCAACAAAACCGATCATCAGTTTTGATTCAAACAACAAGATTGGGCACGGTCTGATTTAAAGAGAAATATCGACATTGATTTTCATAGGGTAGCGTTCGCCTCCCCTCGAAGCTTTCATGAAGGATGAAGCGTTTATTAAAGCTAATAATCAGCCTCGTGTTTTGGGTGTGCTCAACCATATGGAGTGCCCTTCTCGGGCTTATGGGCCGGCCCTCCAAAGCGAGGAGGGTGGTGCTCTATTACCATGTGGTGAAACGGGAAGAGCGGGGAGGCTTTGCCAAACAGATGGATGCCGTTACTGATTTGGCTCGTCCTGTCCGGTCCGGGGACCTGCCCGCGCTGGAAGGCGGGAGGCAATATGCCGCTGTGGTCTTCGACGACGCCTTTCATGAAACGCTCCAGGTTGTTTTGCCTGAGCTGAGAAGAAGAAATATTCCCGTCACCATTTTTGTCCCCACGGGTTGTCTCGGCCTGGAGCCGCCATGGATAAATGACCGCGCTTCTCTTCACAACGGCGGCCGTATCCTGGCCGAGGACGATATCAGACAATTGGCTGCCGCCGAGCCCCTGGTAAGCTTCGGGTCGCACTGTGTGACCCATCGTCCCCTTACCGATATCACTGATCGTGAGGCGAGGGAAGAGATCTTTGAATCGAAGGCCCATCTCGAAACCATTCTGGGATGCCTGGTAGAGGAACTGAGTTTCCCCCACTGCGCTTTTGAGCAAAGGCATGTCGATTGGGCACTCGAAGCAGGATATCGTCGCATTTATTCGGTTCAGCCTCTCCTCGCGTTCAGAAATCCCCGCGAACTTGTGACAGGCAGGTTCAGGGTCGATCCGACAGACTGGCCGCCGGAGTTCCGGCTCAAGATTCTGGGGGCCTATTGCTGGCTTTCGATCAGACATGGAAGGGAATAACGGGATGCTTGATTTGAGCGCGGGTTATAGCGCGGAGATTGACGAGGTCGGCAAGACGGATTGGGACCAAATGCTCTCGCGGTTTTCAGACGCCACCATCTATCAGACCTGGGCCTACGGCTCGGTCCGGTGGGCCGATAAGAATCTCAGCCACATAGTCCTGAATAAAAACGGCCGGGTTGCGGGTCTTGCCCAGGCAGCGGTCAAGGCCCTTCCCCTTCTTAAGGCGGGAATCGCCTATGTGCCGTGGGGCCCGGTTTGGAGGCCTCGTGGTGAGGCCGTTGACCGCACGCATTATTCAATGATGTGTGGGGTCCTGCGTGAAGAATATGCCGTGAAGCGAGGCCTGCTCGTTAGGATTACCCCAAATGAAATAGAAAACGACGTTCCGGGGTTATGTTCCTCCGCGTATGATTGCGGATTCAGGCCAACAAGATTGCATTACCGGACGCTCTTGATAGATCTCTCTTTTCCTATGGATGATCTCCTTAAGCGAGCCTCAAGAAGGTGGCGTCGAGCAATGAAGGCAGCCGAATCTAATGGGCTCGACGTTGCGCAGGGCGCGGATAACGAGCTGTTCGATGTCCTGGTAGGCCTGCATAAGGAGATGATAGCTCGAAAAGGCTTCCTCCCCGGAGTCGACATGGAAGAGTTTGCAAGGATACAGGAAGCGCTCCCGCCGGCCCTTAAAATGCAAACCATGGTGGCAAGGGCGCAAGGTGAACCGGTTGCGGCCCTGGCCGCTTCGCTGGTGGGCGAGAAGGGGGTGGGGCTTGTCGGCGCGACAAGCGCTACAGGGCTTAACCTGGGTGGTTTTCACCTGTTGAACATGCGTATGATGGCGTGGCTCAAGGAGAGGGGTGCCCGCTGGTACGATTTTGGCGGCTACGACCCGGAAAAAAACCCTGGGACCGCGACTTTCAAAGACGGTCTGCCGGGGATCGATGTTTCTCACATCGGGCGGTTTGAGTGCTGCGTAAACAGGCTCAGCGCCTTATCGATAAGACTCGGAGAACACGTGCTGAATGCACGGAGGGCCGGTCGGGCCGGTCGCGGGACCCCGACGAAGCGTAACAATAGCCAGGAGGAGAACACCGAGGCGTAAACCGATGGGTGTCGACATCTCTATAGTTATCGTTAGCTGGAACGCGAAACGTTTCCTGGTCAAGTGTCTGGAAAGCATTGAACGCGACTCGTCGGATATCGACGTGGAGATCACGGTAGTGGATAACGCGTCAACGGATGGTTCTCCAGAGGAGGTAGAAAAGCGCTTTCCTGAAGTCAGGCTGATCCGAAACGCGAAAAACCTGGGATTCGCAAAGGCCAACAACATGGGGATTCGCGCGAGCACCGGCCGTTACGTCGCGCTTATAAACTCCGACGTTGAGGTGCTCAGTGACTGCCTGAGCCGGATGATGGCCTTCATGGACACCCATGCATCGACAGACATGCTTGGTCCTCGTATTCTCTGGTCAGACCGGACGTTGCAGTCTTCATGCCGCAAATTCCCCACTCTTTGGAACAATTTTTGCCCTGCCGTGGGACTTAGCGCCCTGTTCCCGCGGGCCCCTTTTTTTTCAGGGGAACACATGCTCTATTTTACTCACGACATAACCAGGAAGGTGGACGTTCTCGTCGGCTGTTTCATGATGGTGCGGCGGGAGGCCCTTGAGGCTGCCGGTCTTTTGGATGAAAGCTTTTTTATATATGCCGAAGACATCGATTGGTGCAGGAGCTTCCGGAATGCGCGCCGGGAGGTTTCCTTCCACCCTGGGTCGGAAGCCATTCATCATGGACGAAGCAGTTCATCGAATGCCCCCCTGCGCTTCGCCATCGAGCAGGAGAAGGCAGTTCTTCGCTACTGGAAGAAACACCACTGCTTTCCAAAAGAAGTCGCATTCCGGTCTATCCGTCTTCTTCACCACGCGTTGAGGATCGGCGCAACGTCGGCGATGTATCTGGTAAGGCCCTCGGGGCGAGAATCCACCCAGGAGCGCCTGGTTACACATATCAGGTCATTACGGATTGTCCTGACCCCGTTATCGAGGTTGAGGCGGAGTGCGTAACCCCTTGCTTGAAGCGAACAGCGAGACTGACTATGTCCTCATGACCGCGGCGAGAAACGAGGAGTCATACATAGAGTGGCCGATAAAGTCGGTGCTCGCCCAGACCATACTTCCCAGAAAATGGGTGATCGTCAGTGACGGCTCTACGGATCGGACGGACGAGCTTGCCTCGTGTTACGCCCGGCGCCACCCGTTCATGGAAGTCGTGCGTCTCGGCGATAGAGATGCCAAGCCCGACTTCTCCTCGAAGGTCAGGGCAATCAAGGTCGCCCACCGGCGACTACAAGGGTCAAGCTACAGCTACCTTGGCAACCTGGACGCCGATGTTTCCTTCGGCCCTACCTACTTCGAGGGACTGATAAGCCGCTTTCATATGGCTCCAAAGCTCGGGATCTGCGGGGGTTTCATCTCAGAGAAGGTGGATGGCAGCTTTAAAAGCAGACCCACAAATACGGTAATGTCCGTGGCGGGGGCCGTGCAGTTCTTCAGGCGTGAGTGCTATGAAAGAATCGGGGGGCACACGTCGGTAAGGTGCGGAGGCGAGGACTGGATCCTGGAAGTGAGGGCGCGAATGCTGGGTTGGGTTGTTCAGGCGTTCCCCGACATGGAAGTTTTCCACCACAAATCAGGCCGGTTAAGACGGGGCGTAATCAAAGAGCGCTTCAGGGAAGGCGTGATGGACTATGCGGTCGGAAGTCACCCGCTCTTTGAGGTCCTGAAGTGCCTCGGAAGGATGAGACAAAATCCGGTCGTATTCGGCGGACTTTTGCGGATGATGGGCTTCGCATGGTCCTCGACAAGGAGGGAACAAAGGCCCGTTTCTCGCGAGTTCGTGAAATTCCTCAGAAAAGAGCAGACCGGAATGCTCAGGTCGCTCGTGCTTCCCGCCGAACCCATGAAGGGAGTCGATCATATCTAACCGCTTCTATACAAGCAGGTTCACGAGATATTACAAGAAGAACGGTTTTGGCGGCACGGCACGCCGGCTTCTCATGGCCCTTCGCCGGGCGGTTTTGGGCAACAAGTCAATCCTGTTCTATTGTGATCTTCGGTATGCCGGCGATCCCGTCCCCGCGTTGCCCGGTGGCTGTATTCTTGAAGCCGCCACCCATTATCCGGACATCCGGCCGGCCGATCTTCAAAGCCTCTTCGATCACCTCGGCGCAAGAAGAACCGAGCACGACCTGCGGGACCGCTTCGAGAAAGGCGCGACCCTTTGGTTTCTGAAGGAGCATGATACGATAGCCGCCTTTATCTGGTCGGTTCGCGGCACGATGGTTGCGCCATTTTTCCTGCCGCTGACGCCGGATGATGTGGTGCTCTTCGACGCCGAATCCTTTCCGGAATACAGGGGGCGTGGTCTCTATCCCCTATTGGTACAATCGTTATTCTGTAAGTTGCGAGAGGAGAAGGCGTCCAGGGTGTATGGAATGGCGAAGACCTGGAATGCCTCCAGCCTCAGGGGTCTCGGCAAGACGCCGTTTCGACGCTACGCCGTGGCGAGCACGATGCACGCATGGGGGAAGACTGTCACGATCTGGCATGAAAAGCGGAATGCTTGACCAATCGGGGTAACGGGACGCCGGAGCCAGGGGCATACGTATGGTACGAAAGGCGGTGGTCTCACCCCTTTCGACAGTGGTGATTTCTTATGGAAGCAGACGCAACGAACGTCAACCTTTTCGCGGCCCTATTCATCATGGGGATGAGTATCCTGGCACTCGCGCTGCCCCGACGGCTGGCGGTGCTCCCGGTCTTCATGACCGCCTCCTATCTCACCATAGGGCAGGTAATAGATG
>JBEKJU010000158.1:0-8076 GCA_050011095.1 Syntrophorhabdales bacterium
CGCCGTGAAAGGCGCCTTTCTAGGGCTCGTCGGGGCCGTCCTCGGTGTCTGGGCGCTTGTTCACGCGGGGGGCTTCGGCAGCATATCGACTGCCCTCATGGCGCAGAAACCTACCCTTATGGCCCTCATCGACCCCACCCTTCCCAAGGTGGGCATGACGCAGCTCTTCTCAAGCTGGGTAGGCATTCTCGCGACGCCGGTCATCTTCTTCACCATGTCCGTCGGCTTTCCTCACAACGTGAGCAGGTTCCTAGGTATGAAGAAATTGTCGCGGAAAGAGTTTATCCTGCTTTGCTTTGTGGTATGGGTCACCGCCGGCATCCCGGTGATGCTCGATTGTTCGAGTAATGGGCTTGTGGCGCGCATGATCTTCGGCACGAACCTCCTGGCCAACAAGACATGGGGCGCCGATCTCGCGGCCCCGATGCTCAGCTGGGCCATTGGTGGTGTCCCGCTGCTCTCCGTCTATCTGACCGGTGTTGTCGGCGCGGCCCTGGGGACCCTCTCTGCCATGGTCTTCATCATGAGCGCAAACGTGACAAGGGACATCATAAAGCTCTGGCGGCCGAAAACGTCGGATAAGTCGATGTTTTACCTCGGCTACTTCCTGATCGCCCTCTTCCTTTTCCTGCCTTTCTATTTCACACTCCAGCGGCCGCCCGCGCTCCTCGCCGTCTTTATGGGGCTCGCCGCTATGGGCCTCGGCGCGGTCTTCTTCTTCGTCACTGTCGTCTCTTACTACTGGAAACGGGCAACTAAGTTCGGAGCAACCCTGACGGTGATCTACGGCACCGCTGCCACCCTCTGGGGCGGCTGGGCAGTGCTCGGAAGGAAACCGCCGCTGCTCGGCATGGGCACGATGGAGTGGATACTGATCGGCGGCTGCCTGATCCTCTATTTCGGCGGAAGTCTCGTCTCAAGGCCGCCTTCAGCGGAGCTGATAGACAGACTCTTCTCCCGCACAACCGAAGCAAAGGCGGCAGGGGAAAAGGGAAGGGCGCGTGCGTGAGAAGGGGCGACATGCACGCAAGGTAATCAGGAAATTGAGTTTTCAGGCTGCCCGCATAGGCAGCCATAAGCCAACCAAGGGGGAACTATGAAAAAGGTTTTACAGGGAAACGAAGCAATCGCGAGGGGCGCCTGGGAGGCGGGTGTGACCGTGGCGGCCGCCTACCCGGGGACCCCGAGCAGCGAGATACTCGCCGAGATTGCCAACTACAAGGAGATCGTGGCCCAGTGGTCGCCCAATGAGAAGGTGGCCGTCGAGGTCGCGTCAGGCGCCGCCATCGCGGGCGCAAGGGCCATTGCCTGCATGAAGCACGTGGGGCTGAATGTAGCCTCCGACCCGTTCATGACGCTCGCCTATACCGGCATCAAGGGCGGATTCGTCATCGTCGTGGCGGACGACCCGAATGTCCACAGCTCCCAGAACGAGCAGGATTCTAGGAACTGGGCGCGCTTCGCTAAAGTGCCCATGCTCGAGCCGGGCGACGCCGAGGAGTGCAAGGCATTCACGAAGATTGCCTTCGAGATAAGCGAAACCTTCGATACGCCCGTGCTCCTGAAGGGTGAGACGAGGGTCTCCCATTCCGACTCCATCGTTGAGCTGGGCGAGCGGGTCGCCTCGCCCGTTCAGCTCGGCCTAGACAGGAAGGACGCGCCCAAGTACGTCATGGTCCCGGCAAACGTCCGGGTGAGACGGAAGATCATCGAGGAGAGGATGAGGAAACTCGAGGCCTACGCCGATGAGTTTCCCGGTAACGTGATGGAGATCGCAAGCCCGGATATAGGCGTGATCACCTCGGGCGCCGCCTACATGTATACGAAGGAAGTCTTCCCGGACTATTCGTATCTGAAGCTCGGCATGGTCTGGCCCCTGCCGAAGGGGCTCCTTGCGGATTTCTTCAAGAAGGTGAAGAAGGTGATAGTCGTCGAGGAGCTCGACCCGTTTTTGGAGACGGAGATCAAGGCGCTCGGCTACAAGATTTTCCACGGCAAGGACGTCATTCCGAACATGTACGAGCTCACCCCTGAGATCGTCGCAAAATCGCTCCTCGGGAAGAAATACAAGGAACCGAAGATCAGGGTCAAGCCGGAAGACCTGCCCAAAAGACCGCCGAACATGTGTCCCGGCTGTTCCCACAGGGCGCTCTTCTACTCCCTCAAGAAGCTCGGCGCCTTTGTCTTCGGTGACATAGGCTGCTATACTCTCGCATTCGCCCCTCCCCTCCAGGCACTCCACACGACCGTCTGCATGGGGGCGAGTGTGGGCCAGGCCTACGGCGCGGGCAAGGCCCTCGGGAAAGAGGGCCTAGGCAAGATCTGCGCCGTGCTCGGTGACTCGACCTTCCTCCACGGCGGCATCGCTCCGGTCATGGACACGGTCTACAACAAGGGGTATTCGACGACGATTATTCTCGACAACAGGACGACCGGCATGACGGGCCTCCAGGAGCATGCGGGCACGGGCTACACGCTGAAAGGGGAGCCCGCGAACATGATCGACTACGAGAAGCTCGTCAGCGCCCTCGGCGTCACGAGCATCCGCAAGGTCGACCCCTATAACCTGAAAGAGACCATGGAGACGATAAAGGAAGAGATGGAAAAGGACGAGGCATCCGTCGTCATTACCGAGAACGGCCCCTGCATGCTCCATAGGAGGGAGAAACGGGGGTTCGAGAACCCCTACTTTCTCGTAGACACGGACGCGTGCCGGGGCTGCAAGGTCTGCCTGGATCTCGGCTGCCCGGCCATCAGCTGGGTCGATCAGGAAGGGAAGACAAAAGACGGCAAGAAGAGAAAGGGGACGGTCTCGATCAACAGGCTCCAGTGTCCTGGCTGCGGCCTCTGCGCGCAGGTATGCAAGTTCGAATCGATTCTTCCGGGAAAGGCAGGTGCGTGATGGTAACCAATATACTACTCTCCGGTGTCGGCGGGCAGGGTGCGATCCTCGCTAGCAACATCCTCGCCCATGTGTTTGTGGAAGCGGGTTATGACGTCAAGAAGAGCGAGGTCCACGGAATGGCCCAGCGAGGGGGCGACGTGACGACTCACTTCAGGTTCGGCAAGAAGGTCTACTCGCCGCTCATCCCTTACGGCGAAGTCGATTTCCTGCTCGCCTTCGAGCTGCTGGAGGCGCTCAGGTACATCAACAACTGCAAGGAGTCGGCACGGATCGTCATCAATGACCAGAAGATATTGCCCCCCGCCGTCAACCTGGGGCTCGCCTCGTACCCTGGGGACATAGAGGCCACGTTCAAGAAGTATTTCAAGGATAACGTGCACGTCGTCAAGGGCCAGGAGCTCGCCCTCTCGCTCGGGAACGCCCAGGCGGCGAACGTGGTGCTCGTGGGCGCCTTTTCCAATTTTTTCCCCGAGATCACGGACGACATGTGGACGAGTGCCCTTACGGACCTGCTCCCGAAGAAGATCCACGAGCTCAACATAAAGGCCTTCAGGGAAGGGAAAAAGGCGCTATAAGAAAATAGGGGGGAATCATGAATTTTGCGCGTTTCTGCCGTCTCAATGCGAGTAAGTATCCGGAGCGGGAGTTCCTGATCGAGAGCTATCCGTCGAAGAAGATGCGCCGGACCCTGACATGGCGGGGGATCGAGGAGCAGACGAACAAGGTCGCCAACTACCTCGTGGGGGTGTGCGGCGTCAAGAAGGGGGACGTGGTGCAGCACCTCCTCCTCAACAGCCTCGAATGGTACGTCACCTACATGGGGGCCCTCAAGGCGGGGGCCGCGATCAGCCCTCTCAACTTCCGCTTTGCCAGCGGCGACATCAAGTACGCGTGCGACGTCACGCGGAGCAAGGTCTTCATCCTGGGCGAGGCCTTCGTGCCCAGGGTCGAGCCGATCATGACGCAGATGGAATACTGCAGGCACTACATCTGTGTGGGGGAGAATTCGCCTGCATCCATGAAGGCCTACGGAGAGATCATCGAGAGCGGTGACGGCTCGCCTGTCTGCGTCGATGCGGCGGACGATGACATGGCGGAGCTCATGTTCACCTCGGGTACGACGGGGGCGCCGAAACCCGTCTCTCACACCCACGGCACGCTTTTTTGGATCGGCATCGGCAATGCCCTGACGTACAACGAGGGGCACATGAGCGTCTACCTTTCGCCCCATCCCTTCTATCACAGCGGCACGCTCTTTCTGTCGTTCCCCTGCTATATCGCGGCGGGGAAGATCCTCATGCCCATGGAGCTTACGCCTGAGCACTACCTGAGATCGATTGCCGACGAGCACTGCACGGGCGGCTGGAACACAGTGCCCACGTGGGCCGACCTTCTCTCCGCGATCAAGTCGGGTCAGATCAATCTACAGGATTACGACCTCTCGGCATTAAAACACATCGAGATAGGCGCGCAGCCCGTGCCGTACTCGCTTCTTGAAGATTCGAAAAAGATATTCCCCGGCCTGCCCATCGCCAACATCTACGGCATCACGGAAGGCGGCGGCGGCGGGACCCTCAACTGCTATGACGACGACATCATGAGAAAACCCGGCTCAATCGGCAAGGCGACCGCCTTCATGGAAGCGAAGGTGGTCGACTCGGCTGACAACGAGCTGCCCGCCGGCTCCGTGGGAGAGCTCCTGCTCAAGGGGCCGAGACTGATGAAGGAGTATGCCTTCAACCAGGAGATGACGGCGAAGACCATTCCCGACGGCTGGCTCCACACTGGAGACCTCGCGTACAAGGACGAGGAAGGGTTCATTTTCTTCGCGGACCGGGCGAAAGACCTCATCATCAGGGGCGGCGAGAACATCTTCCCCGCGGAGATCGAGGACGCCTTGCGGAAGCACCCGAAGATCCAGGACGTGGCGGTGCTCGGATACCCCCACCCCCGGCTGGTGGAGATCGTCATGGCGGTTATCCAGGTGAGGCCGGGCGAGGTCCTGACGGACGATGAGGTAATAAACTTCTTGAAAGACGGGGGGTTTGCCAAGTACAAGTGGCCTGAAAAGATCGTCCAGGCCGATGTGCCTAGAAACCCTTCCGGCAAGATCGAAAAGCCCAAGCTCAGGGAGATGTACGTTAAATCGGCAAAGGAAGCGATGGAGAAAGAATTCAGGAAACAATAGGATCAGGCGGATCGCGAGAGAAGGGCTCGGAAGGAAATAAATGAGTCAGATGGCGAAGGATTTTTGGCCGATCGGCGAGGCGCGGAAAGGCCAAATGTACTGGATGTACATGACCTTTTCGCAACGAAGGGGGCGGACAAAAAGACGAGCCAGATGGCCCATTTATTTTCTGACGAGCCCTAAGCATGGTCCTTTTTATAAGTAACGCTAAAATTCTATTTTTAGGGGGTTTTGCATGAAACTTGGACACTGGATGACAGCGAAGGACGTGGTGAGGGTGAACGCCAACAAGTGGCCCAACAAGGTGGGGGTCAAGGACCTGAACAAGTCTTACACCTTCAAGGAATGGAACGAGCGGTCGTGCCGGCTCGCCAACGCGTTGGCCGGCCTCGGCCTGAAAAAGGGGGACAGGTTTGCCGCGCTCGCGTACAACTGCGTTGAATGGATGGACATATACACGGCCGCCGCAAAGGGGGGGTTCATCTGCGTCCCCATAATGTTCAGGCTGTCGGGGCCCGAGATGGAGTATATCATCAACCACTGCGAGGCCAAGGCCCTCATAGTTCAGGACCAGTGGGTGGACCATGTGAACGGCATGAAAAAGAACCTGTCGACCGTGGAGAATTACATCTCCTTCGCCGTGGACAACCCCTCGTTCGACGGCTATCTCTCCTATGAAGACCTCCTCGCGAAATCGAGCCCGGAAGAGCCCGCCACCCAGGTGGACTCCGAAGACGTCTGGGTCATCATGTACACGGGGGGCACCACGGGAAAACCGAAGGGCGTCATGAAGACCCATGCCTCCCTGTTCGCCCAGTACTTCATCATGATCTTCGATCACCAGTTCAACTTCGACGATGTCAATCTCCTCGTCATGCCCTGCTGCCACGTGAACTCCCTCTTCTACTCCTACGTGGCCACCTGGGTAGGGGGTACGGTCATGTGCTACAACATGGTGAGTTTCAACCCCGAGGACCTCCTGGAGACGTTCTCGGACCACAAGGTCACCTTCACCTCTCTCGTCCCCACCCACTATATCATGATGCTTGCCCTCCCTGACGAGGTAAAGAAGAAGTACGACCTCACCTCCGTAAAGAAGCTCCTCATCTCATCGGCTCCCGCGAGACGGGATACGAAGCTTGGCATCGTCGAGATGTTCAAGAACTCCGAGCTTTATGAGGCCTACGGCTCGACCGAGGCGGGTATCGTCACCGTCCTCAAGCCCCACGAGCAGCTCACAAAGCTCGGTTCCTGCGGCAGGGAGGTAATAGGCTCCGATGTGATCAGATTCTACGACGATGACGGCAACCTCGTGAATGAGCCGAACAAGGTGGGCGAGCTTTACTCCCGGAGCCCCATGCTCTTCGACGGTTACTGGAAGGAGCCGGAGAAGACGGCCTCCGCCCTGAAGGGCGAATACTTCAGCGCGGGCGACATGGGCATGAGGGACGAAGAGGGTTTCATCTACCTCGTTGACAGGAAGGCCAACATGATCATTTCCGGCGGGGAGAACATCTTCCCCTCGGAAGTGGAGAACACCCTGGGCGGCCACCCCAAGGTCAAGGACGTGGCGGTCATCGGCATACCCCATGAGAAATGGGGCGAGCAGGTGACGGCGGTCGTCGTGCTCCACGAGGGTCAAACCGCGACACCTGAAGAGATCTCAAGCTTCTGCAAGGGAAAGATCGCAGGCTACAAGGTACCCAAGAACATCGTCTTCATCAAGGACGATGAGATGCCGAGATCGGGCGCCGGCAAGATCCTGCACCGGATACTGAGGGAAAAGTACGGTATGTGGAAAGACCACGTATAGGAGGCTGATGGTCGCGTCTTCACATCTCCAGATTTTTCCTTTCCGTGAGGAGGAAGGCCCCGGCAGCTTCCGCTGACGGAGGGGGCGACCGGGGGGGGTACCCACGCAGCGGGTCGCGCTTGCGGGTGTCCCGATAGCTGTAGTGCTACCGGGGAGCGGGCAGCTTGCGCCCCCCCCGACGTGTCGCTTTCGGCACATAATCATAAGGACGCCCCGGAGAAGCGGGGCTTTTTGAGAGGAATGACTATGGCACAGTTACAGACAGACGGACTGGCATTAGCGGAAAAGTATTATACGGATTACGGTGCGAGGGCGCGGGAGTTAAAGGCCGCGGGCAAAAAGATCATCGGCTACCTCTCCGCCCTGGGCCCCGTCGAGATCCTGACGGCCGCGGGCGTTGTCCCCGTCCGGTTGAAGGGCAACGTAGCAGAGCCCGTCACGAAGGCGGACGCCCACATGGAGACGATCGTCTGCCCCTTCATCCGGAACGTCTTCGACGGGGCCCTGAAAGGCAGGTTCGACTACCTGGACGGCATGGTGATGCCCCATCAGTGTGACTCTACCGATAAGACGAACAATGAATGGAGCTACAACCTGAACCTGCCCTACTGGCACTTCCTGAACGTTCCCCACCTCACGGACGACCCTTCTTTGGACTTCTTCAGATCGGTGCTCGGTGTATTCAAAAAGAGCCTCGAGAAATTTATCGGGTACGAGATCACCGATAAGGACCTCTCGTGGGCGATCGAGGTCCACAACAAGAACAGGCGCGCCATGAGGGGGCTCTACAGCCTGAGAAAAAGCGATCCCCCCCTCATCTCCGGGGCCGAGATGATGAAGGTCCTCGTTGCCGCCATGGGCCTGCCCGTCGAGGAATCGACCGTCCTCGTGGAGAACGTCACCAAGGAGGTGCAAAATAGGGAAAGACCGTCAGGCAGGACGGGCCCCAGGGTGATGCTCATCGGCGACCAGGTCGACGATATCGCCATCGCCCGGATCATCGAGGACACAGGCGGCATGCTCGTCATGGATCATCTCTCCATCGGCAGCAAGGTGTACTGGCCCGATGTCGATGTCACGCCCGACCCACTGGGGGCACTTGCCGAGCGCTACCTGAGGAAGGTGAAGATACCGACGACCTTCGTCACCTACGGCGACACCTACGAGGAG
>JBEKJU010000159.1:0-9391 GCA_050011095.1 Syntrophorhabdales bacterium
GATAAAATCCGTAATGCGGTTTCCCTTCGGAAGCTCTGCAACAGTTCGCGCCATCTTTGCTCCTCACTTGGATAGGATGGCACATTTTATCACAAAGACTACGTTAAGTGAACAGTATTGGATCTAAAGGGTAAGCCGCATCAACTGATCGGCAAACAGGGCAATGATCCCAAACATGAGGTGCAGGCTCACTTTCTTGTGTCCCCTTAACATGACGCGTCGTGCGCCGAACTCTTCCTTCAAGCGGGCGTTCAACCTTTCGGACGCAGTTCTTTCATGGTACCGGAACGCTTCGGCAGGAGCCATGGGGATAACCTCGCCCCGGCGGGGATTTCTATCGATGATGGGGACATGTCCCAATGACCTGCTCAAGTCCCAAATAGGTGCGGCATCATAGGCCGAGTTCATGAGGTCGTAGAGGGAGGTTACTTTGTGTGAGGTCAGCTTCATCATCGGGATGGCGACCTGGCTGTCATGAAGGGAGGCGGAGGTAAGCACGGCGGTAACAGGGAATCCGCTCTCGGTGGTGTCGACATGGAGCTTGTACCCCGTCCATGTTTCCTTGTATCCCTTGGAATTTGTCTTGCTTCCCACATCACAGCGGGTGGGGATATCGCGCAACGCTTCCGCAGGCGACTGATTGATCTGGAGGAACAAACGGGTTTCTTCCTTGACCCGGACCACTCCCTTCGGTTTGCCCCTTTTCCTTGGAGCCTTTTCCTTCTTCTCTTTCTTGAATGGTTTCTCATTCTCCGCGATGGCCGTGCCATCCCGTGCGATATGCCCGATGAGCTGATCGGAAAGGTGTTCCTTTACCAGGGCGTCATGAACTTTCCTGCCCAGGTCGTCACGGGCAAATTTGCCTAATCCAACTTCCTCGAACACTCCGTCCATCTTGTCCGAACGGCCGTTCCGGCTCTCCGTCCCCGGCCGCCCTTACTCTATAAGAGTGTTCGACCTCATGCCAATCCTGAGTGCGTCCTTCTCATTGATTCCCCCGTCAGTATGATCTTATGAGCGTTATGAACGATCCTGTCGCAGATGGCGTCTGCAAGGGTCGGATCACCGATCACGTCGTGCCTTAGGTCGATGGGAAGCTGAGTTGCGATGATGGTCGATCTCACCTGATGCCTGTCCTCCATGATTTCGAGAAAGCCTCTCCTCTCCTTGTCTGTAAAGGGGTTGAGTCCCCAATCGTCAATAATCAGCAGCCTCATCCTCTGGAGCCGCTGGAGGAGCTTCACGTAGCTGCCGTCCGCACGGGCTACTTTCAGCTCCTGGGCCAACCTGGGCATCCTGACACAGAGGGCGCTGAAGTCCTGTCTAGTGGCACTGTTTCCCAACGCGCAGGCGATGTAAGTCTTGCCGACGCCGGCCCGTCGTTCGTAATGCCCCGGCGCGCCCGGAAGTCGATGTCCTCGAAGCAGGCGGACGGATGGCGGAAGTGGGCCTGGGAGGCGAGGATTTTGAGCTGTCTGTTCTCCCTGTGGAGCTTCTCCTTGTCTACAAGAAGGCCGAGCCTTTCTTCAAAGCCCGAGTCCCTGTACTGACGATTATTCATCTGTTCCTTCAGCCCTTCCGCCATGCCGTGAAGCTTCATAATTAGCAGTTTCTCTATCGTTGCCTCAATCATGGTCCGCCTCCCCGTAATAGCTCTTACCCCTCACATTGGAGTGCAGGGGGATGATCTTCTGCTTCGCCTCGGGGTTCAGCTTCTCCATTCCCCGTTATAGAAGGGATTTCACACTTTTGTAGTTATACGCCTTGAGATCGAGCGCCCGCAGGCACGCCTGCTCAACCCGTTCGGCTTCATAGAGCTTCGAGAGCCTTATCAAACCCAGGCAGCTCCGGTAGCCGTGCTCCGGATGCTCCCTGTGCTCCGTGATCGCCTCCATGAGCATTCTCGTATTAGGTCCGATCTTGATCCTCTCGGACGTCCATTCGAGGAACCTCTTATGATCATGAGGCATCTGGAGCCTGTGGTGATGAAGGCGCCCGGCTTATTGACCCCCATGTGCGAGGCAACCCTTTTGCCCCGGTGATAGATCTCCACGAATGATGACGTGTAGCTGATATCGACCGTTTGGCCGATGAGGGTGCAGGGAGCGCTGTAGTAAGTCTTCTCGACATCCACGTGATAATCGATGTGGACGGTAGCTTTCTTCCAGGCGGTGATCCTGTAACGCTCCTTCGGCAACGGACGCAGCGCCGGCTTGTCGATCTCCAGGTAGAGGTCGTAACAGGATTTCTTGATGCCGGTCATGGGCCTCCCGTTCAGCTTCTTCGCCTCTTCCGCGGTGGCTGCGTTGAGCTCGGCCAGGTTGAAGAACGTCCTGTTTCGGAGTGATGCGAGGATGCGCCGCTGGGCCTGGAGCACTCCGCTCTCCGCCTTGGCTTTGTCCCGTGCTTTTTTCACCCTGTCAAATAGAGCGGTTGAAGTCGGGGCCGCTGGGCGGCGACCAGCAGTTGGTCGCCATGATCACTGAAGGCAGAACCGATGCGGTCATATTTCTCTGGGACCCGATGCAGCCCCATCCTCATGACGTGGATGTGAAGGCCTTATTGAGGATCGCAGTTCTCTACAATGTGCCCATCGCCTACAACCAGGCAGCAGCCGATTTTATCATGTCGTCTCCCTTAGTGAGTGAGACATATGTGCCCATGCAGCCGGATTATGGCGCCTACACCGAGAGACCTATTGACCTATGATAGAACAATGGTTCCTGAAGCCCCAGTGCAGAGACGTGGGAGGAGGGGCGTCCAGCGCCTGGGGTGCACCCGGCTGTGTTCGGTACGGGGGGAATTCCTCTTTCCGAGAATTGCCCCTCATCGGCAAGGGGCGAGCAACGGCCATGCAAGAAGGGGAAGTTGAGACGTTAGGCATGGAGGCACCACCGCGTTCTTGGCGTCGGACAAGATCTTACTTGGGGGTTTTAACAAGTGCCCTTCGCAGGGCACCCAGCTCTGGTTGTGCAAGGTTTCGGCAGGATGAAGCCGACCAGAGGACGTATGTAATCGGGGACAAATGCGCAGGCCGACTTACCCGTGCTGCACGTACCATGTTTTGATCTGTTTCCGTGACCGTGGTAAACCGTTCTTCTCCGGACGTTTATCGGGTGCATGGTTTTTTGTTTGCAAAATGATACCTGATCTTGATATCAGCCATATCTGTTTTGCAGGGTCGCCAAGCGTGGCCTCACGGACGCAGGGAGGGCTCGCACCACAGCTGTTTCATGGACATAGAGGCGGTACCGCAAATTGCTCAAAACCAGACGAGGAGCAGATCGTCCTCTCGATCCTCGCGAGTGCCGGTCTGGATCCCTTCGCATATGGTCGCGATTCGTTGCTCAGGCGTCTGCCGGCGTGTATGCGTGCCCTCAAGGTCAAGTCGCCTGCCGATTGCCGTTCGTTACTCTCACATCGGACGGATCTCGTATCGGTCGCCGTCAGCTCGCTCCTGATCGGCGTTACGCAATTTTTTCGTGATGCTGACGTGTTCGACGCACTCCGTGCCCTGGTGCTTCCCGAGCTCCGGGCAAGCGTCCACAGCCCTTTGCGGATCTGGAGCATTGGCTGCTCGAACGGAGCCGAGATTTATAGCGTCGCCATTTTGCTTGCGGAACATGGTCTCCTCGAACGGTGCGTGCTTCTCGGCACCGACTGTCGCACGGATGCGGTCGAACAGGCGTCGCGCGGCGAGTACCGAGAGGCAAGCGAGATGCCTCCAGACATTCGCCGCAGATATTTCTAGGAGATTAGGAGCGGTTGTTTGAAACCTGTACGAATGCTGCGGGATCACACCCAATGGCGGGTGGCCGATGCCCTGCGCAGCGTCGAGGCCGGCCCGTGGGATATGGTCCTGTGCCGGAATATGGCTATTTACTTCAATACGGCAGACGCCACAAAACTCTGGCGCCGTGTTGTCGAGGTGATGAGGCCCGGAGGGTTTCTTGTCACGGGCAAGGCCGAGCAGGGCCTCGGACCGCCCGACCTCACGCGGGAGCGGCGAAGTGTGTACCGAAAGAGGCAAGACTCATGATAAGTGATCGGTCCGACGTTCTCGCCAAACCCCCTAGGCCCGTAGGTCTGGCAGCCTCGGCGGTTCTTGTCGTCGTGTGGCTCGGGCTACGCTTGAGCACATTCCCCGCATTCATCTTCCCTTTCACCTATACTATTCCGCTGTTGATCGGCGTCTGGACACGGGACCGACTCGCTCTCTGGTGCATGGCCCTTCTGTTTGTCATCGGGGACACGATCAAGCAATTCTGGATCCTGCCCGTCGGAGCCCTTCCTCCTGCGGCAGTTTGGGCGACGTTCTGGGCAACGATCTTCAACATCGGTATCGGCGCCCTTATCGTGCAGCTTATCATCAACCTCAGAGACCGCCTAGATCAGTCGCTGCACGACCTGAGGGTGGTGAACGAACAGGTCCGCGCGCAGGCGAGCGAGCTGTCCCAGCAGTACGAGGAACTGGAACAACAATCGGTAGAAATGGCCGAACAGAACGAGGAACTGCAGACACAGTCCGAAACAATCGGCACGCTCAACGTGGAGTTGTCGCGCCGCGGGGCGATACTCGAGTCACTTCTCGATTCCGCTCGACTGCAGAGGGCCGAAGAGACGGTGCTCCACGACATCTGCGTTGCTGCGGTTGGTATTTTCGATGACGGTGCGAGTGCTGCAATCCACGAGATCCAGGGCGACATGCTCGTCGTTCTGGCGGGTGCAAGTTTTAATGGCGCCCCCGTTAATCCGGCCCCGCGACCGGTGGAGCGCACCTTCACCGAGCTTGTCATACGAACGGAGCGGACGGCAGCGCTGAACGACGTCTCGTTGCGGCCGGACCTGTCGATCCTCGGTTTTCCGGGTCGCCCTTCCTTCCGAGCGGTGCTTGCGGCCCCTTTTCGCGTTGGGGGATGTGTTTCCGGAACCGTGACGATATATAGCGACCAGCCTCGGGAGTGGACGGACGAGCATTTCCGCGTGGTCGAATGGATGGCAGCGCAAAGCGGCCATATTCTCGAAACACTCCGCCTTCAGAATGATCTCCGCCGGCAGGCCGCCCTCATCAACCTCACCCCCGACGGCATAATTGTGCGGGACTACAACGGCACGATCACCTTTTGGTCGGAAGGCGCCCGATCGTTATACGGTTGGGGCACGGAGGAAGCGCTCGGGCACATTTCCCACGAGCTTCTCGGCGCTCGATTTTCAAAGCCCCTTGATGAGATCAACGAAGAGCTCGCACAGCACGGCAGGTGGTCGGGCGAGCTCACGCACACAACGAAGCAGGGGTCTGAAATAGTGGTTGAAAGCAGATGGCTTGCACGCAGGGGTGATGACGGCCGCATACTCGAAGTGCTGGTGTCGAATGTCGATATCACAGATCGCAAACGTGCGGAGGAGGGACTGCGGAAGGCAAACGAAGAACTTGAACAGCGTGTGGATGAGCGCACGGGGGAACTGCGCGAAGCCTACGACCGGCTGAAGGAAGAAACGGCGGAGCGCGAGCAGGCCGAAGCCCAGCTTCGCCAGGCCCAGAAGGTGGAGGCCTTGGGCACTCTATCCGGAGGCATCGCCCACGATTTCAACAACATCCTTGCGGCGATCATCGGCTTTACGGAACTGGCAGCCGACCATATTCAAAAAGGGAGCCGGGAAGAGCGCCACATAGCGAGGGTCCTGGAGGCAGGCATCCGAGGCCGGGAACTGGTGCAGCACTTGCTGACCTTTTCCCGAAAGACAGAGCAGGAGAAGAAACCTCTGCTGCTGAGCGCCATCGTCAAGGACACAGTCAAACTCCTGCGAGCTACCACGCCGACAACAGTAAGCATCAGGGTCAACACCGTGAGCGAGTCGGGGCTGATCCTCGGCGACCCCACGCAGATCCGACAGATCCTCATGAATCTCTGCACCAACGCTGTGTACGCGATGCGGGAGAGCGGCGGGGTGCTGGACATAGAGCTCTCCGATTTCAGCGTCGCTCCGTCCCATGGGAATGATCGCGGCATGACGCCGGGACTCTACATGAAGCTTGTGGTCCGCGATACGGGCATCGGTATGGAACCTGACATCATCCATCGGGTCTTCGATCCCTTCTTTACGACAAAGAAGGTGGGAGAGGGAACAGGGCTAGGCCTGTCCGTGGTCCACGGCATCGTGAAGCAATCGAATGGGCACATCACCGCCGAAAGCGAGCCGGGCAAAGGCGCCGCTTTCACCGTATGCTTTCCGAAGATTGCGGAAAAGAGAGAGAGCGAAGAACCCGAAGACGCTTCAGTCCCCACGGGACATGAGCGCATCCTCTTCGTCGATGATGAAGAGGCCCTCGTCCAGATGGGCCAAGGTATCCTTGCCGGACTCGGCTACGAGGTGACATCCCGCATGAGCAGCAAGGAGGCCCTCTCGCTCTTCCAGAAGGACCCCTCCCTTTTCGACCTCGTCATCACGGACCAGACCATGCCCGAAATGACAGGTGTTGAGCTTGCGAAAAGGATCCTCGCTATCAGACCCGACATGTCTATCATCTTGTGCACTGGCTTCAGCCATCTCGTCGATGCCGATGCTGCAAATATAGCAGGGATCAGGGCATTCGCCATGAAACCCCTGACGAAGAGGGAAATAGCGAGAATCATTAGGCATGTCCTCGACGGGTAGGTAGGTTGCCGGCTTTCAACCGGCAACGTAGAATTTTCTTCACTATTACCGGAACGCTGGTTTGGAAAACTGACGGGAAAACGCATATGCCCCGGCGTCTTTGTCGGCATTGCCGATCTCGTTGCTGCCATTGAGGAATATCTGGAAGCCAAGAAAGCAAACCCCAAGTCCTTCGTCTGGAGTGCAACCGTGGAATCAATCGTGGAGAAACTCACCAGTTGCAAGCAAACTCTCGAAAAAATTCAGGCAGGCTGCATACCGCTGTGCGTCCGCAAAACGAAAAAGAATAACACCAGTCATTTATAAGACACTACACCAGTGGCTGCCTTCTTCGATGATATCAAGAAAACGGAACGGTTGTCTTGTCCGATTGCGGCAAGAATAGAGTGAATACGGTGGCGCTGCGCGTGGGAGGTTGCACGTGCTTGTCCGGGGAGACCTGTCCTTTGGGCGTCAGGGCGGCGAAAGTGCCCCGGCAGGTACCAGAAGAGAGGGGGTTACTACCGACCTCCGCCGTCACCCTTGTTGGAGCTGTATGACCTCGATCTGCACCTTCGCAAGTCCCTTATGATAAAATCCCAGCAGTCTTGCCGCCCTTGCGCTGACGTCAAGGATACGCTCGCTCGATGACGGGTTGCGATCGCTCGGGAAAGGACCCCGGTCGTTTACCCTGACGATGATGGAACGGCCATTCTCGAGATTAGTGACTTTCACGTGGGTCGGAAGGGGCAGGTACTTGTGTGCGGCCGTCAAGCCTTCAGGATCAAAAGCCTCCCCGTTGGCTGTCATATGGCCGTACTTACTTCGGGAAGTCTCATATCCATACCAGGAAGCGGTGCCCGTTGCACGATAGGTCTGCGCCTCCTCGATCGACATGGGATAGTACGTCTTCCCCTTGACCGTGTAAGGTGCGGTCTTCACGCGCCCCTGACTGATGGCCTCGTTCGGGGAAAGCCCATCGATCGTCCCGATGCTGCTGGTGAGGGGCCACTCAAGGGGGGCCTTAACCGCCTTGAAAGTGAATTTCCCGATACGGTACACGACTTTCGTGGTGCCGGCGGTGAGCTCGTAGCTTCCCTTTACCACATAGGCTGCGGTCTTCACCGCACCCTTGGTTACGTGGTAAGGAAGCTCGACGATAGTACACGCCGCTATGGAAAGGCACGCACCTGTGAGGAAACAGCCCCTAAATAGGCCGGCCCGGAGAAAGAGTCCCAACATCACAGTAGAAGGAGTCTACTTCTCATCGGTCCGTTTGGGCAACACACAAATTGCGTTTGGCCCCACCCCCTCTAGCGACGCCTGGTAATCCATGAACGAAATCCCGCGATTGGCCCGGGTGAAGAGACTCTCCGCCCCCCGTCATCATGACCGGTCCCGATGGCGCGTCCACGCCGACATGGTCTATGACATCTCTTTGCTAGGCATCCACTTCCACTTCACCATCTCCCCGGGCCTCTTCGAAGAGGCTGGTGAAGAATCGAAGATATCCATAGGTCTTCGCCCTGCCCCAGAGCGAAAGCCCCTCGCCGTGCAGTGTAAGCGCCGATACGCCCGTTCCAAAGGCGGACAGGCATTGCGGCGGCATTTGTGGACGCCTATTTCCAAAGCTGCCAGATCCTCCAGAACCACCTTATGGACTAACGGGCACGGCCTCGGAAAATTTTCTTCTGTTCCTTCTGCAATTTGTCACCCCTCTTCGTCACTTTGACGGGGTTTCCCGCGCAAAGTCGGGACTTCGTAGAGAGACTGAGCAGGTTTTTAATCGAAGCGTGCAAGTGGCTATACGCAACCGGGCAAATCGTTTTCCCCGGCAGTATCGAGGAACGCGTCAACAGCCAAGAACCCAATACCGGCATGAAGGCTATTGCAAGACTTTCTCGACGGGCCGTGCAAGGTGATGGTGTCAAAGGCGCCTGGATGAGCCCGGTGGGCCTCGGTCTCTCCCATCAATTACCTTTCGATGTCCGATTGTCCCCTGCCCAACGTGCTTGGGAGGTATCCGCACTTCCGTTACTTCCATGTAGGCGCCCGATTGCCGGACCACCGACGGCACCGCCCGGATCCTGAACGCCTCGATCAGCTTCATGCTCGCGTAGAATACGGGGCGCTTGAGGGACCTGGAAAGCTCGCTGTAGGAGCCGTCCGTCAGAAGAAGGGTTACCTGAGCGTCCTTGGCGTAGGGTGAGTTCTCGAACCAGCGCATCTGTCCCGGCTGTTTCCCATTCAGGATGACGAGGGTCCTTGGATACGCTACGTAGCTGAGAGGGTTAAACCTATATCCCGCCGGATACACGATGTTCCCCTTGTCGTCCTTGATGTCCCTTTCAAGGGTGTAAGTCATGTCCACAAGGAACGTGCGGTCCTTCCGGGCGGGGCCGATCATCTTCGTCTCCTTCACGTCCTCCGGAGTGAAATTCCTGGCTTTTTTCACAAGGGCGTTTCTATCCACCGCCTTGGAGAAATTGACCGACTTCGCCTTCTCCTCCAGTTCCTTGAGAGCGTCCTTCTCGACGATGTCGTAGACCGTGCCGAAGGTGCCGAGGTCCCTGGCCATGGCTGTCAACGTGAGCAGGAAGAGAAGTGCGACGGTGAGGATACGTTGCATGATAGGCTCCTTCGCCGTGATTTTCACTGCCCGGCCCGGGAAGGAAGACAGAACCGCGAGCCCCACGGCCGCGAGAATGCACGAGACAGCGGTTTTCAAACTAATCCCCCCCTTATGGCTGTTGTT
>JBEKJU010000160.1:0-8027 GCA_050011095.1 Syntrophorhabdales bacterium
AGATGGCGAAGGATTTTTGGCCGATCGGCGAGGCGCGGAAAGGCCAAATGTACTGGATGTACATGACCTTTTCGCAACGAAGCGGGCGGACAAAAAGACGAGCCAGATGGCCCATTTATTTCACGACGAGCCCTAAAAGATGAGGGCAATGGACATTCCCCTTTTGGAACTCAAGGACGTGACGCACGGGATGAACGGAAAGCGGATCCTCGATCATGTCTCCTGGACCGTGAGGGAGGGTGAGCACTGGGCCATCCTCGGGCCCAACGGGGCAGGGAAAACGAGTCTCCTCAAGATCGTCTGCGGGTATCTCTGGCCCAACGCCGGCGGCACGGTACACCGGAACGGGGAGGCCCGAATCGACCTCGGGACGCTGCGAAGGAGCATCGGGTGGGTTACATCGACCCTTCTTCGCGACATACCACGGGGCGAGATGGTCCTCGACACCGTCGTGTCGGGAAGGTACGCCCAGGTCGGCCTCTGGCCCCCCCCGTGGGAGGAGCCGGGATCGGGCGACTTCGCGGCAGCCGGACAGTGGCTGGCGGAACTCGAATGCAGTGATCTGGCGGAAAGGACCTTCGGGACCCTCTCCCAGGGTGAACAACAAAAGGTGGCCATCTGCCGCGCCCTCATGGCGGCGCCCTATCTGCTCATCCTCGACGAACCGTGCGCCGGCATGGACCCCGGCGCCCGCGAGACCTTCCTGTCGGCCCTTCTCGCCGTCGGACAGAAGAGGACCCTCCCCTGCCTCATCTACGTCACCCACCATCCCGAGGAGATCCTGCCCATTTTTACGAGGGTCTTGATTCTCAAGGATGGAAGGGTCATGCAGGAAGGACCGACCGCGGAGATCCTCAGTTCCCGGACCATGGAGCGGCTCTATGGCGTCTCGATGGAATTGATGAAAAGAAAGGGCCGCTTCTGGCCCGTCGCCGGATGATACCGGGTTAGGGCTCGTCAGAAAATAAATGGGCCATCTGGCTCGTCTTTTTGTCCGCCCGCTTCGTTGCGAGAAGGTCATGTACATCCAGTACATTTGGCCTTTCCGCGCCTCGCCGATCGGCCAAAAATCCTTCGCCATCTGACTCATTTATTTCCTTCCGGGCCCTTACATTCAAAGCCGCCACCCACGCCTTCGGCCGCGCAGGATCGCGCGGGCTGAATATGCGGCCATACCGCATTTTCCGTGCCATCGTTCCACCGCGTGCCTATATTTCCTCTATACCATAACGGAGGATAGCGAAATGGAGAGAAAAGATCTCGTGACATTCAAGGGGAACCCTTTGACGCTGGTGGGCGGCGAGGTGAAAGTCGGCGACAGGGCGCCGGGCTTTACGGTGCTCGACAAGGACCTCACCCAGGTCGGTCTTGCCGATTTTTCAGGGAAGGTGAAGATCATAAGCGTGACGCCGTCCCTCGATACGCCCGTGTGCAGCCTCCAGGCGACGACATTCAACAAGAAGGCGCAGTCCCTCTCGCCCGATACGGTGATCGTCAACATCAGCATGGACCTGCCCTTCGCGATCGCGCGGTTCTGCTCATCCCAGGGGATCGACAGGGTGAGGACATTATCGGACCACCGGGATGCCTCCTTCGGGAACGCCTACGGCGTGCTGGTGCGTGAGCTGAGGCTGCTTGCCCGGTCGATTTTCGTCATCGACAAGGCGGATGTGATCCGCTATGTCGAAATCGTGCCGGAGATGACGAACGAGCCCGACTACGAGAGGGCGCTCGCGGAGGCGGAGAAGGCGGCCTCGTGAGCGGCGCGCCACACCCGTTCAGCCCAGATAGGCCGCGCGGATATGGGGGTCATTAAGGAGGGCCTCGCCCTGCCCCGAGAGGGTGATGTTCCCGGTTTCGAGGACATGGCCGAAGGATGCGGCCCGAAGCGCCATGCGGGCATTTTGCTCGACGAGCAGGATGGTCGCGCCTGCACGGTTGATCTCTCCGAGGACGGCGAAAATCCCCTGGACGAGCACCGGGGCAAGGCCCATGGAGGGCTCGTCGAAAAGCATCAGGCTGGCGCGGCTCATAAGGGCCCTCGCGACGGCGAGCATCTGCTGCTCGCCGCCGGAAAGCGTCCCCCCGGATTGATCCCCCCGCTCGCGGAGCACGGGGAAAAGGTCGAATACGCGCCGGTAATCCTTTGCGATTTCCGGCTTATCGCGCCTATGCCATGTGGCGAGCCTGAGGTTCTCCCGCACCGTGAGGTTGCCGAAGATGCCCCGCCCTTCGGGTACGTGGGCGATGCCCATGGATGCGATGCGGTGGGACGGGATGCCTTTGAGGTCCCGGCCCCTGTATGAAATGGCGCCTTCGTAGGGGATCATGCCGGAGATCGCCCGCAGGGTGGACGACTTTCCCGCGCCGTTCGCGCCGACCAGCGTCACCATCTCCCCCTCGCGAACGTCGAAGGAAACGCCCTTTACAGCCTGGATGCTGCCGTATGAGACCCGGAGGTCTTCTATCGACAGGAGGGTATCGCTGCTCACGGCGTCTCGTCCTTGCCGAGATAGGCGGCCAGGACCTGCCCGTCGTTTCGTATGTCGTCAGGCGAACCTTCCGCGATGGTGACGCCGAAGTCGAGCACCACGAGACGCTCGCAGATATTCATGACGAGTTGCATCTGATGCTCGATGAGAAGGATGGTCACGTCGAACGCCTTCCGAACCCATTGGATCAGCTCCATGAGGCGGGTTACCTCCGCGGGGTTCATGCCGGCCGCCGGCTCATCGAGGAGGAGGAGTTTTGGGCGCGTGGCGAGGGCCCTCGCGATTTCGAGGCGCCTCTGCAGGCCGTAAGGCAGACTCCGGGAGGACTCCTCCGCATGGCCGTCGAGGTGAAAGAGCGTGAGGAGCTCCATCGAGCGGTCGATGATATGCGCCTCCGCCCTTCGGCAGCGGGGCAGCCTGAACAGGGCGGGCAGGGCCCCGTACGCGGCCTGGCCGTAGTGGGCGCATCGCACGTTGTCGAGGACGGAAAGGTCCTTGAACAACCGGATATTCTGAAACGTCCTCGCTATGCCGAGCGCCGTTATGCGGTTGGGCGAAAGGCCGACAAGCTCCCTTCCCTCGACGGCTATGCTGCCCCCCGTCGGGCGGTATATACCCGTGATGAGGTTGAAGACGGTCGTCTTTCCCGCGCCGTTCGGGCCGATGATGCCGACAAGCTCATTCTTGTCGAGGCTGAGGAAGAAATCGGCCAGTGCCGCGAGGCCGCCGAACCGGTGGGTGAGGCCGCTTATCTCAAGGAGGGCCATAGGCCGCCCCCTTTTTTTTCTGCCACAGGCGCGCGGCAAAGAGATCGTGGCCGGGCACGAACCAGGAGAATTCACGCAGCCCCATGATGCCCGTCGGTCGATAGATCATGAGAAGCACGAGCACGAGGGGCATGAGCACCATCCTCCATACCCCGAGGGGCCTCAGTATCTCCAGGAGGACCGTGTAGACGACGGCCCCGATGATCGATCCCCCCAGCGAGCCGATGCCGCCCAGATAGACCATGATGAGGATATCGGTCGACTTGATGATGTCAAAGACGCGGGGATTGATGAACTGGAGCAGATGGGCGAAAAGCGCGCCGGCGACGCCGGCGAAGAACGACGAGATCACAAAGGCGAGCATCTTGACGCGCCGCGTGTCGACGCCCGACAGCTCGGATGCGATCTCGTCCTCCCTGATGGAGAGGATGCCCCGGCCGAAGCGCGAGTAAACGAGATTGCGGATAACCCAGACGGAGGCGACCGTCCAGAAGAAGACCCAGGGCAGTGTCGTCAGCCTTTCCATCCCGAGGAACCCCCGCGGTCCGCCCAGGGCATTGATGTTCTCGATGGCCGACTTGACGATCATGCAAAAGGCGAGGGTGACGATCGCCAGGTAATCGCCCCTGGTCTTGAAGGACGGGAAGGCGACGATGAGCCCCATGAGCGCGGCGGCAAGACCGCCCGCCGTGATTGCCAGGGGAAAGAGCCAGGGACCGGACCAGGCAGGGAAGAGGTAGACCGAGATGACCGAGGCGACATACGCCCCCACCGCCATGAAGCCCGCGTGGCCCACGGAGAATTCGCCCATATAGCCGTTCACCAGGTTGAGGCTGACGGTAAGGATGATGTTGATGCCGATATACATCAGGATGAGCTGGACATACTGATCGAGAAGGTCGGTTGCGGGAATGAGAAAGGAGGCGGCAAAGCCGAAGGCGATGAGGCCGCGCCTCACGCCCCGCCGCGCCATGAGCGTCCGGGAGAAGGCCGCCAGTCTTTTCATGAAGAGGCCGCCCACCATCATCACACCTTTTGTACCGTGGGCTTGCCGAGAATGCCGTAAGGCCGGAAGACGAGGAGCACGAGGAGCATGGCGAAGGCGACGAAGTCCCGGTACGTGGAGGGAAGGAACGCGACAACCAGGATCTCGACGGCGCCCAGGATGTAGCCGCCGATCATCGCGCCCCGGATGTTCCCGATGCCGCCCACCACCGCCGAAATAAAGGCCTTCCACCCCACCATTATGCCCATATAGGGGTCGATGACCGGGTAGGCGAGCCCATAAAGCACGCCGGCGACCCCGCCGAGGCCCGTCCCGATGGCGAACGTCATGGAAATGATGAAATCGACGGGCACGCCCATGAGGGGGGCGGTGGCCCTGTCCCACGAAATGGCCCTCATCGCCATGCCCACCATCGTCCGTCTCACCATCAGGTCGAGGAGGACCATCAGCACGAGGGACAGGGCGATCACCACGACCTGGAGAAGCGAGATCGACACGCCTCCGAGCATCCACGCAGTATCGGGAACGAACGATGAGATGTGCTTCGGATAGGGGCTCAGGGCGAGGGTGAAATTTTCGAGAAAGAGACCCACCCCCAGGGCCGTAATAATGGCCGATACCCTCGGGGCCTGGCGAAGGGGCTTATAGGCGAGCCGCTCGATGGTCACGCCCAGAAGCGCTGTCCCGACCATGCTCGCGAGGAGCGTGGGGACAAAGGGGAGCTTCAGGAGCAGCACGGAGAGGAAGCAAAGGAAGGCGCCCACCATGAAAAGGTCGCCATGGGCGAAGTTGATCATGGTGAGAATGCCGTAGACCATGGTGTAACCCAGGGCGATGAGGGCGTAGATGCTCCCGAGCTGGAGCGCGTTCAACAGCTGCTGGAGGACGTAACTCATCGGGGTGTCCTACGGGCAAAGGGCGAACGAAGAGGGGCGGCCGTGCAATGCCTCATGGATTCGCATTCGCGAAGTAGACAAACGCCCCATCCTTTATCTTGAGGATCACGGCGCTTTTTATTGGATCGGACGACCCTTCCCTGAACTGCATGGTGCCTGTCACCCCCTCGTAGTTCTGGACCCGCGCGAGGGCGTCCCTCACGGCCTGCCGGTCGATCCTGCCGGCCGCGCCGATTGCCTGCCCGAGGAGGCCGAAGGAATCATAGGTGAGGGCCGCGACGTCGTCCGGCATGGCGCCGTATGCCTTCCTGAAGGCCTGGATGAACCTCCGGCTGACAGGGGCCGCGGTATCGGGCGCGTAGTGGGTGCTGAAGTAGAAGCCTTCACAGTCCTTCCCGGACAGCTTCGTCAACTCCTGGCTCCCCCAGGAGTCGCTTCCCAAAAACGGCGCGTTGATGCCGAGCCTTTTGGCCTGCTGGATCTGGAGGGGCACCTCGCTGTAATAATTGGGAAGGACGACGACGTCGGGGTCGGCCTTTTTCACCTTCGTGAGCTGAGCGGAGAAATCCCTGTCATTCGTCGTATAGGTCTCGAACGCCACGACCTTCCCCCCGTTATGCTCGAAGGTCTCCTTGAAAAACTCGGCAATGCCCTTGTTGTAGTCGGATGCGACGTCGTAGAGCACCGCGGCCTTCCGGGCCTTCAGCCTGTCCGCGGCGAAGCGGGCCAGGAGGCGTCCCTGGAAGGGATCGGTGAAGCAGGCCCGAAAGACATACTTCTTTGGGGCCCCGGTCCGCGCGTCAAGGGTGGTCTTCGGACTCGTGGACCACGGGGTGATGAGGAGGACCTTCGAACTCTCTGCTATCTCGGATGCGGGTATCGCGTAGCGGGTCGCGTTGGGCCCGATAATGGCGATGACCTTCTTTTGCGTTATCAGCTTCTGGGCGGAGGAAGCGGACTGATCGGCCCTTCCCGCGTTGTCCTCCATGAAAAGCTCGACCCTGTACTGCCTGTCACCGACCCGAAGGCCCCCGGCGTCGTTCATTTCCTTTACGGCCAGTTGAGCGGCCTTCCTGCATGATTCCCCCACTGCCGGCATATCACCGGTCATTTCCGCGATAAGGCCCACCCTGATGGTGGAGGGGTTCTTGTCGCCACAGCCCGATGCGGCGAGAAAGGCGAGAAAAAACATGCACAACCCAAGGCCCGTCCTCTTCATGGCGCCCTCCCGTGCCGATTCATTCGTTTGTCATTTCATACTGCGGGCTTATCATAGCAAAGAAGAACCGGGAATGTCCACCAGAAACTCGGTATCACCTCTTCCTGAAGAAGAGCCGTATGGGCGCGCCGCGGAAGCCGTATTTCTGCCTGAGGGAGTTTTCCAGGAATCTCTTGTAGTGCTCGGGGAGGCGGTCGGGGTAGTTCAAAAAGAGGACGAACGTGGGGGGCGCGGACCTGAGCTGGCTCGCGTAGAATATCTTGATCTGCTTCCCCTCCACCACGGGGGGGCTCAACCTGCCCGTGAACTCCTCGAAGGCCCTGTTCAGTTTCGGCGTGGCGATCCTCCTCGCGAGCTGCCTCGCGATCGCCGTGTCGATTTCGAGTATGTCTTCCACGTTTTCCCCGGTGAGGGCCGAGGTGAAGATCACGGGCGCGAAGTCCGCGTGGGGGAGGCGGGTCCTGACCTCCCTGCGGTAGTCGTCCTGGGCGATGTGACGGTCCATCAGATCCCACTTGTTCACGACAATGCAGATCCCCTTACCCGCGGACAGGATGAGGTGGGCTATGGCGCCGTCCTGATGGCCGACGCCCTCACGCCCGTCGATGACGAGATTGACTACGTCCGCCCGCTCGACGCTCCTCAGGGCGCTCATCACGGAATGCTCCTCGACCTTAAGGAAGATCCTGCTCTTTTTCCTCAACCCGGCCGTGTCGATCACGGTGAACGTCTCCTGCCCGAACCGGATGATCGAATCGATGGCGTCCCGCGTTGTCCCCGGTATGTCGCTCACGATCATGCGGTCCGAGCCGAGGAGCCTGTTCACGATGGACGACTTTCCCGTGTTCGGTCTTCCGACGACGGCGATCTTTATGCCCCCGGCCGCCCCCTCTTCCCGGCCGGGCTCCACCATGCGGCCCATGTCGTCGAGGAGGTCGCCCAGGCCGAGGCCGTGGGCGGCGCTGACAGCATACAATTTCTCCACGCCCAGCCGGTAAAAATCGGCCGTCTCCGCCTCCCGCTTTTGGGAATCCACCTTATTGACGACGTAGAAGACGGGCTTGTTGAAGCGCCGCAGAATTGCCGCGATCTCGCCGTCCTCGGGGAGGAGGCCCTCTTTCGCATCCAGCAGGAATATGATCATCGAGGATTCTTCCATGGCCGAGTAGATGTGCTCCTTGACGAGGGACGTGATCTTCTCGGCGCCCTCGGGCTCGAACCCCCCCGTATCGATGACGATGAACGATTTCCCGCCGTACTCGAACTCCCCGTAGTTCCTGTCCCTCGTGACGCCGGGAACGTCCTCGGTTATGGCCTTTCTGTAGCCGATAAGGCGGTTGAAAAGGGTGGACTTTCCGACATTAGGCCTTCCGACGATGCTGATTATGGGCTTCATTGCCGCGCTTCCCGTGTGGGGACCGGGAGGAGATAACCCTTGAGGAAGGGCAATATGGCCGGAAGCGCCCCCCGGTACGGGTCGTCGACCGTCATAGGCCACGCTGAAAGGAGGAGCAGCGCCTTCAAACTAAGGGCTCGTCAGAAAATAAATGGGCCATCTGGCTCGTCTTTTTGTCCGCCCGCTTCGTTGCGAAAAGGTCATGTACATCCAGTACATTTGGCCTTTCCGCGCCTCGCCGATCGGCCAAA
>JBEKJU010000161.1:0-9497 GCA_050011095.1 Syntrophorhabdales bacterium
GCGACCCGCCTCTACACCAGCAGGGCGTCGCTTATGTTCAGTTCGAGCATCCTGGTGCTCGAGAGGAGGCGGACGAGGTTCTTTTTGACCGCCTCGATGTCGCCGCCTATTATCATGAGTTCCTCCGCCGTGGCGCGAAGGAGCTTTATCTTCTCATCCATCTTCTTTATTCTTTCATCCATATCTTTGCCTCCTTGTTGCGGCGGTTGCGGTCAAACGCAGTCATGCAATGACCGCGGCCGTCACTAGTGTTTTTCTCTCATGTCCTTGAACCTCTTCGCCTTCACCTCATAGCGGGGAAGGCTTCCGTGGGGATGGACCTCTATCTTGTAGCCGAGGTTCGTCTTTACCCGAAGCTCGTCCTTGAGCTTGGCGAGGAGGGACTCCTTCCGGTCTTCGAAGCCGGGCTTGATCTCTATCTTGAGGGCGATGTCGTCGATATCCCCCTTCTTCGTCACGATGACCTCGTACTCGTCGGATAGCTCGCTGAAGCTCCTTACCACCTCTTCTATGGCGGTGGGGGCGAGGAGGACGCCCTTGACCTTCGTGATGTCGTCGGCCCTGCCCACGACCCCGCCGTCGATGATGCGGAAGGTCCTGCCGCACTCGCATTCATAGTCGGCCCAGCGGATCACGTCCTTTGAGTCGAAGCGGATGCAGGGCTTCGCCATCCTGTCGAAGGCGGTGATGATCATCTTGCCGTTTCTGCCCGGCTCCTCGATAAGCTCGCCCGTATCCACGTCCTCGATCTCCACGAGGAACATGGCTTCGTTCACGTGAAGCCCCTTCTGCGCCGTGCACATGTAGCTCCACGCGCCTATCTCCGTGGCCCCTATGTGGTCGTAGACCTTCGCCCCCCAGGCATCCTCGATGCGCTGCTTGGTGGTGGGTATGCTCGCGCCCGGCTCGCCCGCGCAGGTGATCCTCTTGATCCCGATGGTCTTCGGGTCTATGCCTATTTTCCGGGCCGTGTCGGCCATGCCGAGCACATAGGTCGGGGTCGCGCCGAAGGCGGTGCACTTAAGCTCCTGCATCTTCATGATGCGGGCCTCCGTGTCGAGGACGCCGCCGGGAACGACCTCGCAGCCCAGCTTCTCCCCCGCGTAGTGACAGGCCCAGAAGGCGACGAAGATGTTATAGCCGAAGGGGATGAAGAGCCTGTCCGTATCCCTGTAGCCCTGGGCATAGAGGATGTAGGCCCAGCACTCGGCCCACCAGTCCCAGTCCTGCCAGGTGTCCGCCTGATATACGGGGGTGCCCGTGGTGCCGCTCGTCTGGCGAAACTCCGTTACATCAGAGAGGGGCACGGCGAGCATGTCCCCGTAGGGGAAGGGCGGCCTGCTCTGGACGTCCCTGAGCATGCCCTTGTCTATCTTCGGGACCTTCCGCACATCCGCCAGGGTCTTCAAGTCCCCCGGCTCTATGCCGGCGTCCCTGTAGAGCTTCCCGTAAAAGGGCGAGTTGTTATAGGCCCACTCGACGATGCGACGGAACTTCTTCACCTGAAGTTCTTGAAGCCTTTCCCTGGGCAATGTCTCCAGGATCGGGTTCCAGTATATGCTTTGAAGCCTTTCCCTGGGCAATGTCTCCAGGATCGGGTTCCAGTATATGCTGCTATCCTTGGCCATGCATCTGTCCTCCTTGTGGTGATTTTTCCATCTATGGGCGCCTTTTTTCCCTTGCTTCGTCCTGCCTCGTGGCACTCCACGGCAGTACCATCTCACAACGCTTTCGTCATCTCCCCCAGAATGAAGGCAATTTCGACCCGTCCGGTCGGCGCTAGAATGCGGGTGCTATACTGCCTCACATACTCCAGGAGGTGACGCTTGAGGGTCCTGTACTCGTCCGACACGAGGGTGTCCGCTATATCCTGAATGCGCTGCGCAACCCCTTCGAGAAGGACCCTGCTCGGTCCGGAGCCTATTATGCCCTGCCACTCCGCCTTGATCCTTATTCCCTTGCCGAGGAGGACCGGGAAGTATTCCCTCGTGAGAAAGTCACCATAGTCCTTCTCGCTCCCCGGCATCATCGTATAGTACTGATTGAACCGCCACGTTCCGAGCTCGATGCCGTATGACGTCAACTCCACCCTGCCGCTGTCCCTGAGGATCCTGCTGCTGTAGTTCACGATATACGGCTGGAGCCCTTCCGTGACGGTGAGGAATTCCCGCGTATCTAGGGCTTTTTGAAGGCTCTTGGAGTCGGGGGAGGTTATGACGTGGCTGATGCGCGGGCCTGCGCCGACAATCACGTGGAATGCACCGACCACGTTAAGACCCAGCTTCTGTAATGTCGGCAGGTGTGTACGAAGCACGAAGTCCGTGTACTCCGTTTCTTTTCCCCTTACCATATCCCATGACTGGACATATAAGAACATGTCGTCCCCCTAATTACTTTGCGTGAGACTCCGTCAGTACGACAACGGTCCCAAGGTTCGCGTCTATCCTTATTTTTTGGCCCGATTTCAATTTCGTCGTTCCTTCGAAGACATTCATGACCACCGGGATCCCATATTCCCTGCCCACTATGGCTGCATGGGAAAGCGCTCCCCCCCTGTCCACCACGACGCCCCTTATCATGCCGAATATGGGCGTCCATGACGGCGAGGTGCTGGCGGCGACGAGGATGTCCCCTTCCTGGATCTGGACGAGGTCGTTCTCGTCCAGGACCACCCTCGCTATCCCCTCGGCGGTCCCCGGCGAGCCGCACGTACCGAGAAGGTCCGCCTTTAACTCCGGCTTCGCTTCGGGGAGCTTACCCACGACGACCTTCAGTGCGATAGGATCGGACGAGCGGATCACGAGTTCCATCGCCTTGTCGAGTCCGAAGCCGTTTCGCAGTATCACCGGGGGGTTCCCCCGGCTGTTCCACCCCTTCCACTCGGCCCGGCGCCTGGACACGGTCGCCTGCAGCCTGAACTGGTCGGGGTTTATGCCCGCCCGCCTCACCTCGTCGGGTATGAGGAAAAAGATGTCATCAGGAAAGTCTATGGTCCCGGATGCGCCGAAACGCCGCCCCATGTCGACGCAGACCTTGCGGATCATCGCGTGCGTGTAAAGATCGAGATAGTGGTTATGCTCTTCGCTGAAGCGACTCGAATTCTGGGCGATCTTCAAGAGCGCCGAAAACCACCAGCGCTGTTCCGGCGCGATCCTCCCGAGCAGCTCTTTTTCGGCCTCCTTTCTTTCGTGCTCGTGCTTCTCCCTCTCCTTGTCGAGGTCGTAATCCCTGTCCATCCTGAGATAGATCTTCATTCTGGAGAAGGCCGGGGCGGGCTCCTCCGCCCAGGTGGGCAGATTGATCTCGGCCATCCTCTCCATGCGCCAACCCGCCTTCAGATCGAGGAACACCTTGAACTCTTTGAGAAATTGACGCCCCTTGTCCGTCGCTTCCAGGCGCGGCACGGTCTCGGCGGGGGGGGAGTCCATTATAACCTCCTTGAGTCCCATCTCGGCTGCCTTTCGGGCAAACTCCCAGAGGGCCCTGTCCACCCTGAAGCTCTCATTATCGAAGCCGCTCATCAGCGCGAGAAAGACCGGATGGGTATCGTCGATACCGAAGAGCTGCTTGCACAACTGCTCAAAGAGCACGTACGGCATGTACGTGCCGTACATCATGTACATGTGAATCTCCCACATCCTTCTGCACGTATCGATGGCGTACTCGAAGTTTGCGAGGAGGTCGATGCCCGTCGCGGTCGCGCCGTCGACGCGCTTTATCTTCTCATACCTCCCGAGCATCTCATCCACGAATTTTGACCAAAGTCCATCGTAGTCCTCAAGAAAGGGCCTGATGGCCTTCTTGAACCCGACCTTGCGCTCCGCCTTCTCCGCGTCCGATTCTACGAGTATTATAGTGAGATAGCCGCCGCCGTCCTTAAAGCGCCAGTCCCAACCCTTTGTCGTGGGGATCTGGAGCGACTCGGCGCCGTACTGCATGCCGTGGCGACAGAAATTGACCCAGAACCACCCGAACATGGGAGTCCAGGCGGGTACGGAGTGGGTCCCGTCGAGAAACCAGGCGGGCGATTGGGCAAGATCAGCCCCTTCATCGAACTCCAATCCAGGCACACAGTCATAAACCTTCATAACATGCTACCTCCTGGAAGTCGCTCTAGAAAGCATACTATCAGGTTCGGATATTAAAAGATACGAAGAATCAGCGGTTCGGAGCTGGCGGTCACCTCATATGACTTGAGCACCGGCCGGCCTTCCAAGAACCCCTCGCATTTTGCGATTATCTTCGCGTAATCTCCGCCCTTTTCGTAGGCCTCCAGGTCTCCCCTGGTGTCCCAGGCTGTTATGGAGATGCCTTCATCGGGAGACTCGATGCACTCCAGGAGGTGGACAAACCTGATCCCCTTGTGTTGCTTGTGCGCCGGTATTACCTCATTCACGTACGCATTGCGAAGCTCGTCCCGCTTCCCCGGTTTCGTATTGAAGAACGTCATTCTCACGTACATAATCCCTCCTTAATGCAAGGCCCTCCCGCCGTCAACCAGCATGACTTCCCCGGTGATGAAATCGGAGTCGTCGGAAGCGAAAAACAGGGCGGCGCCGACGATATCCTCGGCCACACCCAACCTCTTCATTGGGGTTTTCGAGGTGTCGTATTTCGTCACGTCGGCGATAGTCCTGCTAGCCTCCGTGTCGGTGAAGCCGGGTGCTACCGCGTTGACGGTGATATTGTCCGGTCCCACCTCCACGGCCAGCGCCCGGGTCAACCCGACCACCCCGCCCTTCGAGGCCACGTAGTGGATAAAACCATTGGAGCCGGTAAAGAATACCTCGGAGGTCAGATTGATGATCCTCCCTTTTCCCTGTGCCTTCATATAGGGATAGACGGCCTGCGCGCAGAGCCAGGGCCCCTTTATGTTGATGGCCATCATGAGGTCCCATTCCTCAATCGGGATCTTCGTGAAGGGTCTCCGCTCCACCCCGAAGTAATAGGCGGCGTTATTGACTAGGATATCGATCTTTCCGAAGGCTTTCACGGCCTCGTCGGCCATCCTCTTCACATCGTCCGGGCTCGTGATATCGGCCTTAAACCATATGGCCTCGCCGCCCTTTTCGGCTACCTCGTCCGCTACCTTCTTGAGGCCCTCCATGTCTTTCCTCGTGACGAGCACGAGTTTTGCGCCCTCTTCGGCGAACCTGATGGCAAATACCCTGCCCAGGCCCTTCCCGGCGCCCGTGATTATGGCAACTTTTCCCTCTAGACGTTTCATTTGTACGCTCCTCCAGATAACGCAATCTGTCAGGTGAGCCGGGGTCGAGGTTCGAGGACCAGGCGGGGGGTGCCGGCCTCTCTCCCCGACCCCTCCGATCCACCTGCTACAGCTTGTAGACCAGTCCCTTGTACCCGTCTACCCTGATGCGGTCACCGTCCTTGATCACCTGCGTCCCGTTAATACAGTTCGCCACGACCGGGATGTCCCATTCGCGGCCGACGATCGGGCCGTGGGAGAGGCTTCCTCCTCCATTACAGACAACGCCCTTCAACATGATGAATACCGGCGTGTACGAAGACTGCGAGGACGGGCATACCATGATATCGCCCCATTGAAGCTTCGTCAGATCGGCCGCGCTAAAGACGATGCGCGCAGGGCCCTCCGCGACCCCCGGGCTTCCGGGGTTGCCGAAGCATATCGCCCCGGTGGAGGGATCGGGCACCACAAACTCACCGACCGTGATCTTGGCGATGATCGGATCCTTTGCGGCTACCATGTAGGCGCCCGCCTCATGGGGCTGCATCGTGATATCCTTCGCCATAATGGGCGGGCGCGTGAGATACTCCTTGTTGGCGGTCCATTCGGCCCGTCTTTCCCTCGCGATAAACCCTGACTGGTAGTTCTCGGGCATGGCGATCATTGTCTGGAGCTCTTCCGGGATAAAGAAGAACATATCCTCGGCCTTGTCGAACGTCCCCACCTTTGCGAGGCGCTCCCCGATCTTGAGCATGCAGAACCGGAAGGCGGAGAAGCACCGGTGCTCGTAGAGGAAATCGTGGCTTTCGCTGAACGAGCTGGTCCTTTGTGTCAGCCTGAGGAGGCACTTGAACCACTCCATGTCCTTGCACCCATTGGCTTCGGCCTTGGCCACGATCTGCGGCTCTATCTCCTGCCGCTCCTTGATCAGCCTTTCCCTTATGGCATCGAGCGGGAACGGCCTGACCTCGCGGTCCTGCATAAGATACTGCTGCGTGTGGAGCAGGGCGTTTTCCGGATGCTCCCACCACGTGGGATCGACAAACTCCATCATCCTGATCATGCGCCAGCCGTAGGCGAGGTCCTGCATGAAGTGCTCCAGGTCTTCCTCGACCCATTTCTTGCCCTGGGGCGTCTTTTTCAGCTCCTCGATAACCTTGTCGCTCGGATTGCTCGATATAATGTTGTCTATCTTGTACTCTATCGCCTTGTTCCGAAGCTCCCACATGGCCTTGTCCTGGCGGAAGAGCATGTTGTCGTAGCCGCGGACCAGCTTGTGCCATTCGGTCGATGTCTCCTTGATGCCGACATACTCCTTGCAGAGGTCCTCGAAGTACCAGTAGGCGCCATACAGGGAATACATAAAGTGGAAATGGTCCTCCCACATCCGCTTGTGGGTCTCGATGGCGAAGTTAAAGAGTTTGTACAGCTCGTAGAACGTGGCGCCTTCGTAGTTGAACTGCTTCAACACCTCATAGCGCCCCTTCATCTCGCTCTTGCTCTTCTCCCACTTATCGTTATAGTTCGGCTCGAAGTCCCCCTTGATGTATTCGTAGAATTTCTTGCGCCTGAACTCCACCTCCTCCTGGGTGGGCACGGGTGTCGCCGTGCAGACGGCCATACCGTCGATTTCCCTCCAGTCGGACGAGCGCGTCTCGGGGATCCATGACTCGTTGCAGCCGTAGATATGGCCGTGGACAAGGTTGAAGATCCACGTCCATTCGAAAAGCGGCGTCCAGGCAGGATAGGAGTGGGAAAAGTCGACAAACCACACGGGATACTTCGCGAAATCCCTTTCAGGCCAGAATTCCCTTACGTGTCGCTTAAACATGAACTGTCCCATAATGTTGCCCCCCTTTTGTTGGATAGCACCACGGACTATCGACAAGGCCGCAGCTATCGCTTAAATCTCATGTTCCCTTGGGCCGCTTCCGGCAAATTGCGGATCCCGGTCCGCCTGTGAGAATTCGGCGTCCCAAAGCGGGTCGTCACCTTCATCATTCCACCTTCACCAGGACCCTGCCCTGCTCGACACCCGTCTCCCTGCTGATCGGTCCGCATTTCACTTTCAGCATGAAAATCGCCCTCTTCCCCGCTGTTTCATTCTTGAGCGCCTCGAAACTGCCTGTACCCTTCGCGATCACCACGTCCGATGCGCCATACGCGTCCGCGAGGCGGGACGTGAGCATGCCCGGCACGGGAAAACCCCGCGACGTGATGATCTCGTCGACCAGTTCATCCAGGTGGAAGTGGCGGGCGTCACTGATCCTCGCGTCCTCAAAGAAGGTGTCCTCCTTCACCACCAGCGTGACGCGCGCCCCCCTATCCTTCACGGCCCTTACGACAAGTGAGTCAAATCCCACTTCCCCGGCGTTGTCCGTGACATAGAACACCCGGCGGGCAGCCAGGATGGTCCCATAGAGATCCCCCATGACGATCCCCGATGTTATGCCCTCCACGATAGCCGTGACCTCGGGAAACGTAAACGCCGCCGAAGGCGCGCCCAGAGGCGCCACGTTGCTCGCCGCAGCCAGAATGCACGCCCTTTCGATTCTCTCCTGTTCCGTCTTTCCGGATTCTATATACGTTCGTGCCAGGGGTAGAAGCCTTTCGGCCTGGTTATTGCTCCTCTCCTTGAATGTCTGGTAATGGGCGGACCAGCGGGATTCGAAATCCGTCACGGAATAGGCGGCCCTGTTCGACAGTAGACCCACGTTCGTGAATTGCGGCTCGCTGTAGACCGCCCGCGTAATCTCTTCCGCGAGCCCCTGTCTCATCGATTCCGCGACGTACGGCGCCGTCCTCTCATAGACCCATGTGAATCCACAGGCCGTGCATTCGTTGTTCGCCCTCACGTTCCCCTCATTCCGGCCCTGGGGCGGAAAACGCCTTTCCGCCAATCGGGCACGACCCCTTCGGTTAAACCAGCACTAAATCTCCCGTGATTCCCAGGGTCTGTAGCTCAGGCCGAGGTCCTTGGCGATCACCTTGTAGCAATTGTAACTGCTCCCGCGACCTATGCCATGCGCCGAGTGCGCCGCGGAGGAGCAGAGGTAATAGTTTTTCACCGGCATGCGGTAGTTGGAGACCTCGGGGAACGGGCGCAGCCTTCCCGAGCACTCATAATGCGCGTCTAGGGCGCCCCATCCACCCTGGGGCATGCAGGGGTTCCTGTTGACGACGTCATCGGGCGTGGCGATCCATCCGGAGATGAAGTTGTCCATGGTGACGTTGGGCGCGTATCTTCCCCACTCCTCCACCATCTTGAACTCGATCTCCTTTTTCATCCTGAGCCAATCCTTCTCGGGGAACTGCCGCCACGGGCAGGTGAACGACTCGACCAGAGCGGCGAACCTTCCGGCCGGCGAGCGGGTCTTGTCCCACTGCGTGTCGGGTGCGACGAGGAGATAGAGCTGATCGGCTATGCCTTTTTCCCATCGCTCCTTCTGATAGCGGCCGCTCAGGAAATACTCGGGGTCCGCCGGACCGAAGTAAAGGCGCGGCACCATGCCGAGCTCGGGGGTCTGAGGGTAGACGGGCGGTTCCATGAGGGCGATGTTGCCCCAGAGGAGCTGGGTGCGCTCGTATCCCTTGTCATCCAGGCTCGGGGGTTTTTCCTTCAGTTTTTGCGCCTTTTTCCAAAGCTCGTCGGGTACCCAGTCCTTTCCGAGTTGATCCAGGGTCAGCTCGATGCTAAGGTCGCTCACCACGATATCGGCCTTGATGGTATCGCCGTTCTTGAGCTTGATGCCGTAGGCCTTGTTATTGTCGACGAGGACCTTTTCCACCTGGTTGAGAACGAAGAACTCTCCGCCGTAGTCCTCAAACGCCCTGAGGAGCGCGTGGGTGATGCTGTGCGTCCCGCCCGTGACGATGGCGGCGGCGTCCATCGAAAGGATGAGGCCGAGGGCGTGTATGTGCCAGTAGGGGCCCGGCCTGTCCTGAGGGAAAAGGCCGTTCGATGTCTGGATGGCCCTCATGTAGAAGGTCTGCATCTCGGGGCTCTTGAACATCTTCGTGGCGATCTCGCCCACGGTCCCGAGCGCGATGTCGGGGTCCAGCCCGTCCTTCGGGTCGTTGAAAAGCTCCTCCAGCGGGTCCGGCCCGTCGCCCCATTCCCCGGGACCGCTATAGCGATACCTGGCAAAGGCCTTTCTCCACTTGCCCTTATACCTCCTGATGATGTCCTCGACGGTATTGCCGTCGTCCTTGTTGATCTTCGAGACCTCGTTGATGGTGTACTGGGCGGCGGCTTCGGAGAATTCCGCCCTTCCGGTAAAGTTGTCGACCA
>JBEKJU010000162.1:0-10105 GCA_050011095.1 Syntrophorhabdales bacterium
TTTTTCGCCTCCGGTCCTTCCTTTTTCTGAGGGGGTGGCTCGGGGCACCCGCGATGCGGGTCGTGCTTTGCCCGTGGAGGGGGCGACGCGAGCCCCAATGGTTGCACGGCCTACTCGAAGGAAAAGTCGAGGAAGACCTGCCCTTTCTCGCCATCGGCCTCGTAGGTGAAGGGCAGCGAGATGAGGGGAACCTTCGTGATGAAATTGATCTCCACGTTATGGCCCACCACCACCGTCGGGAGCGCCGCGTTCAGCTTGTAGCCCAGCTTCTCGATCTGCACCCTCGTCTGGCCGGACACGATGTTCGTCAGCTCGCCGATGGCGTCGACGACGTCGGCCGTGACCGACGGCACATCCTCGCCGATCATCCTCTTGTAGACGAACATGGCCCCTTCCCTGACAAAGGCGAGGCTGAAGCTGCCCTTCTTGTCACCGGCGAATCCAATCACCCCGGTCACGTCGCCCGAGCTGTGCCTGTCTTTCTTGAGGGCAGGCTTCCCCATGGCGATATCGAGCCTCAGCATGGTCTTGAACACGTTCTGAACGGCAACCAGATAGGCGTTCACGAATCCTGCATCCATTCTTCCTGCCCCCTTTATGCCTATGCCTACTGTCTCTGCTGTTGCTTTGCCCTCGCCACCGCCTTCTGGATGGCGTCCTGCAGCCTGTCGGGGGTGAAGGGCTTGACGATATAGTTGTCGACGCCCCCCTTGATCGCCTCCATGACGCTGTCCTTCTGCGCCTCGGCCGTCACCATGACGAAGGGTATCTTTTTGATGGATTCATCGTCCTTGCAGGCCTTCAGGAACTCTATGCCCGTCATCTCCGGCATGATCCAGTCGCTGACGATAAGCTCGAAGCCCCCGTCTTTTCTCAGTATGTCCAATGCCTGCCGCCCGTTCTCGGCCTCCGTCACGTTTGTGATGTCGATCTGCCTGAGCACGTTCTTCACGATCTTCCGCATGGTGGCAAAATCATCGACCACGAGTGTCTTCATTCATGTCCCCCTTTCATTTCCGGTTCCCTCAGGTCTCCTCAGGAGGCGCGCGTCGCCGCCCTCTTTCCGCCTCCCCTTCGTGGAAGGCCGTCCCGGGCCGATGCGGCCGCGCCATCGTCCTACCTTTTCCTTGTCGGCACAATCGAGAGATTACTTAAACAGACAGCCGGAGGCGGCCCCGGCGGTCAGCGCTCAGCCGGCACGGACCGACCGATACAGCAAACTCCCCCGTCTTGCCAATTCCATATTGACAAAAGAGCTGCCTCCTGTAAAGCTTTATGAGCGCTACGTCGGGCCGCAGCCGTAGCCTCCCTTCCGCGCAAGGCGCATCCGGCCCCGTGGCGGGGTCTCGCGCGACAGACGGGCCCGCGGAAGGCTCGCGCGGGCCGCGCGCGACGAGGGCCGAAGTCCAATCGGAAAGCGAACACACATGGAGAGCCGGGACAAAGGGGGTTTCTACAACAGGTCCTTGGAAAGGGCATTGCAGATACTCGATGCCTTTCACGAGGACAGGCAGGTGCTGACGCGCACCCAGCTCGTGGCGCTGCTCGGCCTCCCGAGGGCGACCGTCCTGAGACTCTGTTCGACCCTCGTCACATACGGATATCTGGCTGAGGACAAGGAGACGCGGCAGTACCGCCTCGGCATGAGGCTCTTCGAGCAGGGAAGCATCGTCTTTCATTCGCTCTCGGTCAGGAACGCCGCCTCCCGCCATCTCACGGAGCTGCAAAGGCGGATAGGCAAGACGGTCTTTCTCGCCGTCCTCGATAACGGCGAGCTTCTCTACATCGACAAGAGGGAGGACGCCGGCAGCGCGATCAGCTTCACGTCGAAGACGGGCACCCGCCGCCCCCCGTACTGGGGCATGTGCGGACCCGTCCTCATGGCCTACCTGCCGGGCCCGGAGGTTGAAAGACTGCTTGAGCGGAGCCCTCTGAGCGGTCTTACGAAGACGTCGTTTACCGACAAAGAGGACTTCAAGGCGTGGCTCGCCCGCATAAGGGAGCAGGGGTTCGCCATCGACCCCGGCGCGACACTCGACGGCGTCACCGGCGTCGGTGCGCCGGTAAGGGATTTCACCGGAAGGGTCGTGGCCGGCATCGGCGCCGCGATCTTCTCCTTTTCAGTCGATTCAAAGGAACTGGAGATGGTCATAGAAGAGGTGTCGAGGACGGCCCAGAGCGTCTCGAAGGAACTCGGCCACAAGCAATAGTGGGGGTGCTGAGCCGGTCACCTTTTTTCGCCTCCGCTCCTTCCTTTTCTTGAGGGGGAAGCCTCATCGGCTACGCCGATGAAGGGGGCGACGCGAGCCAACGGTCACCTTTTTTCGCTTCCGCTCCTTCCTTTTTATGAAGGGGAGGCTCCGGCAGCTGTGCTGCCGGAGGGGGCGACGCGAGCCCCAATAATTGCAAGCGACCCATTTTCCTTTCCTGCCGGGGGCCAATGGCGGTATAATCCCTCATGTCATTTATCGCCGACCTCCACATCCATTCACGCTATTCCAGGGCGACGAGCAGGCAGATGGTGCCCGAGGCCATCTGGAGGTGGGCCCAGCTCAAGGGCATCACGGTCGTGGGGACGGGCGATTTCACGCACCCCGGCTGGTATGACGATCTGGCGCGGACCCTCTACCCTGCGGGCAACGGTCTGTTCATGCTGAGGGAAGAACTCCGCACCGGGCCGGCCGTACCGGTAACATGCCGATCGGACGTCTTTTTCCTCCTCTCCGTCGAGATAAGCTGCATCTACAAAAAAGAGGGCAGGACGCGCAAGGTCCACTGCCTCATCCTCGTCCCCGACATGGCTGCCGCATCGCGCCTTAATCGCGCCCTCGGGCGGATCGGCAACATCACCTCCGACGGCAGGCCCATCCTGGGACTCGACGCCGAGGAACTCTTAAGGATCACCCTCGATATCACGCCTGATGCCGTGCTGATCCCGGCCCATGCCTGGACGCCTCATTTCTCGGTATTCGGCGCGGCGTCGGGATTCGATTCCCTGGAGGAGTGTTTCGGAGGGCTCGCGGGCCACATCCACGCGCTGGAGACGGGCCTCTCCTCAGACCCGCCCATGAACTGGCGCATCCCCGCGCTGGACGGGCTGAATCTCGTCTCCAACTCGGATGCCCACTCACCCGCGAAGATGGGCAGGGAGGCGACCGTCTTCGACACGGATATCTCGTATCGCGCCATTACGGAGGCGATCACGACCAGGCGGGGCCTCGCCGGGACCATAGAGTTCTTCCCGGAAGAGGGGAAATATCACTACGACGGCCACCGCACGTGCGGCGTCGTATACTCGCCGGACGAGACGAAGGGCCACGACTATCTCTGCCCTTCTTGCGGAAAAAGGCTGACCATAGGCGTCGCCCACCGGGTCGAGGTCCTCTCCGGCAGGGAGTATGGCTACAGGCCGCCTGGCGTCCTGCCCTTCCGGTCGGCCATCCCGCTGGCCGAAATCATCTCGGAGGTGCTCCACGTAGGGCCCGCCACGAAGACCGTGCAGGACGCGTATATGAGGCTTCTGGCCGCGGTGGGAAACGAGTTCACGGTCCTCCTCGACGCCCCGCTCGCCGACATTCGGGCCGGGTCGCCACCCCTTACCGCCGAGGCGATAGAAAGGGTCCGGCGCGGCGCGGTCCACATCAGGCCGGGCTACGACGGCGAGTACGGCCGCATCAGGATATTCGACGACGATCAAAAAGGGCGCGCGCCGGTTGGACAGGGCACGCTGCCAGGGACGGTGGACAGTGGAAAGTGAAAAAAGACACCCGCTTCAGCCGGGAAAGGGACTGTCCATTCTCTCGATAACATCTTCCAGGGAGCCCCTGAACGGACCAGTGGATTCCATCTTGATAGATGTGAGGGCCGCGGCGAACCGGAGCGAGTCTTCGACAGAATGATCCAGCCTGCGCGCCAGGTATGATCCCATAATAGTGTCGCCGCGACCCATCCTGCCCCTGGTGCTCCTGTTGGTAAATTTTTCAAACGTGGTTTTCCCCTTGCTGCGAGCCAGCGCACCTTCCGAACAAGTTATGATGGTCTCTGAACATCCCCACTCTTCCAGTATGTCGGCTTGGTCCCGTAGGGCGTCGGTCCCCGTCAAGATTTGCGCCTCCATAGCATCAAGCTTTACGAAATCGGCCATGCTCACGATTTCTTTTTTCTCCGGGACATCTTCAAGGTGGGTGGCCCCCGTCCCCGTCTCGTGGTCCGCCTGGATCACGAAGCTCTGCATATCCACCGACAAACGGAATCCGCGTGCCTTCAGTGCTCGCATCAGGTCGAGATGAAACTTGCGTACGCCTACGCAACAAAGGTGGAGCAGACATGGTTCAAAAGGAGGTATGTCGCTAATAACAAAAGGTTCTCCGACCTTGGTGCGAAAACCCTGCCTTTGATCGACATTTGCGGTCGCGAAAACGACACTGTATTGGTAGGACTCTCCGGGCTGGACGAAGAGATCGATACCGGCTGTTTTCAATGGTTCCAGGAAGGATTCTTCGCTCCCGGAGATTCTCGTCACCGCGGCAATCCTTTTTCCCAGACAGGAGGCTGCTATTGCGGCAAAGAGCATCGGACTGCCCGGTTGCACGAAAGGAGCGGCCTCGAAAGGAACAATTCTACCCACGCCCATCTGGCCGATAAATACTATATCGTAGTGATTTATCTCCAGCCCTCCTTTATATGTCCCTATGCCAGCGGATTGCCGACACGCGTCCAATTGCTTTGCTCCGCGAGCACGCGCCTCATAATAGTCTTATGGGTACCACAAATATTCTCGTAATGAAAGGACCTTATGAAAATATCTATTTAGGGAAGTGCGCAAGGAACCGGATGAATCAATGATCGGGCGGTGAATATCGCCAGCCCATCGACGTGGCGGCTCTTACCGGGGCTGCTTATTTGCCGACGCCTCACTCAAATGGTGCCCTTCGCTTTGAGGACCTTCAGGAGGGCGTTCGTCACGTCCGGATCGTAGAGGCCCTTGTGGCCGACGATCTCCTCCAGGGCGGCGGGCGTGCCGAGGGCGGGTCTGTACGGACGATGGGACGACATCGATTCCGCCACATCGGCGACCGCGAGTATCCGTGACTCCATCATGATATCATCGCCCGCGATGCCGAGGGGGTATCCCGAGCCGTCGAGCCGCTCGTGGTGCTGGAACACGGCGGTTGCCACGGGCCAGGGGAAACGTATCTCCTTCAGGATGTCGTACCCTGCCTGGGCATGGGCCTTGATGAAGAGGAATTCGTACTCCGTGAGCCTGCTCGGCTTCGCGAGTATCTCGGCGGGGACGATGATCTTCCCTATGTCGTGGAGCATCCCCATGACCTTGAGCCCCTCCAGCCGGTCCTCCGGAAAGTCAAGCTCGCCGGCCATAGCGCAGGCAAGCTCGCTCACGCGCATCTGATGGCCAGCCGTGTAGGGGTCCCTCATCTCCACGGTGCGCGCGAGGGCGACGACCGTGCCGTTCAATGTCATCAGGAGGGCCTCGTTCGCCTTCCTTCGCTCCATGACCTCCTCTTCCAGGGAGCGGGTCTTCTCCCGTATCCGTTCTTCGAGGCGGTCATTGATCGACCGGAGTTCCCGCCTCGCGTCGCTCAGCTCATCGTTCCGGGAGAGGAGGTTTTCATACGTGGAGAACAGGAAATTGGCGACCTGCTGCGGGCTCGCGGAGACCCGCTGGGTCGTGCCCCCAGTCCTTATCTCGAACGGCTCGGCGCCGAATGCATGCGGTTGTGAGTCCCCGCCCGCGATAATGGAGCTGACCATGGAGAGGAGGAGGCTCTTGCTGTAGGGCTTCGTGAGGTAGTAGTCGGCGCCGCAGCTGAGGCCTTTTATGATGTCCTTCGGCTCGGAAAGCGAGGTGAGGAGGATCAGCGGGATATGGGCGAGCTTCTCGTCCGTCTTGACCACCTGGCAGAACTCGTAGCCGTCGAGCCGGGGCATCCCCACGTCGCTGATGATGAGGTCGGGCACGAACCCCATGAGCGCATACAAGCCCTCCAGGCCGTCCCCGGAGGCCGTGACGGAGTAGCCCTCGCCGCTGAGCATCTCGACGAGTCTTTGCGCCTGGGCCTTGCTGTCTTCGAGAATAAGGATCTCTTTGTGACCTTTCACGGTGTGACCTTGGGAAAGCGCGTTATCCATAGAGGACGTCCTGCTTTTCGCAAGGGGGGGCCGCGCCTGCGGGAATTCCCGGCCACCCTCGCCCGGCGTTCGCACCGGTACCGTCAAATTAGCCCCACCGACTGCTGGAGCACGGTCCGGCCGGTCTTTTTACTCTCAATGTTATCGAAAACCCGCCGACAATACTTAAGAGCCGTGGAGCGCCGGGGAAGGGCACAATGGAGGCTCTGGGGTCCGGTTATTGCAAAAGATGGATAAGACCGGGCAGGCGCCGTACATGGGCGACGGAAGGCGCAAGGCCCGAAGGTTCCTATGGCTGCCCCAAGGAGGAAAAATGGCGAGCCGCACCTTTTCATCACACGGTAACGACCGCACCGCTAACATAGTCCGGAAGACGGTCGCGGAAGACGGTCCCGAGGCCCGAGAGGAGGGCGAGCGGAAGACGATACAGGAGCTTGACCGCCTGCTCGCCCAGTTCGACAACTACTTTCCGGGCTTCACCCGGGCCGTCATGAAGCTGACGCGCCGTGGGCGCTGATCTTGACGGGCAATTATCGGGGCTAGCGTCGCCCCCTTCATCGGCGTAGCCGATGAAGCTTCCCCCTCATAAAAAGGAAGGGGCGGAGGCGAGAAAGGGCTATCGCTGACACAGCTGCTTCGTGGGTGCCCATCGACACGCCGGTGCAACCTGAAAGTTGACGCGCAAGAGCGACAGGTATACATTGTCAAGAGAAATGTGCATCGCGAAGATCCCGCTTGTCGAAGCGGGCGGCGTATGCGGCAGGGTGACGGCGCAATGCCGGCGGTCTGCATCGATCACACCCCGGCCGACAACGTCCGGGGAAGGAGGAGTAGCACAATGAACCGAAGGCGAGTTATTCCGTTATGTTTCGTTCTTGCCGCCCTTTGCGGGTGCGCAAGTCTTCCTACGGGCCCGAGCGTGACGGTGCTCCCCGCCCCAGGCAAGCCCTTCGAGGTATTCCAGGCTGACGATGCGGTTTGCAGACAATGGGCTCAAGCGCAGATCGGGGGGACGTCCCCTGGTGAGACCGCCAATCAGAGCGCTGCCGGCGGTGCCGTGATCGGTACGATAGTGGGGGCCGGACTGGGAGCGGCCATCGGCGCCGCCACGGGCAACGTGGGTGCCGGCGCTGCAATCGGCGGCGCCACCGGTCTCCTCGGTGGAGCATCCATAGGAGCCAACCAGGGCGCTCTTTCCGCCGGGGAACTCCAGAGACGGTACGATACTTCCTATCTGCAATGCATGTACAGCAAGGGAAACCAAGTACCGACTTACAGGCAGCCGCCGCGGGCCTATTATGCCCCGCCTCCGCCACCGGGCTATTACTATTACCCACCTCCCTATCCGAGGTAGGACGGAGCGTACGCAACAGTCATACCGGGGTTGCATTCAAAGGCGCCACCCACGTCTTCGGCGCGGGTATCAGGCTTTGAATGCAACCCCGGTGTAGAAGCCGGGATTTGACCTATCGGACTTGCGCAGGACCATATCTTCGCTTTCTTCCTTGCAATCCCAGATTTTATCCGTCTGAAACAAAATAGAATGTGTTACAATAATGCTGATTTCCCCGCCGTAGGTTGGTCAAGTAACGTGCGGCCGACCCGTTGCCGGCGACACCCGTGCGCATAATTTTTTGACGGAGGCTCTATGGAACTGACTCCTAAGCCCGGAACCGACAGCCCTGGCAGACCCTTCCCCATCGTCGGCATAGGCGCCTCGGCGGGAGGCCTCGACTCCCTGGTGCGCTTCCTGTCGCCCCTGCCGGATGAATTCGGTTTCGCCCTTGTCTTCATGCAGCACCTGTCCCCGAGGCACAAGAGCCTCCTGCCGGAGCTGCTCTCAGGTAGCCGACGGCCTCAAAATCCTTCCCGGAAGGCTCTACCTCTGCCCCCCGGCGCAGGAGGTCAGGATCGAAAAGGGTATCTTCCGCGTGGTCTCCCTTTCCCGTAAGCATATGCATCTCCCCATCGATGAGTTCTTCATCTCGCTTTCCGAGGATGCGGGTGAGCGGGCCATCGCCGTCATCTTCTCCGGCGCCGGAACAGACGGCGCCCGTGGCGTGAACGCCATAAGGACCGCGGGCGGGACCGTCTTCGTCCAGGACCCGCAGACGGCTGAAGTTTCCGCGATGCCCCTGGCGGCCCTCGGCACGGGGCAGGTCGACGGAGTCCTTATCCCCGAGGAGATTGCCAGGGAGATACTGAAATTTCACACCTCCGGCATGGTCGCCCTGTCTTCCGAAAGCCTCGTCACTAGCGAGCACCTCGATCCCTTTTACCGCCTCATCTACGAGAAGACCGGATACCGCTTCAACCATTACAAGAAAAGCGTCGTATCCCGAAGGATCAAGAGGCGGATGTACCTGCACGGATTATCGTCGGTCAGCGCGTATCTTGAGATGATCGCGGCCAACGATGGAGAGGCCCGATTGCTCGCCTCCGACCTCATGATAGGGGTGACCTCCTTTTTTCGTGACAAGCTCGCCTGGAAGGCCCTCCATCTGGAGGTGACGAGGATGCTTGTAGCCGGGGACGAAGCCTCACCCTTAAGGGTCTGGACCTCCGCCTGCGCAACTGGGGAAGAGGCCTACTCCATCGCCATGCTGCTCCAGCACGAGCTCGATATCGCCGGCAGGAAGAGGGAGATCCAGGTCTTCGCCACCGACGTGAACGACCAGGCCCTTGAGAAAGCCAGGGAGGGGACATACCCGGCGACCATAGCCGCGGACGTCCAGGCGGATTACATGGCCAAGTTCTTCACGCCCTCGGAAGACGGTCTCACGCTGACAATCAACAAGGAGATACGGCAGCTTGTCGTGTTCGCCAAACAGGATATCCTTACCGACCCTCCCTTCTCCCGCCTCGACCTCGTTATCTGCCGGAACCTCCTAATCTATCTCGAGCCCGACGCCCAGGAGAAATGCATCGCCCTCTTTCACTATGCCCTTAAAGATGGAGGGTATCTCTTTCTCGGAGGCGCCGAATCCCCCGGCAGGAACAACGCCCTCTTTGCCACGCTCGCCCATAAGAAGTGCCGCATCTACCGGAAGATCGAGACAAAGGCATCCACGAGGACGCCCCTGGCCGTGCCCTTCGCCTCCGAGCATCTCCTGCTTCCGGTAAAGCAGCCATCGAGCCCGCGCCAATCGGCCGCCGCCTTCAGCCAGGAGGTCCTCCTTGAGGAATACGCGCCCGCGGCGGTGACAATCAACCAGAACTACGACATCCTCTACAATAACGGTCCCACGAGCAGGTACCTGCACCAGCCCCGCGGGACCCCCACGCTCAACCTGCTCGACCTCCTGCCCGAAAACGTGAGAAACAGGATCAGGGGCGGGATATACCGCGCGGCTCAGGAGATGAAGCCTGTCTCCGTCCGGGCGGGCATCCCGGACGACTCCGGGCGGACAAGGCAGGTGACCATCCGCGTCTCGAAACTGCGGGAGAACCTCTATCTCATCATATTCAGGGAGAAGGGCAGCCTGTCCAAGGAGCCTGATGCCGCATCCCCGGAGGCCGACATGGAAGAGATGGTGGTCCGCCAGCTCGAACAGGAGCTTTCGACGACGCGGGACGACCTCCAGAGCCACATCGAGCAGCTGAAAAGCCTCAATGAAGAGCTTCATTCCTCCAATGAGGAGCTTCAGGCGGCGAATGAAGAGCTTGAGACCTCCAGGGAAGAGCTTCAGTCCCTCAACGAGGAGCTTACCACCGTCAACGCGCAGCTCCTGACAAAGATCGAGGACGAGGAAGCGACGAACAACGACCTCAACAACTTCCTCGCAAGCACGAACATCCCCACCATCTTCCTCGATCTCCGGTTCCGGGTCAAGCGATTTACCCCCGCCATGTCGAGGCTCGTCAAGCTGCTTCCGGGCGACGTGGGGCGGCCCATCATCGACATGTCGCAGGAGCACCTCGGAGGCGACCTCGTGAGCGACGCCCAATCGGTCCT
>JBEKJU010000163.1:0-21781 GCA_050011095.1 Syntrophorhabdales bacterium
GGTGAGACAGGCCCTCCCCGAATCTCAAATCGATGCCTGAAAAAGGGTGAGTTGCACCTGCTTAAAGCTTTTGCGGGCGTGCGGATCGTTAGAAATGAGGGTATTTTTGCCGTCGCCTACAAAGGGAAAACGTATACCTACCGGCGAGACGACGACGGCAAGGTGTTTCGTGTTTTCACTGCCGTTCAAAAGCTCGAAGAGATCAACAAAGCTATTAACAACAAGAAGGTACCCTTCAAGGCCAAAGATTTCACGGATGCTGCAAGGCAAGAGAGGCAGTTTGAGAACCAGTTTCAAGAATACCTGGACGAGAAGGAAGGCGAGTTGCAGGCCGGCGAGCTCAGCCCAAAACATTTCTCCACGATCAAGGGCTATAACCGCAATCACTTCTCTTACTGGGCCGGATGGGATGTGAAGGCCATAGGCCGGGAGGAGATAGCGGTCTTCAAGCAGAAGGTTCTTCACAAGCTCCCGGGCATCAAAACCCGAAAGAACGTGCTCAATGCTCTCCATGCCTTCTTTGCATGGCTCTATGACAATGGCAGAGTGGAGGCGATACCGCCCTTCCCTATCATCAAGGGCGACAATGCGACTCCTCGCCGCGCTATACGTCTCGAAACCCAGGAGAAAGCCCTGGAGGGTATACCGCTTGTCCACAGGGACCCCATTGAGTTTATGATGAAGACCGGGCTCAGGCCGGGTGAATGCGTGGCGATTCTCGTGAAGAGCGTGGACGTGGAGCAGCGCGCGGTTTGGGTAGAGAGGTCCGTCTCCGGTTCAACCTATGTCGAGACGACTAAAAACAAGAGCAAGCTGCCCATCCCCCTGAATGACAAGGCCCTGGAGATCGCGAAGAGGAATGTCAAAGGCAAATTCCCCAATGACTTCCTTTTCGTCAATCCGACAACAGGCCGGGGCTACTCTCTCTCGATGCTATCAAAGATATGGCGCAACTATTGCGGGCTCGATGTGAAGCTGTACGAGGCAACGAGACATTCGTACTGCACACAGATCGTGCCCTTGACCGATCCGCTCACGGCTCAGAGACTAATGAGGCACAAAGACCGGAGATCGACCGACAATTACTATCACGCCTATTCGGAGATCCTTCTCGACGTGGTACAGCGCATGGACGGCAACGTGGTCGACCTGAAGGCAGAGGAAAAAGGCACAGAATGAAATCGAGTAAAGTCGCCGAAAAACTGGCGGAGAGAGAGGGATTCGAACCCTCGGTACGGTTTTAAGCCGTACACTCGCTTAGCAGGCGAGCACCTTCGGCCTCTCGGTCATCTCTCCCATGGGGAGAATTATACTTATTCAGGGCCGAAAAAGCAAACGTGCTTTTGGCTCGAAGGCACGACCGATCGCCTTTCGGGATCAGGGGGTGCCTCCCGGCGCAACTCTTTGAAGGAAGCCCCCGAAAAAAAGAGAAGATGGGTGTGGATTCCGAGCTTACAATTTTATTATAATATAGGCAGAGGAAGGGCATGGCTCTTCACTCCCGCCAGGTCCGAGGTTTGACGGCCGGAAAGATTGCGATGAGGGGTCCTGTGAGAAGTGCGCCGTTGTCGGGGGAAGCTTGCATGAAGGGGTTTTTTGTTGCGTGCCTGCTGTTGATCGTCCTGTTGGGTGTCCCGGTCGACGGCTCGTGCGGGGAGAATGGTTTTTCCCTCGGCTATGGCTTCGCCGCCTACAACGAGGGAAGGTCGGGCGGCAAGATCGAAGGGGGCAAACCCTACAATTTCGTGCAGGCCGTTTATGTGTACGAAAAGCCGTTTTCGTCGAAGGAGCTTGCCTTGCTCGTCGAGCCCTTCACCGCGTATGTGAACCAGCCGAATACCGGTGTCGATTTAGGCGTGGGTCTGGGGCTCAAGTATTATCCCCTCCGCACGGAAAAGGGCGGGTTCTATCTGACGGCCGGAACGGGAATGGCCTATACCTCGATCGGCTTCCAGGAGCAGGGGACGCATCTTCTCTTCATTCTCCAGGGAGGGATCGGGTACCGGTACGGGAACCTCTTCGTGGAGGACAGGTTCCGCCACTATTCGAACGGGGGTACCGCAAGCCCCAACTGGTCGATTAACGCGAACATTATCTCGATCGGGACCCATTTTTAACCCCCCACGCTCCTTGTCCGGCCTTCGGGCCCTGCGTAATCCTCTTAACCTTTTTTCCGATAGCCTGCCGGAACTGCCCGTCGCCTCACGCGCGCTTATCGCACCCGTTGCCAGATGGTGGTCCTGCCGAAGAAGCTGACGCCGATAAAACCCCTCACGTGAAGCTCGTCGTTGCCGTCAAGGCTGATCACACCCCTGTAACTCTTCCCGTCGGTGGGGTCATAGAGCGTTCCCCACTTCCACGCGTTGCCGTCGAACCTGAAATCCCTCACGATGACGAGCCCCTTGCGCGGTGTCTCATACGACGTTGCCTTCTTGGCCCCATCTTTGTTGTCTCCTCGTCGCTCTCCTTGACGTACCGGCGCCCCGCCTTGCGCGGGCATCGGCGTCTGCGTCGACGCATCAGAGCCGCCTCGATGCACCTTCTCGTCGTCTTCTCTCAGCCAGGAGATTTTGCCGAAATACCCATCGCCCTGTCTGTATATCTCGATGTGGGCATCCTTTTCCGCCACGACCCATGTGCCCACTATCGCGTCGGCCCGGGACGCGGCCCGGCAGCACGTGGCAGCCGCCCCGGTGAGGCAGAAAAAGAGCGAAAGGGTCGCCACCACGGCGATGGGCGAATGGAAATGGCGGACAGGATTACCCGGAACGATCATTGCCCCTCCTCGGCCGCGATCCGTCCCAGCGCCCTCGCAAACCTCGCATTTTCGCGGTGTTTGCGCATGGGCAGACGGATATACGCCCCCGCCTCTTCGTCCTCGAAGACATCGATCAGGATGTTTCTTTGGAGGAACCGCTCCTGAAGGTCAGCCACCGGTTTTAGAAAGTCCACAAGAAGAAAATTGCACTCCCTCTCGATCACCCGGATCGCCTTGACGCGGCCCAGCTTGCCGGTCATGTAGACCTTCTCGGCGCGGAGGAACTCCTCGGTCCTTCTGGCGAACCCCCTGTCCCGAAGGGAAGCGAGGGCGCCGGCCGCGGCAACCGTGCTTGCGCCGCCCCGGTCGATGACGCCCGTCATGAGATCGCAAGGACCCTTTCCCCCCAGGGCATAGCCCAGGCGGAGGCCGGCGAGGGCGTGAAAAAGCGAAAAGGTCCTCACGATTAGGACATGGTCGGACCGGAGGGCCTTTTCCACCGGCGAGTCCATCTTTCCAAACCCGGCGAGCCCCTCGTCGATGACGAGCGTCTTGTTCAGCCCTTCGAGCCTTCCGATAAGCTCGTGGAGGGCATCGAGGGCGACAACGGTGCCGGTAGCCGGGTGGGGAGTGGGGATGAGGACCATGTCGGCCTCGTCGAGGCGGGCAGCGAGTTCGGATGTATCCAGGGAAAAAAGTCGGGCCTTTCGAAGAGGGAAAGGGATGAGCCGCGCCCCATGCCTTGTGATGAGTCCTTCGTATCCCGCAGGCAGCGGAGTAGGCACGAGCAGTTTCCCCGGTCTGAGGAAGGACAGAAGAAGATCGAGGATCTGGGTCGAGCCTTGACCGAAGACTATGCGCTCCGGTGCCGCATGCTCGTTGCGTGCTATGAAACGCCTGAGATAACGCGTCTGCCGGTCCGGGTGGAGGTGCACGTCCTTCAATGCCTTTCTCATCGCGTACTTCGCCTTGTTGGAAGGCCCAAGGGGGTTGGTCAGGGTCGTAAAGTCGAGGACCTGTCTGGTAGAGAGGTGCCTCGCTTCGGCATAGTCATACAGATCCATAGCATTATTGGACAGCCTCTTGAAACCGGATGTCAAGCGAAAAGGACGACAATTGGCTACGCCTTGAACAGGGTCGTACAAGCTGGTATAGTTATAGCGCATGGAACTATTCAAGAGCGAGGATGTGGGCAAGAAGGTGAAAAAGCCCCTTGCCGATAGGATGCGGCCCAGGAGACTCGACGAGTTCGTGGGTCAGGAGCATCTGCTTGGCGAAGGCAAATTTTTGAAGATACTACTCGAAAAGAAAGAGATACCCTCCATGATCTTCTGGGGTCCGCCAGGCGTCGGGAAGACGAGCCTGGGATGGCTCATCGGAAGGCACCTCGACATCCCTTTCGTCCCCCTGAGCGCGGTCACTATCGGCGTCAAGGAGGTGAAAGAGATCATCAGGAATTCTAAGCTCCGGAAAACGATCCTTTTTATCGATGAATTCCACCGGTTCAACAAGCTCCAGCAGGATACCTTCCTCCCCTGTGTCGAAGGGGGGGAGATCATTCTCATCGGGGCGACAACCGAAAACCCTTCCTTCGAGATCGTCGCGCCCCTCCTTTCCAGAATGAAGGTCCTGACCCTCTCGCTTTTGACGGAGGACGACATCGTGACCATACTGGACAGGGCGCTCAAGCAGGATAGCGAGCTGAATTCGCCTCCTATGCGCTTTGAGGGGGATGTGCTGAAAGAGATCGCCTCCCTCGTCACCGGTGATGCGCGGAAGGCCCTCAACCTCCTTGAGGTCTCCCATGCCATAGCTGTCCGCAAGAACGCCGGGAGGCCGGTGATCGATCACGAAATCGTGCAGGAGGCCTATCAGAAGAGGGTGCTGGTCTACGACAAGAAAGGGGAGATGCACTACGATCTCATAAGCGCCCTCCACAAGAGCATGCGGGGCTCCGATCCCGATGCCGCCCTCTACTGGCTCGCACGGATGATAGAGGCGGGTGAAGACCCGCTCTATATCGCGAGGCGCATGACCCGCTTTGCATCAGAGGATGTGGGGAACGCAGACCCCCAGGCCCTGTCGATCAGCCTGTCCGCCATGGAGGCATTCAACTTTCTCGGCGCGCCGGAAGGCTACCTGGCCCTGGCCCAGGCCTGTGTCTACCTGTCGTGCTGCGAGAAGAGCAACGCCGTCTACACGGCGTACAACCAGGCGGCCGCCGATGTGCGGAACCTGCCCGAGTACCCGGTCCCCCTCCATATTCGAAATGCCCCGACAAAGCTGATGAAGGAACTCGGCTATGGCCACGACTACCTCTACCCCCATGATTACGAGGATGGCCTCGTCAGTCAGGAGTATCTCCCCGAGGCGCTCGGAAAAAAAAGGTACTACCACCCGACGGACAGGGGATACGAGATGAGGCTCGGGGAATTCCTCGCGAAGGTGAGAAAGGTTCGTGGAGATCGCGAGAGATAGGGCAATGGGAGCCGGGAGGGCGAAAGACCGGCTCACTTCTCAAGGGGGAGGGAGGGATGGCCCCTATCACGGCCGTTTGCTTGCAGCCAAAGGTTTGTTCAGGGTGATGCGACGGGGGCCGGAGGGATAAGGGCTCGGAAGGAAATAAATGAGTCAGATGGCGAAGGATTTTTGGCCGATCGGCGAGGCGCGGAAAGGCCAAATGTACTGGATGTACATGACCTTTTCGCAACGAAGCGGGCGGACCCGACGTGAAGGATTTTTTTCTCGTCGTGAAGAAGGCCATCTATTCCAGCAGGAACAACACGCGGTACGCTAATATCAGGCTGAAGGACAGAACAGGCTCGATAGAGGCGAGGATCTGGGACAGGGCCGACGAGCTGTCGGCGGGCTTCGAGCGGAACGATATCGTCTACGTCGAATCCAAGGCGCGGGTCTACCAGGGGGAGCTGCAGCTCAACGTGACCGGCATCCGCAAGGAGGCGCGGGAGCTGACGTCCGACGAGATCAGGGAATTCTACCCCGAGACAGCCTCGGGGACGGAACGGTTGAAGGAGGCGTTTTTCAGGATAGTGGCCGCGTTGGAGAACGGCCACCTCATCCGCCTCTTCGACGAGGTCAAAAGGAGGGAGAACCTCATTGACCGGTTCTTTCTTTTTCCCGCGTCCGTGGGGGTCCATCACGTTTCCATCGGGGGCCTCCTCGAGCATTCCATATCGGTCGCCGAGATGGGAAGACTCGCCGCCCCCTTCACGGGAGGGGACAGGGACATCATCGTGGCAGGCGCTCTCCTCCACGATATCGGCAAGATCGAGGAGATCGCGTTCACGGGAGGAGGCTTCGGCTATTCGGATCAAGGAAGGCTTCTCGGTCACATTACACTCGGCATCGTGATGCTGGACGGCATCATGTCGGCGATAGACGGCTTCCCCGCGTCCCTTTCGGACGTACTCAAGCATATAGTTCTGAGCCACCACGGCGAGACGGAATGGGGCTCGCCGAAGAAACCTATGTGTATCGAAGCGCTGGTGGTACATTATATGGACAATCTGGACGCAAAGGTTACGGGCGTGAAGGAGCATATGGATACGGCCATGGAAGATGAAAAATGGAGTCAGTTCCATAGACTTTACGAATCGCGCTTCTACAAAATTCCGATAGGTGACTGATGGAAGTGAGAAGAATCTTCGTGGACAAGCTGAAAATGAAGAATGGGATGGTCCTTGTCACGGGGCCGAGCTGCAAATATATTCTTACGGTGCTGAGAAAAGTGATAGGCGAGCGCATAGATGTGATGGACGGCAAGGGGTATCTGTACCGCTGCATGATCCACTCGATAAAAGGCAAGGAACTCTACCTGACCATCATGGACGCCGTGCCCCACCCCGAGGAGAAGAGGGCGAAAGTCACCCTTCTCGTCAGCCCCATCAAGGGGCCGAGGATGGACTGGCTGGTAGAGAAGGCGACGGAACTGGGTGTCGACCGGATCGTGCCGACCATTTTCAGGAGGACCGTCGTCAGGTTCCAGGACGGTGAGGCGGAGAAGTGCGAGCGATGGAAACGGATCATGATCGAGGCGTCCCGGCAGTCGGGCAGGTTCTCGGTCCCCGAGTTGGGCCCGCCCACCCCCCTTCGCGGTGTGCTTCCCTATATCGATCAATTCGAGAACCGCTGGCTGCTGTACGAGCGCGAGGAAAGCACGACCATGAAGGATGTGTTCGTCACGCAGAAGAACGGCGAGGTGTGCGTCGCCATCGGACCCGAGGGGGGGATAGAGGATGGCGAGGCCGTGTGGTTCAAGGAGAACGGCTTTATCTCCTGCACGCTCGGTGAAAAGATACTGAGGACCGAGACGACGCCGCTCGTCGTCCTGTCGATCATTTTTTACGAACTGAGCATGCGATGATAGCGAGTCGCCTGCAATTATTGGGGCTAGCGTCGCCCCCTCCGTCAGCGAAGCTGCCGGAGCCTTCCCCTCATAAAAAGGAAGGACCGGAAGCGAAAACCGGCACCCGCCGGGCTATCAGCGCCCCCTCCACCGGCAAAGCCACGACCCGCTTCACGGGTGGATGCAACCAGGTATGAAGAGGGCGCCCCTTACGCTCAGGTTTTTGGCCTTATCGATCGATCTTGTCTTTCTTGCGTGCGTTTCCGTGCTCCTTCTAGCATCGGGCCTGGCCGGCTTTGCGGTAGGCGGCGACATCCGGGGTACCTCTTCCGCCGACCTCCTTTCGACCCTGAGTCTCCTCGCCTCCATCTTCTTTTTCTTTGAAATTTTCCTCTTTCTGTTCTATTTTACGTATCTTGCCGCATGGGACGGGAAGACCATCGGGAAGGGCATTTTCAGGCTCGGTGTCGTGCAAAGGAGAGACGGGGCGCCTGTGGGTCTCGCGCGGTCCCTAGTCAGGGCCCTCGCGTACGTGGTATCGGCCCTCCCTTTGTTCCTCGGCTTCTATATGGCGTTTTTGCTCCGGGGGCGGGCGCTCCACGACATCATCGCGGGAACAATGGTGGTGAAGGAGGAGTGATGGGTAAGGCTAAAAAGGGTAGGGCAGGCTGCGGGTGCCTGCTCTTTGTGCTAGTTAGCTGCATGGTTCTTGCGGGCGTGCTGGTCCATCCGTTTTCATTGAGGCTCATGGCCGGACGCTTCCGCTACGAGGACAAATCGGTGCCGTGCGATGCCGTCTTTGTTCCCCGGTTTGCCGAAGATAAGAACGGAGAGGTCTATAACGGGGCCTTCAGGGAGTACTGGGCAGGCAACGCCAGGGCCATCTGGGTTGAGGACGACCGTGTATTCGGTTTCACCATGAAGGACATCGTGGGGAGGATGGCAAAGGAGCGGGGCATCAAAGACGACGCGATACACGCGCTGAACGTCGAGGGCGACGACGATGTGGCCAGGGCGGCTCGCGTTCGGTCTGCCCTCGCCAGGCAGGGCATCAAAAGGGTAATAGTGGTGGTGCCCGGTTATGCTTCGAAGAGATACCACCTGCTCTACGGTTCTTCGCAGGAAGGCAATTCCCTCCTCTTTTTGGTCAAGCCCGTGGATGTCTCGTACTTCAGGACGGACAAGTGGTGGAGCGACGATGTTTCCCGGGCCCTGGTGGGGCGCGAGTTCTGCCGCATCGGTTCCATGTACGTGAAACGGTTCGGCCATGGGAAAAGAGAGGATACGCCTTCCCCTTGACATGGCCGGCCCGTTGACGCATACTATTCGTGGCAGTCCTGCCGGGCAAACATTCCCGAAACGACCAAATACGGAGAAGAATCGGTGCGTCTGCGCGGTTCATTCAGATATGCGGAGGGACGGGTGCGGGTAGGGCTATGGAAGAGCTGACGGCCCTTGTGGCGCTTTCACGGACCAGGAGGATCGGAAATGTGCGCAAGAAATGGCTGGTCGAGAACCATGGGAGCATCGCTGCCCTCTTCGAAGGGAGGGAAAAGGCCCGTGACGAGGCCGACAGGGAGGCGATCGGATCTTTCCGCGACTTCGAATCGATTGATTCCGACCTTTCCGTCCTCTCCCGGATGGACGCTTCCGTCATCACCGTAAAGGACAGCGCCTACCCTTTGTCCCTGAGGGCCATACCCGATCCACCCATCGTCCTCTACAAGTTGGGTCCTTTCAGCCTGCCAACCGAGGCGTTCGCCGTGGTGGGGGCGAGAAAGGCAACCCACGAGGGCATCCTCGTCGCCGAGCGGATCGCCGAAACCTTGTCTTCGGCGGGGATCACCGTGGTCAGCGGTCTCGCGAAGGGCATAGATGCCGCGGCCCACAGGGGTGCGCTCCCCAAGAAGGGCCGGACAGTGGGGGTGCTGGGGTGCGGCATCGACAGGTGCTATCCGGCGGAGAACTGGTCGCTCTTCAGGGGCATTGCCCAGGAAGGGGCGCTCCTCACCGAATATGCCCCCGGGGAGAAGCCGTGGCCCGGCAATTTTCCCCAGCGGAACAGGATCATCGCAGGACTCTCGAAGGGGGTGCTCGTGGTGGAGGCATCCCGAAAGAGCGGTTCCCTCATCACGGCCCGGCTCGCCCTCGACTATGGACGGGAGGTGATGGCCTTGCCCGGCAGGGTCTTCGACGAGGCCTACAAGGGCACCAACAACCTCATCAAACAGGGGGCGCGCCTTGTGGAGGATATAGGCGATATCGTGGCCTGTTGTTTTCCCGGCGTGGAATTCCGGACGAAATCGTCTGTTGATATGGATAGCGATGAGGATTATATTTACAGACTAATGGGCATCGACAGGGTACACGTCGAGGTGCTGATAGAAAAGAGCGGTTTCGAGACGAAGAGGGTGATGGCGATTCTCACCAGGCTGGAGATGAAGGACGTGGTGAGACCCATCGCCGGCGGATTCTATTTGAGGAAGGTGTAATGGCAAAATTGTTGCTCGTGGTCGAATCACCGACGAAAGTGAGAACCCTCTCCAAGTTCCTGGGGAAGGATTACATAATCAGGGCCACATACGGCCACATCAAGGACCTGCCCAAAAGCAAGATGGGCGTCGACGTGGATGACGGGTTCACGCCCCATTTTACGGTAGTCAAAGGCAAGGCGAAGATCGTCGCCGATATCAGGAAGGCGAGTAAGGAGGCAGATAAGGTCTATATAGGATCAGACCCCGACAGGGAAGGGGAGGCTATCGCCTTTCACGTGGCGGAGGAGATCGGCGATGCGACCTCCGTCCAGAGGGTCCTGTTCAACGAGATCACGAAAAAGGCGGTTCTGGAGGCGTTAAAATCACCCGGCAAGCTCGATGTGTCGAAGTACGATGCGCAGAAGGCGCGGCGCATACTCGACCGGCTCGTTGGCTATGAGATAAGCCCGCTCCTGTGGGAGAGGGTAAAGTACGGACTCTCGGCCGGAAGGGTGCAGTCGGTCGCCCTCAAGCTCGTGTGCGAGAGGGAGGACGAGATAGAGGCCTTCGTCACGGAAGAGTACTGGAACATCGAGGCCGAGTTCACGCTCGCGACCGGGGAAACGGTAAAGGCCAAGCTGGAGAAGATCGATGGCCGGAAGCTGCGCCTCACCTCAAAGGAAGAGGCGGAGAAGGTAAAGCGCACCCTGCAAGGCAAGGTCTTCACCGTCTCGCGGGTGGAGGAGAAGGAGCGATTCACGAGTCCCCATCCGCCCTTCAAGACGAGCACCCTCCAGCAGGAGGCATCGAACAGGCTCAGGTTCTCGCCGAAGAAGACGATGCTCGTGGCCCAGAAGCTCTTCGAGGGTGTGGAGATCGGCAAGAACACGACGGGTCTCATTACCTATATGAGGACCGATTCGGTGCGCATCTCCAATGAAGCCGTGAGCGATGCGAGAAAACTGATCAACGCCGAGTTCGGCCCGGCCTATGTCCCCGGAAAACCGAATATCTTCAATAACAGCAAGACCGCCCAGGATGCCCACGAGGCGGTCAGGCCGACAAACGTGAAGCTCACGCCGGAGAAGGTGAGGCCCTATCTCGAGAAGGACATGTTGGCCCTCTACGAGCTGATATGGCGCCGTTTCATGGCATCCCAGATGGCCAGGGAGAGGCTCCACGTCAGGGTCGTGGAGATCGCGGCCAACGGCTACGCCTTTATCGCCAGGGGCTCCAAGGTGCTGTTCGACGGCTTCTCGAAGGTGTATGAGGCGGAGAGGCGTGAAGAGGAGCGGATCTACCTGCCCGATATGAAAAACGGGGAGGTCCTTGGCCTGAAGCAGCTCGACGCGAGCCAGCATTTCACGAGCCCTCCCGCGCGCTACTCGGAGGCGAGCCTCATCAAGACGCTCGAGGCAAAGGGGATCGGACGGCCTTCCACATATGCAACCACCGTGAGCACCATCCAGGAGAGGGGATACGTCCACAAGGAGAAGGGGAGCCTCCTGCCGATCCCGCTTGGCAGAACGGTCAACCGGCTTCTCACGGAATTTTTCCCCAGGGTGATCGACGTCGATTTTACGGCAAGGATGGAAGAGAGGCTCGACAGCATCGAGGAGGAGGAGAAGAACTGGGTTGCGTCCCTGCGCGAGTTCTACGGCGTCCTGCAGGAGGAGATGGGTTCCGCCAAGCAGAAGATGAAGAACCTGAAGCAGGAGGAGAAGGAGACCTCCATAGTGTGCGACAGGTGCGGCAAGAACATGATCCTTCGCTGGGGCAAGAACGGGGAATACCTCGTATGCAGCGGCCGTCCTGCCTGCAAGAACAAGAAAAACGTCAGGGTGGATAAAGACGGCAATATCTCTATCGTCGAGGAAACGATCCACGGTGTCTGCCCGCAGTGCGGAGGCGCCCTCGTCGAAAAGAGCGGCCGCTTCGGCCGCTTCATCGCGTGCAGCAACTATCCTGACTGCAAGTATACGAGGCCGTTCACCACGGGCCTCCACTGCCCGGAAGAGGGCTGCACGGGCGAACTCGTCGAGCGCGTCTCCAAAAAGAAAAAGAAATTCTTCGGGTGCTCCCGCTACCCTGACTGCGCCTTCGCTACAAGCCTTGAGCCGAAAGAGAAGGCATGCCCGACGTGCGGGGCGCCGGTCCTCTTTTCTTTGAGGGGGAAAATGAGCTGCCTGCGGAAGGACTGCGGGTGGAAATCAGCGTAATAGGGGGCGGCCTCGCCGGAAGCGAGGCGGCCTATCAGATAGCCCGGATGGGCGGCAAGGCCGTCCTCTACGAGATGCGGCCCGTCTCGCGGACGCCGGCCCACAAGACGGATCGCCTCTCCGAGCTTGTCTGCAGCAATTCCCTCAAATCCCGGGAACTGACGAACGCCCACGGCCTCCTGAAAGCCGAACTGCGCCTCCTCGGTTCCCTGATTATTGAAGCAGCCGACGCATGCGCCATACCCGGCGGCAAGGCCCTCGTTGTCGACAGGGGCCGGTTTGCCGAAAAGGTGACCTCTGTCATCGAGAACCATCCGGCGCTCCGGGTGGTGCGGGAAGAGCGGACGGTCCTGCCTCGGGAAGGCACCATCATCGTGGCAACCGGTCCCCTCACCGCGCCCGCCCTGGGCGCGCGGATAAGGGCGATGACGGGCATGACGAATCTCCATTTTTTCGATGCCATATCGCCCATCATCGATGGCGAGACTATCGACATGGATCATGCCTTTTTCGCGAACCGCTACAGCGTTGACGGTACCGACTACCTCAACTGTCCCCTCACGCAAGAGGAGTACGGGCTTTTTTACGATGCCCTTCTTGCGGGGAGGCGGGTCGATCTCAGGGAGTTCGAGGAAACACCCTACTTTGAGGGATGCTTACCCATAGAGGTGATGGCGGATAGGGGCAGGAAGACCCTCCTCTTCGGTCCCATGAAACCCGTCGGCCTCTTCGACGAAAGGACGGACAAGGAGCCCTATGCCGTGCTCCAGCTCAGGAGGGAGGATGCATCGGGGCGCATGTACAACATGGTCGGCTTCCAGACGAAGCTTACCTACCCAGAGCAGGAACGGGTGTTCCGTCTCATCCCGGCATTGCGGGAGGCGAAATTTTTCAGGTATGGCAGCATCCACAGGAACACCTTCATTAATTCGCCCCTCGTGCTGAAGGGGCTTAAGCTCAGGTCGGACGAGAGGATCTTCTTCGCGGGTCAGCTCACGGGGGTCGAAGGGTATATGGAATCGACGGCCGTGGGGCTTGTCGCGGGGCTGGCAGCGCTCTCCCACGAGCGGGGGAAGGGGTTTGAGGCGCCCCCGCCGACCACGTGCACGGGCGCCCTTTGTCACTATATCGCGACGGAGAGGAAGGATTTTCAGCCTATGAACATCAACTTCGGACTCCTCGAAGGATATAACAAGCGGAAGAAAGAGATGGTGGCACAGAGGGCCCTCGCCACCATAGCCGAATGGAGGCAGCGCGTGGAGGAGGGCCTGACGTAAGGGCTCGGAAGGAAATAAATGAGTCAGATGGCGAAGGATTTTTGGCCGATCGGCGAGGCGCGGAAAGGCCAAATGTACTGGATGTACATGACCTTTTCGCAACGAAGCGGGCGGACAAGAAAGGCCGGACGCGCGGCTTCCCGTCACGGACCGATATCAGCCATTGTAGCGATCCAGCTTCCACGTGTTCGCCGTCTTATCCATCCTTCCGGAGAGACCCGCGAGGCGCGCCGATATCCGGGCGACCACGTCCGCACTCTCATACGTCTCCTTTGAGACCGAGGCCATCTGTTCCATGTCTTTGCTTATCTCCCCTGACGTGGCCGACATCTCATCGGTGGCGGAGGCGATCTGCTGTACCATTAGCTGAAGGTCATTGGCGCTCCGCACAATAGCCTGTAGCACGGAGCCGGCCTGTGTCACGAGGTCCACCCCGAGGCCGACGTTGCTCGTCGCATTCTCCATCGACTGAACGGCCTTCGACACCTCATCCTGAATCGCACCTATCATCTGCCCTATCTCCGAGGTCGATGTAGCCGTCCTTTCCGCCAGTTTCTTGACCTCGTCCGCAACAACCGCGAAGCCTCTTCCCTGCTCTCCGGCACGGGCTGCCTCGATTGCCGCATTGAGGGCCAGGAGGTTTGTCTGATCCGCTATATCGTTGATGACGTTCACAATACCGCCTATCTGTTTCGACCGTTCCCCGAGGGATTTCACAAAGGTGGCCGAATCATCGACGATATGCGCGATATCCGTGACCTTCTCCAATGATTTCGTAACGATCTGGTCCCCGTCGTTTGCCACGGTCACCGTGCTGGATGCGGATTGTGTAATACCATTCGCGTTTTTCGCTATATCAAGGATGGTTTGCGACATCTCCTCCGAGGCCGTGGCCACCTGCGACGATCTGCGCGCCTGATCGTCTGACCCGCCCGACATCTGGTCGGCGCTTGCGCTCAGCTCCTGGGCCGCGGCCGAGATATCCCCGGCCGCCGATTTCATGTCCATTACGACGGTTCGCCACTCCTTAAGGAGGCGCACCAATGAATCTTTCACCCGCTGGAATTCATCGTTTGACGCCGCGCCCGGGTCTATCGAAAGATCGCCTTCGGCGAGCCTGGACATGAGGAAACTGATGCGGTTGATCGGGCTTTCGATACTATTCATTATCAGGCTGGATGCCGTGATGCCGAGCGCCAGTGACGCCACGCAGAACGCGAGAAAACACAGGCGCATCCCTCTGCCGCCGTCCACGATATCCTGGAGCTTTTGGCCTATGCCCTGGTCCTGGGGCAGAGCGCTGACTGCGCGGAGCACCTCGCCCGCCTTGGTCTGGGTTGAGGTCGTACTGCTGAACCCGATGAGACAAAGCAGCATGACGATGGCAACCATTGCCCCGAAGGCGATTCTCAGCCGGGCCCTTATACCGATTTTTCGAAGCACCACATCTGTTTTCATCGGAACCACCTTCTCTTCCTTCTTTAGGAATGGCGTCTCTTCGTTCTCGTACATGCGCGTTCCTGAAGGGGCTTTCTCACCCATCCCCGCCACACCTGTACGATCATCTATATTATCGGCTCCCGTCGGTTTACCTAAAGTCCTTGTTTAGGGCTCGTCAGAAAATAAATGGGCCATCTGGCTCGTCTTTTTGTCCGCCCGCTTCGTTGCGAAAAGGTCATGTACATCCAGTACATTTGGCCTTTCCGCGCCTCGCCGATCGGCCAAATAAGTAAAAATTGTTCTTATATGCCGGGGTTACTCGAGGTGGCCTTCTCATGTTCGAAGCTGTCCTGCGTGGTCCTGTCCCGGCGGTCTTATCCTTCGCTCCTGTCGGAGCTTCCGACGGTGGAGCATCCTCCGGGAAATGGGAGCATAATGGGTAATATCAGTGCGATAATGACGGCCTACATTCCTGCCTCCTGAATGGCGCGCAGGCCGCGGCGTGAGCCTATCGGGCCCCGCGCGGCCCCCGCAAGCCTGCTTTCGCGTCGCAGGCGCCGCACGAGCGCATTACGCGCGAACACTGCCGGCGGTCGGACAAGAGCCTTTGGCTTTGTCGGCCTGTCATGGTAATCTTCAGAGCCGTCCGTTACAGGATGGCTATTTGAGGGCAGCCTTGTCGTCTATGAGGCTTTCCGGTTTTTCCGGAGGTAACCCCGCCGCATATCTCTTCTCTATCTCGTCCCAGGTTTCGCACACCACCGGTTCTTGTGTCTCGGGGCAGATACCCTTGCATACGCTGTGTGGTACCTTATGAGGGCAGAACTCCCGCTTGAAGGTGCGCTGGCAACTTTCATGGTTCGAGCATATTCTTAGCACTTTGTCACCCTTATCTTTGTCCGCTTTTGCAAAGGCCCTGCCTTTCCCGGAAGCGGACGTAAACATAAATGATGCTGAGCAAATGGAGGATACTTTTTTTGAGTCATCGCTGTGGGCCGCCACACCATTGGCCTATCAAGGTGCGAGGTAGAGCACGGGCTTCGACAATCCCAACGTTTCCGGTTGAGCCGCTGCCTTGATTTATCTGGACGCCTGTTTTTCCAGGAAGCTTTTGTCTAGTAAACCTCATCCGGCATGCGTTGTCAAGCTCGTCCTTATCACCGCAGCCCGTGCTTGCCGCCTCTCCCCGGCTTTCCTCCCCGCTCCATTCCGCCGTGCTCTTTCCACTCCTCCGCTCCGCGAAATTTTCCGCCCCCTCCATATTTTCCTTCCCGGCAGGACTCCACCGCTTTCGCCGTTCTCACCCACGCCCATTGGATGCGCCGACCCCTGCTGCGGGTACCCTGAGGGCGTCCGCCTCCCATCCTTGCTCGTTAAAGGTAAACCCCTCGCCGGTATTCACTTGCGTTTCTTCGCGCACATGGGCTATGCTCCTCAAGGGATGAGGACCCGCCCGGCAGGGGATTTCCTCAAGATAAAGGAAGATCGGCAGTTTCATATGAACATGGATGAACAGGCTCTGTCCGAGGCGTGCGGGACCGGTACCGAATCGGGTGGTCTGGCTGAGCAGCTCGAGATCGTCCGACACGTCAATTCCGTCCTCAAGCTCTTTGTCTTCCACTCCACGCGCAAGGGATATCTCGATGGCGTCGTCGAGCTGCTCCGGAACTGTACCGGCTGCGAGGCAGTGGGTATCCGCGTCCTCCAGAAAGACGGGAACGTACCGTTCGAGTCGTACGTGGGCTTCAGCAAGGAGTTCTGGGAGGCGGAGAATTTTCTTTCCGTGAACCGGCACCATTGCGTGTGTACCCGCGTCGTGATGGGCAGGCCGGAGCCTTCCGACATGCCTTACATGACGGAAAACGGTGCCTTCCATTGCAGCGATACGGCAGAGCTTCTCTCCACCCTAACGGAGCCGGACATGGCGCGGTTCCGCGGCAAGTGTGCTGCCTTCGGCTATAAGGCTGTGACGGTCGTTCCCATTCATTGCTCGGACAGGATCCTCGGGGCGATCTATCTCTCCGACAGAAAAGGGGGCGTGAGCCCAAAAATGCTCACGTTCCTAGAATCCATTGAGCGTCTTGTGGGAGAGGCCGTGCAGCGGCTCGACCTCGAAGAAGAGCTTCATAAGAGCGAAGAGAAATATCGCACTATTTTCGAAAACGCCCAGGAAGGCATTTTCCAGATCACCCCGCAGGGAGACTTCCTCAGTATCAACCCCCAGCTGGCTCGCATGTTCGGCTACGAGTCCCCCCATGAGATGGTGGGGCATGGGCGCGAACGAAAGGGGCACGAATGGGTGAGCCGAGAAAACCGCCGCGAGCTGCGGGAATCGCTCGAGCGTGGCCCCATGGAGGGGTTTACGGTACCGGCGTACCGGGCTGACGGCAAGGAAATATGGATCACCATGAACTGCCGGGCGGTGAGGGACGAAAATGGGGACATCAGGTATTATGAAGGCACCGTAACGGATGTCACCGAGCAAAAACGCGCGCAGGAAGAGCGTGACCGCCTTGAGCAGCGGCTTCGCCGATCACAGAAGATGGAGGCCTTCGGAATCCTGGCCGGCGGCATCGCCCACGACTTCAACAACATTCTCGCGGCGATCATCGGGTTCGCAGAATTCGCGAGGAACAAGGCCCCGGAAGGACCTCTGCGACGGCCCATTCAGCGGATACTCGATGCAGGCATGAGAGGAAGGGAACTGGTCAACCAGATTCTCACCTTCGCGCGACGGTCCGGGCACGAGAAGAAGCCGGTGCGCCTCGGCCGCGTCGTCACGGAGACCTTCACACTTCTGCGGGCGTCTCTCCCCTCCACCCTCGATATCCGATGCAGTCTTGATGACGAATCGGGTATGGTGCTTGCCGACAGGGGTCAGTTGCAGCAGGTGCTGATGAATCTTGCCACGAACGCGGCCCATGCGATGCAGAAAGAAGGAGGGACGATAGGTATCGATCTTACGAAGTGCACCTTTTGTTCCGCCTCTGAAGCTCCCGATCCTGCGATCAACCCGGGGGCGTATCTACGCCTGTCGGTGAGCGATACGGGCTACGGCATATCACCCGATGTGATGGAGCGAATCTTCGATCCCTTTTTTACCACCAAGAAACCCGGCGAGGGGACGGGGCTGGGCCTTTCCGTGGTGCAGGGCATCGTTCAGGGCCATGGAGGCGCCGTTACCGTCGAGAGCGAGATGGGCAAGGGGTCGACCTTCACCGTCTATCTGCCGGTGAGCGGGCGCGGGGACGGCGAGGATGCCGGGGAAAACGTCCCCCCTGTTCCCCGCGGAAATGAGCGCATCCTGTTCATCGACGATGAAGAGGCCCTGGCCGAGGCGGCGGAGGGCATGCTGGGCGATCTGGGCTACGCGATTACCTCCTTGACGGATAGCTGCGACAAAACCCCTGGCCGAGAGCGAGCTGGGATGGGTGATCCGAAAGGTCCTGGACGGCTGAATAGGTGTGCGCCTCCACCCACCCTTTCCCCCGGCACAAAAATCAGTTACAATATAGGGAGGTTCGAACACGCGGTACCGGCCGGGGGCTGGAGGTGAAGCGAGAGAATGGCTCAGATCTTGATTATTGACGATGACGAACTGATTTGCGAGATGCTGTCACTCACGGTCGAGGACATGGGGCACGCGGCTTCGCACGCGTTTACACTGAAGACAGGCTTCGACAAGGCGGCGTCCGGGGGCTTCGACGTGATTTTTCTCGACATAAGGATGCCGGATGGGAACGGGCTCGATCTCCTTCCAAAGATCAGGGAGTTGCCGTCGCACCCCGAGGTAATCATCATCACCGGGCTCGGCGATCCCGACGGGGCAGAGCTGGCGATCAAGAACGGCGCTTGGGACTATATCCAAAAATCCTCGTCTACCAAGGAAATGTCCTTGCCCCTCGTGCGTGCCCTCCAGTACAGGGAGGAGAAGCATGCCCACAAGCCGCTCGCGGCCCTGAAGCTGAACGGTATTATCGGGAACAGCCCCAAAATGAAGCTATGTCTCGACCATCTCGCCCAGGCGGCCCACGGTGAGGCGAATGTCCTCCTCACCGGAGAAACGGGCACGGGAAAGGAGGTCTTCGCGAGGGCCATCCATGATAACAGCATGCGCAGGGAGAATAATTTCGTCGTCGTCGACTGCACGGCCCTTCCGGAGACACTTGTCGAGAGCGTCCTCTTCGGGCATGAAAAAGGGGCGTTCACCGGGGCGGACAAGGCGCAGGACGGTCTCATCAAGCAGTCCCACGGAGGGACGTTGTTCCTGGATGAGATCGGCGAGCTTCCCCTCAGCATGCAGAAGGCATTCCTGCGGGTCCTGCAGGGGCATAGCTTTCGGCCCGTCGGGGCAAAATACGAGATCGAGAGCAATTTCCGGCTTGTGGCGGCGACCAACCGGAACATAGAAGAGATGGTTCAGGCCGGCACGTTCCGCTCTGACCTCCTCTTCAGGCTGCGCACGCTCGCTATCGAGTTGCCGCCCCTCTGCGAGAGGAGGGAGGATATCAAAGAGCTGGCAATGTACCATATGGCCAGGGTGTGCGAGCGCTACCAGATAGGGACGAAAGGCTTTTCCCCTGAATTCTTCGACGCCCTCATGGCGCATGAGTGGCCCGGAAACGTGCGGGAGCTGGTGAACGCCGTGGAGCGCGCCATTACCGGCGCCTATCATGAGCCCACTCTTTTTCCCAAACATCTGCCCCTGGAGATACGGGTGAAGGTCGCCAGATCCTCGGTAAAAAAAGAGGCGGCCCCTTCGGCCGAAGGAATAGAGCCCCTCGGGCCCCTGGGCGATTACCGGCGGGCGGCAGAGCTCCGCTACCTGCAGGAGCTTATGGGCCAAACAAGGGGCAGCATAAGGGATGCCTGCCGCATTTCCGGACTCTCCCGCTCGCGGCTCTACGCCCTTCTGAAGGAGCACGACCTCTCGAACGGTTCATAACCCGCCATCTCAACATCTTTTCTGATACCGCCTGCCTCCATTAACGGAACGCCCCATCGGCAGGGACGACTTTTCCACCTTCTCCCCCCCCGCCCCGTCCTGTTTTCCGGACTTGTCCGGTTTACAGGATAGAAGCTTACCGCCGGGAAGCCTCGGAATTTTGCGGCCATCGGCTAAGGCAGCATAACTATTCCACAAATGGCAGACAAGTGATCGAGGCCCTCTTGGCACGCTTCTTGTTACTATCTGTGCGGTACAAAGGGCAGGGGCAGTTCCGGATCGAAGGACAATTCACAAGGAGGATACGTGATGAACCAACCCACCGGGGAGAATGCCGGCCAGGATTCACAGGTTTTCGATCCCTTCAGGATGTATCTGTACGAGATTTCAAAGCACCCCGTCCTTTCACGGGAAGAGGAGCGGGAGGTGGCTGAGCGCATGCGGGTGGCCGCGGACAGCGAGGCGGAGCAGAAACTCGTCGTTTCCAACCTCAGGCTCGTTGTCAAGATTGCCCTGGATTACTGCAGCTACCACCTCAACGTCCTTGACCTCGTGCAGGAAGGGAACATGGGTCTTCTGCGGGCGGTGAAAAAGTTCGACCCCGAGAGGGGGACACGCTTCTCCACCTACGCCTCCTTCTGGATCCGCGCATACATCCTGAAATACCTCATGGACTCCTGGAGTATGGTCAAGGTCGGTACCAAGGACAGCCAGAGGAAACTCTTCTACAGTCTCAACAAAGAGAAGGAGAGGCTCGAAAAGGCGGGTATAATGCCCACTGCCCAGGTGCTTGCCGAAAATCTGGAGGTAAGCGTGGCGGACGTGGAGGAGATGGAGAAGAGGCTCTACAACGGAGATGTGTCACTGGAAGATCCGCTGTACGGAGGCGGGGACGAGATCATCGATACAATCGGCAGCGATGAAGACATCGAGGAGACGGTGGCCGAAAAGGAGAAGGGCGAGATAATCCGTCGCATACTGGCGGAATTCAAGGAACTGCTGAACGAGAAGGAGCGTTTCATCCTCGAAAAGCGCATAATGGCTGAGGACCCTGTTACGTTGAGGCAGATCGGGGAGCGCTTCGGCACCTCCCGGGAGAGCATCAGGCAGTTGCAGGTCAAGATTTCGAGGAATTTGACAAAGAACCTGCGGGCGGGCATCATTTGGTCCTGAAGGCCGTCGCTCAAAGGGGATGTCATGGTGGGTTACATTGAATGCGCCATAAGGGATCACGATTTTAAGGAGATAATCGACCACCCCCATACGCACGGGTTGTGGTCGGATGCAGCCGTAGTGGAGGCATGGATCGATGGAAGGAGACGCGGACTCTGCCGGGGGCAGTTCTATCAGGCGCCATGTGGTGACTGCCGGCAGGTGAGAAGTAATCTTTACATCCCGGGTAGCAAGCGGTGAGCAGGATCGGCCGTTGCTCCTCCTGCATCAAGGCGCGTAGCGACGCGTGGCTGTAAAACGGCTGTGTAACGAAGACTTACAGGTGACGCATGCGGGTCTTTCACGATGGGCGATTCTGTCAAAAGTGCGGAGAGACGGGAAGAAATCACCTGTCTCGATCCATGAGACAATTGTCTCATATTAAGGCATCTTTCTCATTTCGTGAGACAGTACCCTTCAGGCTGTTGTATGCCATCTCCATAAGTAAGCTATATTGCTTGAGTAATTCTACAGGTCGTGCCGTCGCGTCGATGGCACAATTCTTGTACTCTTACTCCACGTACAATATTCAAAGCATAACATAATCCGTGTAAGGGAAGCGCTGTACCGTTCGAGTTTGTCCATTGGCCCGGAATGATGTGACCACGTGAGGGATGAGGGACAGGAGGGCGGAACACTTATAGGGGGTGTAGACCCATCCGGCGCCTTGGGAGTTGAACCGGCAACCCGCCCTCTACGTTGAAAGAACTGCGAAAGGCAGGAATACAATCCTGGGGAGGCGTAATTTGTTACAGGACCTGTTAGTATACGAAGAAAGGGAACAGGTTAAGGAACACGAAGACACAGCGCCGATACCATTTGATCCTCTGAAGAAATATCTGTCTGAAATATCGAGACACTCGGTGCTTTCAAGGGAAGAAGAGGCGGTGATCGCGGAGAAGGCGCATAGGTATAAGGACAAGGATGCCTCGCAGAGACTCGTCACTTCCAACCTGAGGCTTGTTGTCAAGATCGCACTCGAATACTACAACACCTACCTGAATATCCTCGATCTCATACAGGAAGGAAATGTGGGCCTGGTCCACGCGGTGAGGAAGTACAACCCCTACAAGGGTACGAGGTTCTCGAC
>JBEKJU010000164.1:0-16645 GCA_050011095.1 Syntrophorhabdales bacterium
CCATCCTCATCGACAACCTTCATTTCAATTTCGGGGACGAGGGGGATCCCGCACGAATTTGCCTTCTGGCGACCCCGCGCAGGCGTGACAGGATTGATGCACACAACGGGCGCCGCTTCCGTGGTGCCATACCCCTCGGAAAGAGACGTAAGCTTCTCATTCCAGGCCCGCAGTATCGGCTCGGGCGTCACCGCCGCGCCGGTGACGGCATATCGAAGTTTTACCTTCTTTGCGTACTCATCGACCTGAGGGTGATTTACCAGAGCATAATACATGGTGGCAACGCCCATGAAGCAGGTAGCCCCGTACTTTACCATCGCCTCAAACGTGGCCGTTGCATCAAAACGCTTCTGCCATACAATTGTCCCCCCCGACATCCACAGCTCTCCTACTACATGACTAAGCGCATAGGAATGAAATAGCGGCAGCGATGCAACACTTGTGTCTCTGTAGGTCGTCTCTGCCCAATCCGCGCAGTGTCGGGCGTTAGTCCACAAGTTCAAATGGGTCAACATGACGCCCTTTGGGTGCCCGGTCGTACCCGAGGTATACAGAATGGCTGCGACATCATCGTCTTCCACTCTTACCGCATCAAAGTCCTTCGAGAACTTCTCTACCCAGTTCTCGTACCCTATTTCGCTATCACTGCCCCGGCTCCCTACGACTATCATCTTTTTTATCCTGTTATCAGGCCGCGCGAAAACGTTCCTCGGAACGTCGGCCACTTCCTGCGCCGTCACGAGGACCTTCGGTTCACAGTCTCCGACTATGTACTCCAACTCTTTTTCCTTCAGCATAACATTGAGCGGGCTGACTATTGCGCCGATCTTCGTGACACCGAAGTAAAAGAAAATGGCTTCGGGGCAGTTCGGGAGGAACAGGGTTACCCTGTCCCCTTTCCCTACCCCCAAGGCTATCAACCCGTTGGCCACCTGGTTGACGATTTGGTCAACCCTGCGAAAAGTCCATTGTCCCTGCTCCTCAAAGACCAGCGCGATCTTGTCGGGATGAGCCAGTGCGGAATTCTCAAGATAACTTGCGACATTTGGCGATCTCATGTCCCCCCCCTTTTTATTTTTCGTGCGTCGAGCCATTCATGGAAAAGAAGGGGGTACACTATGCCTTCGGGAATTATGCGGGAACTTGGTTGGCTCCATTCCGCCCCCTTCCATTTTCTATGTTACATCGATCGACAAAGTATTCAAGGCTTCTGTCCACCATGCCACTTTTTGGTCACATCCTCTCCACAATTATGGCAAAACCCTGGCCGCCGCCCGCGCATAGGGTGGCAAGGCCGACCGTGAAATCCTTCTTTGCCATCTCATGGAGAAGCGTCACGACGAGTCTCCCTCCGGTCGCTCCTACCGGGTGGCCGAGAGAGATACCGCTGCCATTCACGTTGACGATCTCCCTGTCCCAATCCATCTCCCTCTCACACGCGAGGTATTGGGCGGCGAACGCCTCGTTGATCTCGATCAACTGTATGTCACGCAATTCCATCCGGGCCTTTTTCAGCGCCCGCTTTGTCGCTGGCACAGGCCCTATACCCATGTAGGAGGGATCGACGCCCACGACCGCGTAACTCACGATCCTCGCGAGGGGCTTTACCCCCATGGTTTTTGCCTCTTCACCGTCCATGAGGAGCAGGGCGGCTGCGGCGTCATTCATGCCACACGCATTTCCTGCCGTCACCGTTCCTCCCTTTTTGAAGGCCGCGGGCAGCCGGGCAAGTTGATCCAGGGTGATATCGGACCTCGGGTGCTCATCCGTATCGAGGACCACTTTCTCGCCTTTTTTGTTCGCTAATACTATCGGGGTGATCTCTTCCCTGAATCTTCCCGCCTTCACCGCTCTTGACGCACACTGCTGACTGCGAAGGGCAAAGGTATCCTGCTCTTCCCTTGAGATTCCATACTTTTCGGCCAGGTTCTCGGCGGTCAAACCCATCCCGTCCCCTATCGGGTACTCCTGCATTCCCCGCCAGAGCATGTCGACCGCGGGCGTGTGCTGCAACCTCTGCCCCCATCTCGCGTTTGTCAGGATATAGGGCGCGGAGCTCATGCTTTCCGAGCCTCCCGCTATGACAACGTCCACATCCCCGTCGCGGATCGCCTGGGTTCCGCACATGATTGCCTGCATTCCCGATCCGCACGTGGCGACAATGTGGAAGGCCGGAGTCTCGATAGGGAAACCTCCTTTCACCGCAGCAATACGGGCAACGTTCTGATCCAGCGGTTCGAAACAGTTTCCCAGGATTATCTGGCCTACCCTGTCTTTTTCTATTCCCGCCCTATCAACGACCGATCCAAGGACGCTCGTGGCAAGCGAAACAGCGGAAATATTCCTCAGTGAGCCTCCGAACTCTCCTATGCACGTGCGCGTTGCGCCTGCAATGACAACCTCCTTCATAGTGCCTCCTTCCTTCTGTAATCCGGCTGAAGTATTACAAACTAACCGGATAGTTAGTTAATCGGTACCTCATTTACGGCAGCACGGTTCGTCCCACGCCCCTCTTGTTTATTTCCGTATGTCGCGTAACATCTATTTCCCTTTGAAACGAGGTTCCCTCTTTTCCACGAAGGCCTGAATGCCTTCCTTCGCATCGTCAGTCGTGCAGAGAAGACCGGCCAGGTTGCTTTCCAGTATGAGTCCCTGCTGCAGGGAAAGATCGACGCCGTCATTGATTGCCTCCAGCGCCAGGGAGACCGCGAGCGGGGCGTTTCTGCCGATCTTCTTCGCCAATTCCCGCGCGGCGTCAAAGAGCCCCTCAGCCGGAACCACCCTATTGACAAGTCCCATCTTCAAGGCCTCGTCAGCGCCGATGATGTCCCCCGTCAAGACGAGTTCCAGGGTTTTTGCCTTTCCCACGATATGGATGAGACGCTGCGTCCCTCCCCACCCCGGTAAGATGCCCACCGACACCTCGGGAAATCCGAAACGGGCCTTCTCCGAGGCGATCCGAAAGGTGCAGGCGAGGGCGATCTCACAACCTCCGCCCGCACAGAGGCCGTCGACGGCGGCAATCGACGGTTTTCCCAAGCGGTCAAACACGGCAAGGACACGTTGGCCGAGGCGCGACCATTCCCTGCCGCCGAAGGTATTCTTTCTCTCTTCCATGAAGACATTGATGTCGGCCCCAGCGCTGAATGCCTTCTGCCCCGCGCCGGTCACCACAACCACCCGGCAAGCCGGGTCATTCGCGCACGCGGCAAGAACGTCAAGGAGCGATTTCACTGTTTCTTTATTGACGGCATTCATGAATTTCGGCCGGTTGATCGTGATGAAGCCGATGTTCTCTTTTAGTTCGTAGAGGATCTCATCGCCGGGCATAGCTCTCTCACCTCTAGTTAAGCAATTTCCATAGGCACCGGGTTCCTCGGGTCTGACCAGTCGTAGAAACCCCTGCCGGTCTTTTTTCCATAATAGCCCAAGGTAACCAGACGTTTCAGAACAGGCGGCGGTGCGTATCGTTTTTCCTTGTATTCCTCAAACATCGTGTTGGCCGCGCTGTGTATCGTGTCAAGGCCGATGAAATCCGCCAGCGCCAGCGGTCCCATGGGATGGTTGCAGCCAAGCTTCATGGCCGTGTCGATATCCTGAATGGAGGCGACTCCCTCGCCCACAGCCCTCATTGCATCAAGCAGGTAGGCCGTAAGCAGGAGGTTCACGATGAAACCGGCATTGTCTTTTGCTATAACGGGGACTTTCTTGATGGATTTTACGAAGGCGGTGGCGGCGTCAACTAGTGCGGCAGGGGTGGCCACAGTCTTCACCACTTCAACCAGGGACATAACGGGTACGGGGTTGAAAAAATGGAGACCGATAAATTGCTCCGGTCGTGACGAACAGGCGGCGATCTCCGTGATTGGCAGGGAAGACGTATTGCTCGCCATGATCGTGTCTTTTTCAGAGATGGTGTCCAGGGCCATAAAAAGGTCTTTTTTTGCCTGCAGATTCTCCACAATCGCCTCAATGACAAGGCCGCATCCTTTGAAGGCATCGAGGGACACCGTGCCATGCAGCCTGCCGAGACAGTTTTGCCCCACTTCCCGCGTAATGCCTCCTTTCTCGACTTGCTTTTTGATTGCCTCATTCACGCGGTGAAGTCCTGTCTCCAGGAGCGCCTCATTTGCCTCGCCCACGACCACCTCATAACCGTTAAGAAGAACAAGCTGTGCAATGCCCGCTCCCATAAGCCCGCATCCTACGACTCCGACTCGCCCGATCTCCATGTGTCCCTTACCTCCCAAGCACTTCTTTCGCTATTGTGATCTTCTCTATCTCCCTTGCCCCTTCGTAAATCTCCACGATCTTTACGTCCCTATAGGCACGCTCAACCCCGTATTCGGCGATGTATCCGTAACCGCCGTGAAGCTGTAGCGCTTGATTCACGACGTCCACGGCAATCTCCCCGGCGAAGAGCTTGGCTATGCTGACGATTTTCGGGTCGAACCTGCCGTTGTCGATCAACCAGCACGCCTTGTAGAGGGTGTTTCTCGCGACCTCAAGCTTGGCGGCCATCTCCGCTATCATGAACTGGACCCCCTGGAACGTACCGATCGGCTTGCCAAACTGCTTTCTCTTGAGGACATGCTTCACGGCCTTCTCGAAAGCGCCCTGCGCCGCACCCAGGCCCGAGGCGCCGGCCACAAGGCGGTTTATATTGAACAGGTACATGACCTGTTTGAAACCATCGTGCTCGATCCCACCCACGAGGTTCACCTTTGGTACACGAACGTTGTTGAGCGCAATCTCCGCGGTGTCGGATGCGCGTATTCCCATCTTCCCCTTTATTTTCGTCGCCTCGAAGCCCGGCCTGTCCGCCTCCACGATAAAAAAACTATGCCTGTTGTACCGATTTCCCTCGGGATTCGTGGAGGCAAATACAAGGAGGAAGTCCGCGATCGTTCCGTTCGTGATGAACATCTTGCTGCCGTTAATGACGTAGTCATCGCCGTCCCTTACCGCGGTCGTCGTTCCCATCAGGATGTCGCTGCCCGCATCGGGTTCTGTTATTGCGACACCCATGATCGCCTCTCCTGAAGGTATTTTGGGCAGGTAAAATGTTTTCTGTTCTTCAGTACCGAACTTCTGTAATATCTCCGCCCCAAAGGCGGTAAGGATCAGATTCCCGCAACCCCCGTCCACCCTCCAGAATTCCTCCATGATCATGGCGGTCTCCGCAAAGCCTAGTCCGGGGCCTCCATACTTCTCGTCGATAAAGGCACCCACGAATCCCAGGTCGCAGGCCTTTTTCCAAACCTCTTTCGGAAACTTCTCTGCCGCGTCGTACTCGATCGCTATGTCCGCGAACTCGCCTTCCGCAAATTCCCGGGCCGCTTTCAGAATGTCTTTCTGTGTATCCGTCAGTTCAAAATCCATGGCGCTCAGCCCCCTTTCTCTAAGATTTACCTTCATGCGGCCAACGCTCGTCGTGACACCCGCCACCGGGCAGAGGGATATTAACTATCCGGTCAGTTAATTAAATTCGCCTCTGAAGCGCACAATGAGCGCAATGTTCCCTAGCCCGCCTAAAAGCCCACGGCTTAGGTAACTAACCGGCTAGTTAAGTTGTAATTCCAATGATTGATGAATCATGTGTCTCCCCCCTGGTTAAACCCCCCCGGTGATGCCCTGTACCGTGATCTGCCTGTAAGCCTTGGCCAGTGATGCCCCATCGATAGTTTTATGGAACATGTACCACTCGAGAAGCATGCCGTTCTGAATGGCGTTCACAAAGTGCGCCGTCATTTCACTATCCACGTCCTTCCCGACGGTTCCTTCGCTCTTCCCCTGCTCTATGAGGCTTTTGAGGAAATGCAGCAGCTTGGTATAAATCGCGATTATTTTTTGCTCATGGCTCGCTCCGCTTCCCGTCAACTCGGCGGCCAGCGTCATGAAGCCCACGCAAAAGTCTCTGTGTTTATATGCAAATTCAGTTGTAATCTTGTGAAACTGCCTGTACTTCTCGATGAAATTTCCGTGGCTCTGCCTTAGTTCCACGATGACGCGATCCACGACGACCCTTTCATATTCATCGATGATGGCATCCAATAACGCGTCCTTGCTCTTGAAATGCCAGTAGAAAGCGCCCTTGGTCACATGAACGGCGTCAGTGATATCCTGGATGGAAGTCCCCTTAAAGCTCTTGCGAACGAAAAGCCCTATAGCCTCTTCGGCTATTCTGTCTTTAATGTTTTCTGCTGCCTTGTGATGCATAGTTTTATTCATAACTATCCGTTTGGTATGTTTTAGAAATGCTACCATCCTGCTTTAGAAGTTGTCAAGAAAAAAATTTCCGCTCCTTTTTCATCAGGACTGCCCAAGAGGACGACGAGGGCGGCTGGAACATGCCGGCTTACGGGCGTGTAGGCTTAAGAGACGTTGGTACCTGTTGTACATTACTGTTCTCCGGCTCCTCCTTCCATCCCTGAGATAGTCGAATACAAGCTGAAAAGGGTTAAGGAACATGGCATCGACCGATGCGGACTCCATCCAGATCAATGAAATACCGGGCAAGAAAAAGGTGACCGAGGACCAGAAGAACGCAACGACCGAGCACGCGGTGAAGACATGGAAGGGCATGGGACTCGACCCTGCGCTAATGGCCTTCGGGACCGCCATGATGGGAACGGAATCGGCCTTCGACCCGCATGTGAAGGGTCCGTCTAGATCAGGAAGGCCCTCAACCCCCTGTCTTGGGAGGAGAGAGCCTCTTTCGGTGATTCGGGGAAGGCTCCCCCAGCTCACTTAAAAGTTGCAGTTGATGCTCGCACTTCTGACGAAGCTCGCCGCCTTGATTGACTACGGTTCATAAAGCACCGAACAACCTCGCGAGCAACCCTTCGCCGTCGACCGCGAGAAGCATCCTTCGTATCGTTCCTATCACATAGAGAAGGGTCTTTTGAACTGCGGGGATTGCCGGCCCCATCACTCTTACCACAAGGCCTCCTGCATCTATGGCGCTTACGCCGGCGAGGATAGTCTCATCAAAAAGCGCATCGGCGATAGTCTCCACCACGGCCTTTGGCACCTCCGACCGGCCGCAGATAAGGTAGAGGCAGGCTGAAACGGTATGTGATTCGAGCCGACCAAGGGCCCGATACTCTTCGCTTCCGGGACGCAGTACGAAGCGGTCATAGACAACGGGCCCGTCCCCGGATATTATGACGGTAGCACTATCGTATTCGTCGAACAAAAGGGACTCTCCCCGCCTTACCCGTCCGGTGACCGGTCCCCAGGATCTTCAAGGCCGAGGGGGCGGCGATGAAGGCGTGGGCCTCCGAACCGACCACCACTTCCACCCGCACCCTGTCACCGCCCAGGAACCCGGGGGTAGGGTTGACTACGTACGTGTAAGCGCACCCGTGGCTCCGGCCGTAAAAGGGAGGGAACGAACGGAAGGGCATTCGTGAAAAGGACTCGGCGAGAATTGTCCTTTCCCCCTCCCTTTTGAAGACGAGACAGAGATCGGGCTGGTCTCTAGGTCGTTCAGGAATCAAGGAAAAGAACGTCCTCCCTTATCCACCGGACGACAGTCTCGAGGCCCATGCCGCTTTTGAGATTGGTAAAGACCGAGGGCTTCCCCTTCCGCATCCGGTCGGCGTCACTTTCCATTACGGCGAGATTGGCGCCCACCATGGGGGCGAGATCGACCTTGTTGATGACGAGGAGACTCGATCGGGTGACCCCAGGGCCTCCCTTTCGCGGGATCTTGTCCCCTCCCGATACGTCGATGACGTACATCCAGCAGTCCACGAGCTCCGGGCTGAAGCTTGCCGCCAGGTTGTCGCCGCCACTTTCCACGAAGAGTATGTCCAGGTCGGGAAATTCCTCGACTAGAGCGCGTATCGCTTCCTGGTTCAGCGACGCGTCCTCCCTGATGGCCGTGTGCGGGCACCCTCCGGTCTCCACACCCCTGATCCGCTCTTCCGGCAGGACGCCGGCCCGTATGAGGAACTCCGCGTCTTCCTTCGTATAGATGTCGTTCGTGACGACGGCTATGGAGAATTCCGGCGACAACGCCCGGCACAACCTCTCGATGAGCGCCGTTTTTCCCGAACCTACCGGACCGCCAACCCCTATCTTTACAGGGTGTTTCATGATTTGCTCCTATGACTTGAAGAGGCGCGTCGTAAGACGCTCATGTTGCATGGCCCGCACCTCCAAGGCCGGGGCAAAGGCCGAGATGCCGGCTTCGCTCAGCATCTCAACTGCCCTTGCCAAGCGGGCCATCAAGGGTTTCAGTTCGTTCACGGTACGCTGACCGTCGCTGTGGCCTATCGGTATCAGCCTGACCCCCGCGCTTACGAGCGCGCTGACCGTGGAGTAAAGATAGGTGAGGAGGGTAGCCTCCATCTCCATCCCTATACTTCCGCAGGCCGCGCCGAGAATAATCGGATGGTGCGCCCGCAGTTCACGGCCCTCGAGACATTGCCCAAGGGACTGAAGAAGGGCTGAAGGGTAGAGATCCTTCATCACCTGGAGTACCTGCCTTCCCATCTGGATACTCGCCGCGCGCAGTTCCTTCGGCAATTTCATCGCGTGCATGAGCCGGTCCAGGCGCGCTATCTCTTCTACGTCATCTTTCCTGGCCGATTCGTAAGAGAGTTTTACAAAGAGAAGGTCGCATCGGGCAAGGAGCCCGATGAGATACGATTCGATGAAGCTGACGAGGTGCTCCCTGCGGCAGACGAGCCCGTCGGCCACGAAGGTTTCAAGCCCCGAGGAATGGGCGAAGGCACCAGAGGGGAAGAACGAATCGCCCAGTTGGAGCGCGGTCAGGATGCGTTCCGGATCATCCATGATGATGCGACATCCTGGCTGGCTCGAACCGTTCTTTCCTCCGGTGGCAAGTGATGCCCACGCTTGCGAGCAACGCTTCCACGAGACGGTCATACGGGGTCGTGAGCCGGTCGTGGCCGATCGAAACGGGGAGGTGCCTGTTACCAAGCTCGTATGCGGCAAGGGCTGCCAGCGACGCGTCGCCGAAAGGCAAGACGAGCACGTCCTCCTCCTCGGCCTCGACGGCCACATGGAAGTCCTGTCCGACGTATAGGATATCCCCGTCGTTGAGCACCGTTCCCGTCGCCAGGGCTATGGCGAACTCCCTTCCCTTGAGCGATCGCACGCGCTGTCGCGTCCGCCTCCGCTCCTCCCACCCCATGATAATTCTATCAGGCTCACTGCCCGCGGGGACTGTAACGTTCCGGAGGACTTCCTCTATGATTATCATGACTAAAAGAGAAAATACCTCTGTGTGAGGGGCAGCTCGGACGCGGGCTCGCATGTGACGACCTCTCCGTCCGCCTTTACCGTATATGTCTCCGGGTCGACTTCTACTTTAGGTACATAGTCGTTGTGCACCATATCCCTCTTGCCGATGGCCCGGCAGTTGCTCACGAAGGCCGCCTGTTTCGAGAGGCCCAACGTGTGATGGACACCCTTGTCAAAGGCCGCCTTCGAGAGGAAGGTGAGCGACGTGTTGAAGGGCGCACGGCCGAAGGCTCCGAACATGGGCCTCATCATGTAGGGCTGCGGTGTAGGTATCGAGGCGTTGGCATCGCCCATCTGCGCGTAAGCGATGAAGCCGCCCTTGATGATCATGGCCGGTTTCGCTCCGAAAAAGGCCGGTTCCCACAGCACGATGTCAGCGAGTTTTCCCTTTTCCAGCGACCCCACGTGTCGCGCTATCCCGTGAGTGACGGCCGGATTTATCGTGTATTTGGCGACGTACCGCTTGGCCCTGAGGTTGTCGTTGCGGGCGTCCTCGCCCGGAAGCTTCCCTCTTTGCAGCTTCATCTTATGGGCGGTCTGCCACGTACGGATGATAACCTCCCCTACCCGGCCCATCGCCTGCGAGTCCGATGAGAGCATGCTAAAGGCTCCCATGTCATGGAGCACGTCTTCGGCGGCAATCGTCTCCGCCCGGATCCGTGAGTCGGCAAAGGCCACGTCCTCCGGGATGTGGGGATCGAGGTGATGGCAGACCATGAGCATATCGAGGTGCTCGTCCATCGTGTTGACGGTAAAGGGCATGGTGGGGTTCGTAGACGAAGGAAGGACGTTGGCCTCTCCGCAGACCCTTATGATGTCGGGTGCGTGGCCGCCCCCCGCGCCCTCGGTGTGATACGTGTGAATGGTCCTTCCCTTGAACGCGGAAATGGTCTCTCCCACGAAGCCCGCCTCATTGAGCGTATCCGTATGGATCGCGACCTGAACGTCGTATTCGTCGGCCACGGAAAGGGCCGTGTCGATAGCAGCCGGCGTGGAGCCCCAGTCTTCATGCAGTTTGAGCCCTATGGCGCCCGCCTCGATCTGTTCCCTCAGCGGGCCCGGCGTCGAGCAGTTGCCCTTGCCGAGGAAACCGAAGTTGAGAGGGAAGGCTTCGATCGACCCGAGCATGCGGTGGATATTCCACTCCCCGGGGCTGCAGGTGGTCGCGTTGGTTCCCGTAGCCGGGCCCGTACCCCCTCCAATCATCGTCGTGATCCCCGATCCGATCGCAGTTTCGATCTGTTGCGGAGAAATGAAGTGTATGTGCGTGTCGATCCCTCCCGCGGTCGCGATCAATCCCTCCCCGGAGATCGCCTCCGTCGATGCCCCCACGACCATCCCCGGGGTGACGCCGTCCATGACATCGGGGTTTCCCGCCTTGCCGATCCCGCATATTCGCCCATCCCTCACGCCGATGTCCGCCTTGACGATGCCCCAGTGGTCGAGGATGACCACGTTGGTAATGACGAGGTCAAGGGAGCCCTCTGCCCTGGTCACGTCCGTGGACTGGCCCATGCCGTCCCGGATCACCTTTCCTCCTCCGAACTTCACTTCGTCACCGTAGACGGCAAAGTCCCGTTCTATCTCTATGAAAAGCTCCGTGTCCGCCAGACGGACCAGGTCTCCCGTGGTCGGTCCGAACATCTCCGCGTATTGCCTCCTCCCGATTCGCGCTCCCACCTTATGCACCTCCGAAGCCTTTCTGTTTGGCTGATTCAAACGCCCGTCTCCTCACCGATGCGTCCTCGACCGACCCGTCGGTGAGACTGTTGAGTCCGCGGATGGTCCTGGTGCCGCCGAGGGCTACGAGGGAAACCTCCTTCTCCTGCCCCGGTTCGAATCTGACCGCCGTGCCCGCAGGAATATCGAGCCGCATGGAAAACGCCTTTTCTCTGTCGAAGACGAGTTCCTTGTTGACCTCGAAAAAATGAAAGTGGGAGCCGACCTGCACGGGACGGTCGCCCGTATTGCTCACGATCAGCCTGATGGCCGGCCTTCCTTTGTTAAGCTCGATCTCACCTTCTTTGACTATGTATTCTCCAGGGGTCATGATGCCTCCTTTCCAGGTTTATCGTATGGGATCATGAATCGTTACGAGCTTCGTGCCGTCGGGGAACGTGCCCTCCACCTGGATCTCCCTGATCATCTCCGGTATCCCCTCCATGACATCGTCTTTCCCCAGTACGGTCGCCCCGTACGACATCAGCTCGGCGACTTTTTTCCCGTCCCGTATGCCTTCGAGAACAGCCGCCGTAATGACGGCGATCGCTTCGGGATGGTTCAGCTTAAGACCTCTGGCCATCCGTTCCTTCGCGAGATTGGCCGCCACAAAAATAAGAAGCTTCTCCTTTTCCCTCTCAGAGAACCTCATGCCTTGCACCTCCCCTATCAGCGCTACAGGGTCTCCTCACCCTGCTCCCCTGTCCGTATCCGTATCACCTCTTCGATATCGAGGACGAATATCTTCCCATCCCCTATGTGACCGGTCCTTCCCGCCTCTGTGATCGTATCCGTGATGGTTTTCACGTCCTGGTCCTTCGCCACCACCAGCAGGCACGACTTCGGCAGTTTCTCGTAATGCATGTCGCCGATGGTAATGCCTTTCTGTTTTCCCCGTCCCCTCACGCTGAATTCGGTGAGGGAGGGAAAGCCTGATTCCTTGAGCTGGTCCTCCACCCCTTTGAGCCGGTCGGGCCTCAAGATAGCAACGATCATCTTCACTTTCTCAACCCTCCCTTATATGGTTAGATGGTTCTTTATATCATCCTTGCCCAAATCCTTAACATCGCCATGAAAAACTATTGCCCCCTTTTCCATAACATAGCAGAAATCGGCAAGCCTTAGCGCAAACTCCACATACTGCTCCACGAGGAGGATCGAAAGGCTTCCTTGTTCCTTGATGAAGCGTATGGTGTTCTCGATCTCGAAGACGATGGATGGTTGTATGCCCTCGGTCGGCTCGTCGAGAAGAAGCAGCTTCGGTTCGGTAACAAGAATGCGGGCGATGGCGAGTTGCTGCTGCTGCCCGCCGCTCAAATCTCCGCCTTTCCTGTTCTGCAGGTCTCTAAGCCCGGGGAAGAGATCGAATATGCCGCCGGGAATGGAGGCCTTCTTCCCCCTGGCTTCGAGGCCGACTATAAGGTTCTCCCGGACGGTGAGGTAGGGGAATATCTCCCTTCCCTGCGGCACATAACCTATGCCTGCCAGGGACCTCGCCTCGGGCTTCCAATGGGTGATATCCTTCCGGCCATAGTCGATCGTACCTAAAAGGGGTCGAATCAAGCCCATCACCGTTTTGAGAAGGGTCGTTTTTCCCACGCCGTTGCGACCCATGAGTGCGACTACCCTGCCTTCAGGGATATCCATATCGATCTCCCGAAGGATGATGGTTTCGCCGTAGGAACTTGTGATACCGCTAATGACCATTCTCTTGCGCCTCTACACCCCTTCCGAAATATACGTCGATCACGGTCGGGTCGTTGCCGACCTCCTCGAAGGTCCCTTCGCAAAGGAGTCTCCCTTCGTGCAGGACCGTTACCGTTTGGGCGAATTTACTCACGAAGTTCATATCGTGCTCCACGACGAGCACCGATCTCTCCCGTGCAGTCTCCATGAGAATCTCGCCGGTTCTGCTTCTCTCCCGTCCCGTCATGCCCGCGACAGGCTCGTCCACCAAGAGGAGCGCCGGCTCCTGCGTGATGGTCATGGCGATCTCCAGCCACTGCTTCTCTCCGTGAGACAGGTCTCCCGCTTTGCTGAACGCCCGTTCTTCAAGCTCGACCATCCGTAAGGTCGCATAGATCCGGTCCAGGTCACTTCCGCCGGGTTTTCGAAAAGAGGCGAGAAGGCCCCGTGCTCCTTTCAAGGAGAGCTCCATATTCTCAAAAACGGTGAGATTCTCGAACACGGAAGGCGTCTGGAATTTCCTGCTCACCCCGCACCTCGCTATCTTGTAATCGCTGAGCTTCTCTAAGTCGATGCCGTCGCGGAAAAGCACCCTCCCTTCTGTCGGTTTCGTCTTGCCGCATATGACGTCAAGGAGTGTTGTCTTGCCCGCGCCATTCGGGCCGATGAGGAACCTCAACTCTCCCATTTTCATGGAGAAGTCCACCTTGTTGAGGGCTTTGAAGCCGCTGAAATCGACCGATACGCCCTCCAGCTGAATAATTGTCTTCGCCATCGCTATCCTCTAACCGTAGAGCCTTCTGCCTTTTTCGTGACCGGCATCCGGGCCTTGCGAAACCGTTGCAGGTTTGCGATAAGCCCGACGATGCCTTGCGGGAAGAACAATACGACGCCGACGAAGAGCGCGCCTTGAAAATAAAGCCAACTGCTCGGGAAACTCTCGCTGAGGTACGTCTTTGCGAAGTTGACGACGAGTGCGCCGACGACCGCGCCGACGAGCGTGCCCCTGCCGCCGACGGCAACCCATATGGCCATCTCGACCGAAGGGAGGATACCCATCATGGATGGTGAGATAATGCCTACCTGGGGTACGTAGAGGGCGCCCGCAAGACCGGCGAGGGCGGCGGACAACGCAAAAACGGCTACCTTGAACAGGGTTGCGTTGTAACCGAGGAACCTGAAGCGATTCTCGCCGTCCCGGATCGCCACGAGAATCCTGCCCGTCTTTGTCGATACGAGCCATTTGGCGAAGAGAAAAACCAGGATGAGCATGACGGCAGTCATGAGGTAGAGGCCTCTCATGGTCGCCGGCTCTGACAGAGAGAAGCCGAAGATGCCCTGCAGGTTCGTGATGCCGTTCGTTCCGCCCGTATACGGCTGTTGTCCGATGAAGAGGATCGAAAAGACGAGGGCGAGCGCCTGGGTGAGGATGGCGAAGTATGGCCCTTTGATCCTTGCCCTGAACGTGGGGATGCCGATGACGACGGCGACGGCGACGGGCACGAGGATCACCATGGGGAGTGCGAACCAGGCATGGACGAAAGGCTTCCAGAACCAGGGAAGCTCCGTGAGGCCGCTCCACATCATGAAATCGGGAAGGCTCTCGGACTGAAGCTTCAGGTACATGGCCATGGCGTACGCGCCCAGGCTGAAGAAAACACCGTGTCCAAGAGTCAAGATACCCGTGTATCCCCATAGGAGATCAATGCCAAGCGCCACGATGGCGAAGGAAAGGAACTTACCCAGCAGGTTAAGCCGAAAATCTGACAAGAGAAGCGGCAGGACAAGAAGAACCACACAACCGAGAAGGAAGGCTCCATGGCCGTTGAGCATCAATCGGAAGAAACGGCTCTTTTTATTTGCCATGGCTTATCCTCTAGTCCAATGCCCTTGTCTTCAGTGAGAAAAGACCGGAAGGCTTCCACTGGAGAAAAACGATCACAAGGGTGAAGACGATCACCCTCCCCATGCTTGATGTGGTGATGTATTCGAAAAGCGGATTGGTGAGGCCTATCATGAGTGCGCCCGCGATAGTTCCGGCGAGATTGCCGACCCCGCCCAGGACGACGACCATGAAGGCATCGACGATGTAGTTCTGACCGGTCGAAGGGCCGATCGAGCCGAGCAGGCTCACCGCGCAGCCCGCTATGCCAGCTATGCCTGAACCAATGGCAAAGGTCAGGGAATCGACTTTCCTCGTGTTAATCCCCATGCAGGCACTCATGTCCCTGTTCTGCATAACCGCCCGCATCCGCCTTCCGCTCACCGAGTAGTTCACGTAGAAATACATGCCGCCAGGGCGGAGCGCTCACATCCACGTTGTTGGCGCCAAAAATGTTGCGCGCCCCCTGCTGCAGGATGAGGCTCAGTCCCCAGGTAGCCAGGATGCTCTCGTATGGCCTTCCGTAAAGGAACCTGATGAGGGCCCTCTCGACGATGAGGCCGATTATGAAAGCCACCATGAAGGCCGCGGGCAGAGAAACAAGAAATGAAACTCCCGCATGACCCACGAAGACAAATCTCTGCATGAGGTAGGCCACGTAAGCCCCGATCATCAGAAACTCCCCGTGGGCAAAATTAATGAGACCCATGATGCCGAAGGTGATGCTCAGGCCGAGCGCGACGAGAAGGAGGATCGAGCTCAAACTTAATCCGTTGAAGAGCTGCGAGAGAACCGCTTCCATATGACCTCGTGGCCGAGGGGGCAGGGAGAGGGGGTATCCCCGCCCCCTCGACGTGTATTACTTGTCGACGATCTTGCCCGGGGCAGGACCTTCTTGTTCGACACGAGAGAGGGGAATGGATCGGGCGCCACCGGCTTACCCGAGGTCCAGACGATATCGAACTGACCGTCGTTCCTCACTTCGCCTATCTGCACGATCTTCGAGGTGTGGTTGTTAATCGGGCTTATGGTCACCAACCCTTCGGGGGCCTTGTAGGAGATGCCCCTTACCGCCTCCCTGACCTTTGCCGTGTCGGTGCTCTTTGCCTTTTTAACGGCCTCCGCCCAGAGATAGACGCCGAAATAGGCGGCCTCGATGGGGTCGTCCGTGACCCGGTCCGCACCGTACTTTGCCTTGTAGTTCTTGACGAAAATACGATTTTCAGGCGTTTTCATGCTCATGAAATAGTTCCAGGCGGCATAGTGTCCGACGAGATTGTCCGCGCCGATACCCCTGATCTCGTCCTCCGCGATGCTCACGGACATGGTGGGAATTTCCTTTGCCGTGATCCCTGCTGCACGGAGTTGCTTGAAGAAGGCCACGTTACTGTCGCCATTCAGGGTGTTGTAGACGACATCCGGTTTCGCTGCCTTGATCTTGTTGATGACCGTGCTGTACTCGGTATGGCCGAGAGGCGTATATTCCTCCCCCACCAGCGTTCCCCCCTGAGCCTTCAACTGGGCCTTTATGATGAGGTTGGCTGTTCTGGGGAACACGTAATCCGAGCCGAGGAGAAAGAATTTCTTCTTGTTCTGTTTCAGCAGCCACGTCACGGACGGCATGATCTGCTGATTAGGTGCTGCGCCGGTGTAGACGATATTCTTTGACGCCTCGAGCCCTTCGTACTGAACCGGGTAAAAAAGCAGATGGTCGGCCTTCTCGAAGACAGGAAGGACGGCCTTGCGGCTCGCGGAGGTCCAACAGCCGAAGACGGCGACCACCTTATCCTTCGAAATCAGCTTCCTCGCCTTTTCCGCGAATGTCGGCCAATCCGATGCACCGTCCTCGACGATGGGCACGATCTGTTTACCGAGGACCCCGCCTCTGGCATTGATCTCTGCAATAGCCATCAGGGTCCCATCCTTAACCGCTACTTCGCTGATTGACATGGTGCCGCTCAAAGAGTGCAGAACGCCCACCTTGACCTGCTCGGCGGCACAGGCCTTATGCCACGAACCGAGAGAAAAAAGGAACATAATGCAAAACACTATGAATACTGTCTTTCCCAACCAACATGTTTT
>JBEKJU010000165.1:0-14389 GCA_050011095.1 Syntrophorhabdales bacterium
GCCTTCGATGCCCCTTCCTCCATATTCGTGGTCAAGTGGATGCGGCGGAGGACGATCTCTTTCTCCTCGGCTGTGATTTGTTGCTTTTCAAGCCGTTTTTCCAATTCCCGGGAATGGCTCTCCGCTGTTCGTTGCAGCGCCTCCGCCAGACCGTCAACAAGCCAGACGGTATAGCCATGAGTAGCACAGTGAAGCCCAATTTGGGCCCCCATATTGCCAGCTCCGACGATACACACCGTATTAAGGGATTTTGTTTGCATTCATCGCTCCTTTTATGGAGGAACAGATTCGTTTTGCCATTACATGCGGTTGCCAATCTCGAGTTGCTCTTGGCCCGGCTATCACCAAATGAATTCGCTCGAAGAGCTGATCTAAGGGTACTCCATAAGTCACTTCCCGTCCATACTTCCTAGCGCCTTCTAACCCTTATCTTCAAGGATCTCTCCGAAGGCTCTTCGGTATACTTGCATTGTTTAAAATCGTCATCCCATGTAGGCACACTGCCCCTGCTCTATAAGGCTGTTAGCGGTGCTGAAAAAGATGCCAAATATGGGGGGCTACCTTCCTCCAGTCCATGCCGAGGAAGAAAGTGTCGCTATAGTGAACCTGGACTCTGTCGTCGCTTGCACCTACAAGTAGAGCATGGAGCAGGTCGATGCAGCCTATCGATTACCAGTCCAAAGGCGCAACGGCCCTACTCCTCCAGCACCGTCCTGATCGTCCTTGCGATCTCCCTCTTCGTAAGCGGCTTCATTGCAAATGCCCTGATGCCTGCCGCCTTCGCTTTGTCAGCATCGACCAGATGGCTGAAGCCTGTACACATGATTATGGGCATATCTGCTCTGATGGTGAGGATCTCTTTCGCAAGCTGAGCACCCGTCATATCAGGCATGGTCTGGTCGGTAATGATAAGATCGAACCGGGATGGGTCCGCCGTGAAGAGCGCAAGCGCCTCCCTGCCGTTCATCCTGGATGTCACCTCGTAGCCGAGTTCCGCGAGGATATCTTCGCCCATCTCCACGAGGGCTTCTTCATCATCGACGAAGAGGATGCGCTCGGAGCCGGTGGGTAGCGCTTCGCGGCTGACGGAAGCAGTGACCGACTCTTCCACGGTCTTCGGGAAATAGACGGTGAAGGTAGAACCCCTGCCCGGTTCACTCTCGACCGTGATGGAACCACCGGACTGATGGACGATGCCATGCACCACCGACAGGCCGAGTCCTGTTCCTTCTCCGACCTCTTTCGTAGTGAAGAACGGGTCGAATATCTTGTCGATGATTTCGGGCGCTATGCCGCTTCCCGTATCGCGGACCGTAAGCTTCATGTAGAGCCCCGGTTCGATGTCCTGGGGGTCTCTGCTTGATGGGGAGACGCTGAAGTCGCTCAACGCTATGTCGAGACTCCCCCCCTTCTCCCGCATGGCAAAGGCAGCATTGGTGCAAAGGTTCATGAGGACCTGCTGGATCTGTACCGGGTCACCGAGGATAACGCCGGACTCGCTCCGGACTTCGACCCTGATGTTGATGGTGCTCGGAGTCGAAGCACGGAGGAATTTCACGGTCTCCTTGACAATACTGGAGAGCCGCAAGGGTTTCTTCTCCTGCTCGGTCTTCCGGCTGAAGGTGAGCATCTGCTTGACGAGGTCCCTTCCCCGTAGCCCTGCCTCCAGAACCCTCTTGAGATGATGTGCCTCCCGGCTCTGTCGAGGGACGTGGTCCTCCAGCAACTCCGCGAATCCGATGACGGCCGCAAGAATATTGTTGAAGTCGTGGGCTATACCTCCGGTGAGCGTACCGAGGGCCTCCATTTTCTGAGCCTGGCGGAGCTGGGTTTCGAGTCTCTTTCGTTCCGAGATGTCATTCCCCACGGCCAATAGCCCATTGATCAGACCGTTTTCCTCGTAAAGAGGTGTGACTGTCCAGGAAACCCACACCTTTTCTCCGTTTCGCCGCATGTTCTGTATCTCACTCTCGCGATACCGATCCGGGTGCTTCGCAATATACTCCATAAACATCTTCGCGTTCAGCCCGGAGGCGGTATCTGGGGGCACTATCATTCCGAAGACATGCTTTCCCCGTATCTCCTCCTCCGAATAACCAAAAAAGTCCTGTCCGTAGTCGTTAAGAAAGGTCACCCGGCCTTCCGCATCGACCCGTATGATGATGCTGTTCACACTCTCAACCAGGTCACGGTACTTTTCCTCGCTCTCCCGGAGCTTCGCCGTTCTTTCCTGCACGCGCAGCTCAAGCTCATCGCGGGACTTGCGGAGTTCTTCCTCCATATGTTTGCGCTCAGTGATGTCCACATGAATCCAGAGCCGACCATATGACTTTCCATTGACGTTCAGGGGGACAAAATCCCGCAATGCTGTCAGTCCACCCTGCATGGCGAATTCTTCGGCCTTGACCGGTTGTCCTCGCTTAATGATTTCCCTGATGCGGGCAGCAGCCTGGTCAGGATGCAAGTAAGCATACTTGATCTTCTCGAGGAAGTCAGGCGAGGCCATGCCTACCAGGTCGGCAGGAGCGTCTTTCAGTCCATAATAATCACAGAAGGCTTGATTAACGAATTCAACCCGCCCCTCATCGGTCATGAGGAGGAGGCCGGAATACATGCTGGAGAGCATATGGTAGAAGCGCTGTAAGGCATTATGCAGCGCACTTTCGGCCTGCCTGCGCTCGGTGATATCTTCGAACACGGCATAAACTTCCGATGGGCGCGTCTGGCCCGGATAAAACACGGGCACGGCATCGATGTCGATCCAGCGATAATCTCCAGCCCTCGGGTTAAACACACCCATGATCACGCCGCGCACCTCTTTGCCGGTCCTAAGCGCCACCATTGCAGGATGCTCCATACCGGGGAACACTTCCCCGTTCTCCCTGATGGTGTCATGCTCCTCTTTGACCGAAGTGCTGCCCAGGAACTGTTCCCGGTTTTTGCCTAGGATCCGTTCGGCGGCTGGATTCATCGCGATGATCTTTCCGTCAGCGCCCTGGTGGACCACACCCTGCAACATCGTTTCCGCAAGCAGACGGTGGCGCTCCTCGCTCTGGCGCAGCGCCTCCTCGGCCCGCTTGCGCTCGGTAATGTCTATGAACGTCCCGATGCAGCCACGCACGTCGCTCTTCGCATCACGCAGAGGGATGGCGCTACCCAGTATGGTCATTTGCCGGCCCGACGGCAGGCTCACGCGCAGCTCACAATCGCGCACCTCCTGGTTGGTGGCAACGGCCATTTGCATTGGTAATTCGCTGGCGGCGAGTTCTCGTCCATCGGAGTCGAAGAATCGCCGGACATCGGGGAGGGTGGTGGCCGACACATTTTCCCCGCTGCTCGCCTCATAGAATTCGTCGGCCCGCCGGTTGCCGGTAATGGTAAGACACTCTGGATCGCGAGCGATCCAGACCGCTGCGGCACCATGTCCAGAAGGCGCTGGAACTCCTCCGCCCGCTGCCGCAGCGCCTCTTCGGCCTGTTTGCGCTCGGTGATGTCAACGCCTGTAGCGATGATATACAGTAATTCATTTGCCTGACTCGCGAGCGCCGTATTCGACCAGGCGATGAGCCGATGTGAACCATCCCTGGCAAGCCAGTGGTTCTCGTGGGTATTCGGGAAGGCCCCGGCTTTGAGTGCCTCCCACGTCTCCCTCACCCCGGGCATCTCGTCTTGCGACACCAGGAATTCCCAGAAGACGCGGCCCAGTACTTCCGCGGCCGAATAGCCCGTGATCTCCTCGCAGGCCCGGTTGAAGCGGGTAATGCGTCCTTGTCTGTCCAAGACGACCACGAGGGCTCCGGCCGTATCTAGCACGGTGGACACGAAATCGCGCTGCTGACGTATTTCCTCTTCGGCCCACTTGCGCTCGGTGATGTCCCAGATAATGCCGTTGATCCTCTCCGGCCTGTTGCTCGCATCGTGCCGGACTAGCCGACCGCGGGCAGCGATGTAATGGACGCTCCCGTCCGGCCAGATGGCGCGGTACTCCGGCTCATATGGGACATCCTGTTCGATCGTCCGGGCATGAGCAGCTTTGAGCATTTCCCGGTCATCGGGGTGTACTACGCCGAAGAACTCATCCGCGGTCCCGGTGAACGTGGTCGGCTCGATCCCCAGAAGGGAGCACACCTGGTCGTCAAAAGAGCGCCTGTCCGCAAGAAGATCCCAGTGCCACACCCCCATGGAGGCTGACTGCAGCGCTAGATCAAGCCGAGCTTTGGCCTCCTGGAGCCTTTCCTCTGCCTGCTTACGTTCGGTAATGTCCCTGACCACCAGGCTGGTCCGGAGCGTACCGGATGAATCCTCGAATACCGTATTCGATACCTCCGCAGGAAACAGGGACCCGTCTTTCCGCCTGAATGTCAGCTCCTCTTGGAACTTTCCGGTTCTTGCCCGCTCCTCGAGGGCCACTAAGAGCTTCTCATCGTGCACGACGATATCGGCCCGGCGGGCTGCGAGGATTTCCTCCTCAGTCATGTCGAGCATTTCGTGCATGCGCCTGTTTGCGGAGAGCACGGTGCCATCCGGGTTAGTGAACATGATCCCCTCGAGGCTGTTCTCGTAAAGCGAGCGGTAGCGTTGTTCGCTGTCTTTGAGCTCTCTCGTCCTCTGCTCGACTTTCGCCTCGAGATCATCGTGGGCTTTTTGAAGCTCATCCTCGGCCCGTTTACGCTCGGTCAGGTCGGTGGCTACAATGCAGAAAGCTTCCGCGTCGTTGAGCATGAGGGAACGGGCAGAAAGGGAGACCGGCACTTCTCCTCCATCAGCGGTCCTGAGAAGGAAGTCTCCTTTACAGCCCTCTTTCCCACACGCGCGCAGCATCGCCTCGAGGGATTGCCTGTTTCGCGACATAACGAAATCGTGAAAGGACGCACCCAGGAGCTTGTTAAGAGGCATTCCGGTCAGTTCCGAGAGACGGCTGTTGCAGTACAGGATCGTGCCGTCAGTTGCCACGGTGGCGGCGCCCTCGTTCATCGTCTCGACGAGGACACGGTAGGGGTGTTCGGCGCCTTGGAGGGTAAATACTTGACCGCCATCGGGTCCATTGACAACGAGCGCATCTATCTCATGGTTCCTGATCGCCCGGAGGGTCTCTTCGGCCTCATCGAGGCGTATTCGCAATGCCTTCACTTCGGCCTCAAGGTCACGGATCCTGGTCTTCTCCATGGTGTCTTCCTGTCCTTTCCTGTATGCTGTCAGGATTTGCTTTCAGGTTCCGGCTTATCGTCTTTGGGTTTGAGATCGAGGCCCATGAGGACACGGTCCACGTCCGCCATGCTGCCGATAAACTTGCGCAGGGGTAGAGGCAGTTTTTTCACGAGAGTCGGAACCGCGATAATCTGCTCGCCCTTGGCGAGGACCGGCTGCTGGTAGATGTCGATCACCTCCAGTTCATAGCGGCCGTTCAGGTGTTCCTCACAGATCTTCTTGATATTCACAATGGACTGGGTAGATTTCGGAGTAGCGCCGGAAACGTAAAGACGGAGAACATACTTATTATCTTTGGAGTCCTTGAGGGCTTTCTCAAAAACCTCAGTCTGGTCGTGAACCTTTTTTTTCATGCCTTCCTCCTCTCGGCCTGAGCAACGGGCCGAAGGTCAAGACCGACGAGCACCCGCTCGGTGTTGGAGAGGTCCCCGATGATCTTCTTTACCGGCTCAGGGAGCTTCCTCACGAGCATGGGAATGGCGAGGATTTGATCGCCCTTCGCGAGCGTGGGGTGTTCCAGAAGGTCGATGATCTCGATCCGGTACTTCCCCGCCAGGTGCTCTTCACAGATCTTCTTCAGGTTCGCGAATGCCGCAAGAGACTTCGGCGTTTGCCCTGCAACATAAAGCCTGAGTTCCCAGAAATCCACCCCATCTTCCTTCGGCTTCCCGTTCTTCATCGGTCTGCCCCCTCATCTGCCTTGCGTGCGTGGGCTATCCGGGCGCGCTGCTCTGCCGACGCCTGCTTTTGGGCCTCCACCTCGGCCATCCGTTTTTTGATCTCTTCCTCTTCCGCCTCGAATTCCGAACGGAGTACGGTCAACTGTGACTCAAGCACCGCACGCCTGCGCTCAAGCTGGCGGTTGAGCCGCTCCATCTCCTGGGTGCGGGCGAGGGTGGATGCCTGTTCTTTCGCGATCTCGACCGCTCGGGCGGCCCCGGTTAGGGCGCCTGATGCACCGAGGTACACATCTTCCAATGTAAGGCCGTTTTTGGTCAGCCGGAATTCCCTGAATTGATTCGAGTGGGCCATGCCCCTGGACTTGACGATTGTGAGCCCCCGGTTGCGTTCGCCCTGCCCCTCGATGTGCTTAAGCACGATCCATGTGTCCATGAGTGAGGAGACTCCGACCTCACTCTGTTCAAGGCTGGCCCCGGGCGAGGTGAGGCTCGTGAAGAGGGATGTTATCTGCCTGCTTTTCAGGAAATCGATGAAGCGAGTCAGCATCAACTTCGCGTCCAACTGTGTGCCCACGGAGATAAGGTTCGTGATGGGGTCCATGACGACGACGTGGGGTTTGAATTGATCGGCCAGTTTCGTCATCTCGAGAAGGTGCATCTCAAGTCCGAAATGCGTCGGCCTCTCGGAGCGGATCAAAAGGGAGTTGCTCGATAGGTGAGGCTCCAGGTCTATCCCGGCGGAGCGCATGTTCCTGACGATCTGTTTCGGGGATTCTTCAAAGGCGAGGTAGAGCGCGCGCTCGCCCCTTTTACAGGCACTTTCCACGAATTGGGCCGCCATGGTGGATTTCCCTGTCCCTGCCGTACCGGAGACAAGGACGCTCGATCCTTTGTAATAGCCCTTTTTGTCGAACATCGCATCGAGGCGGGGGATGCCCGTGGAAACCCGGCCCAAGGGTGCCTCCGAGTCAAGGCCCAAAGAAGTGATGGGGAGTATGGATATGCCGTCCTTGTCGATGAGAAAGGGGTATTCGTTCCTGCCATGGGAGGATCCGCGGTATTTGACCACCCGGAGACGGCGTGTCGATACATGGTCGGTGACCCTGTGATCGAGGAAGATCACACAGTCCGCCACGAACTCTTCGAGGCCGTGACGGGTGAGGGTTATCTCGCCCCGCTCTCCGGTAACGACGGCGGTCACGCCCTTTTTCTTGAGCCAGCGGAAGAGGCGTCGAAGCTCCGCCCTTAAGATCGCCTCGTTGGGAAGGGAGGCAAAGAGGACTTCCAGGGTATCTAGGACGACGCGTTTTGCCTTGATGGAGCCGATGGCGTTACCGAGGCGGACGAAGAGACCTTCCAGGTCGTACTCCCCCGTCTCCTCGATCTCCGAACGCTCTATGTAGACGTAATCGATGGCGAGCTTCTGCTGCTTCACGAGCCCGTCCAGGTCAAAACCGAGGGAGGAGACGTTCGTGGTAAGCTCTTCCTCCGTCTCCTCGAAGGCCATGAAGACACCCGGTTCGTCATAGAAGGTCGCACCCTTAACGAGAAACTCTAAAGCGATGAGGGTCTTCCCTGAGCCCGCGGCCCCTGTCACAAGGGTCGGACGCCCTCTCGGGATTCCGCCCATGGTGATCTCGTCGAGGCCCTGAATCCCCGTGGGGCACTTCTGCAATGCGAAGCGGTCCGATGGTGTCTTCTTGCGCGGCATGATTACGCCCTCCTGGAGGTAGTCTGAAGGATCTGGAAAAAGAAATGGCGCAGATAGGGCTGCAGGAAACGGGTTTCCATGACCACTGCCTTTATTACGATTGGATGCAGTGTAATTTTAGCAGAAGGGTTGTGAGGTTGTAAAGAAGGTAATCCGTATGCCTATGGGCCGGGATGGACAAGGGGATTCGATTTTCATCAGGCATGGTGGAGCTACGCCCCTCATTTTCGGGTTCACGATTACCGCTCGCAACCGTGCACTCATATGGATGTATTGGCAAGCACGACTACAGGAAGGAGGCCGGCTGCTGACAGCGCGACGGAGGAGTTCGAGGTCCTTGCCCTCGGCCTTTTCTCCAGGACGGTCGTTTCCGCGGAATACCGGCCGGGATGCTCATTTCGGGAGCCGTCAGCCGAGGCCCTCATCGACCGGGCCTGGCGGGCCTATCTGCGCACCAGCAGCGAGGCGGGCATCATAGCATACAACGGCGCCCTCTTTCGCCTCGACAGCTTCGAACGTAGGGATGACCACCTGCGGATCGAGCTCTCCGACACCGACTTTCGCGATTGTATCGGCACGGCAAGCGCTGAATTCAGGTCTGCCTTTCCGGACCTCCCCCGGGCAAACCCGCTCGCGGCATCGGTGGCGCTCGTCACGAGCGATAGAAAGATCATCATCGAGAGAAGGAGCCATATCGACTCACGGCGCCGCGAGTACCACGTCATCGCGGGTTACATGGAGCGGGAGAAGGACGGTAGGCAGCCGCACCCTTTCGATACCCTCAAAAGGGAGGTAGGCGAGGAGCTGGGCGTGGACCTTGACGAGGCTCACCTCTATGCTACGGGGCTCGTCCGTGCTCTGTACGGCTCGGAGATCTGCTTCCGCTGCCGTTTGCCCCTATCCTTCGATGATGTCCTAAAGATACAGACCGGTTTGGGGGCTGACTCAGAGATCGAGACGCTCCAGGCCCTGGACGACTCTCCGGAAGCCGTTTCCTCCTTTCTCACGGCTCACTCCCTGGACCTCGCACCGCCAGGACGCGCATGTCTGCTCCTTTACGGTCGCGAGGCATACGGAGAGGAATGGTACGAAGGGGCGCGGGAGCTATGAGAGCGGCAGGATGCTCGAAACCAGCAATGAGAAGTTCTCAGCCTGATGCGAGCCCTCGCGGCCGTAACTCACCTGTCGGCACCGACTCGCGCAGCAAACAGCGGTGATTTTCAGATTCCGGTGGATGAAGAACCGCTTTGCCTGCAAGGCTGGTCTTCATCTTCTGCCCATTGCACGATGCCTTTCACCCCGCCCATGCCTATAATCTCCCTATGAAGACGGATGCCGCAGGTCCTTCCGCCCCCATTTTCGTGGTTCAGGAACATCACGCCACTCACCTCCACTATGATTTGCGTCTCGAAGTGAGCGGGGTGCTCAAGAGCTGGGCCGTGCCAAAGGAACCCGTCATGGATCCGACGGTCAAGAGGCTCGCCGTAGAAGTGGAAGATCATCCCCTCGACTATGCCACGTTCGAAGGGGGGATCGAGGAAGGGGAGTACGGCGCCGGCCGCGTCGCGATCTGGGACCAGGGGACGTACGACAACGTCCTCGCCCGCAAGAACCCGCCGAAGAGCATGGAGCAGGCCCTCGCCGACGGGCATGTGGAGGTGGACCTGCACGGCAGAAGACTCAAAGGCAGATTCGCCCTCATTCGCACCCGTTTCGCCGGCAAGAAACAGAACTGGCTCCTCATCAAGACGAAGGATTGACACTCCTGATGAGACTACCCGTGTGTTACGAATGAGCCGAGACGTACGGGTTGGTGAGCTTTTCCGTGCCTATGGTGCTTTTTGGCGCACAGCCGTAATTATGGCCAGGCAGTACCAGGGTAGCATCAGGCAGGGTATAGAGCTTATTACGAATGGAGGAGGCAAGCACCTCCCAGGAGCCGCCTCCCCCGTCGGTTCTGCCGACGGCTCCGACGAACAGCGTGTCGCCGGTGAAGACGGCCCCCTTACTGTACAGGCAGATACCTCCGGGAGAATGACCCGGGGTGTGAATGACCGAAAGGCTCACCTCGCCCACGGTAATGACGTCGCCGTCCCTCACGGTCCTGCCCGCAGGAGGCGAAGGCTCTGCTCCAAACATGCTCAACATATCCGGAGATTGGTGGGTGAGCGCATAGGCGTCCAGCTCGTGGATGACGATGGTCGCCCCGGTCAACTCCTGCATGCGCTTGTTCCCCAGGATATGATCCACATGGGAATGGGTATTGACAATGTACTTTATCGTGAAACCCCTCTTGGCAGCTTCCTCGAGAATACGGTGCTCATCGCCGGCAGGGTCTATCACGAGCGCTGCTTTCATCTTCTCACAGCCGACGAGATAGGCAAAGACTGCCATTTGTCCCACTTGCATCTGTTTTACCTTCATGTGCGCTCCGGTCTCAATTAGTGTTACTGATAATAGTATATAAACTGGCCCTGTTCTGGAATACCACTTGCAACGATCGCTTTCGTAATTGTATCAAAAAAATGCCATTGTTAGGAAGCAGTGCAGTACGCAGAGCACCTGCGAAGTGAGTGTCCAAACCCGTGGGCTGAAGGTGAAAACTACCTAAGCCTTTGCATCCATGATGGAGCGCGCCGGGGGCATAGCCCGCAACCCGCAACGCAACTCAGAACTCCGCGGGGCGGGTCCAGGTGGCGAGGTCGGTTATCCCCCGTGGTGAAATCTGATAGACACCCTCACCCAGTCGGTCGAACCATCCGTAAACGTTCCGATAGAGAATCGTCCGAACCTCCGGCTCCTCGATCGTATGCGCGACAACCGATGCCTTGGTTGGCCCCTTTTCAGCCAGGTACTGTGCGGCCCGGATTGCCCTCTGCCGGTACGCGGTCATCATCCCGCGTCGACTGGCGCTACCGCCCGGCATCGGATCACCCCGTCGTCGGTCGAATTCACCGAGCAATTGCCCGCGCCGCTTCGGGCTAATTCGCGGGTGGTATTCGGCGGGATCCAACACCACCTCCACCCGGCTGCGCTTTGAATTCACCAGAATCAGAATCAGGCCAATTCCCAGCATCCTAAGAAGTTTGATGATACGGTGACGGCGCTTCCGGAAAGCCCGGCAGGAAGACGGGATCCCAACGTAGACAACCGGTGAGATACTCAGACGATTCACCGCTTGCAGGAGTACATCAAGGCTGAAGGCGAGTTTCAATTCGACAACGACAGGGTTTTCATTGCCTCGAACCGCCATTATGTCGCATTCCCCTATTTCGCCCTTGACTTCATAACCCTGGCTTTCCAGAAATCGCTTTATTGGATTGTAGAGATCTATTTCCTTCATGGCATCAATCGATGATCGGGGTTTCTTTCTTCGTTCCAATCCGTAAGACAAACCTTGGACGATCGGATAATCAAAACGCGCCGAGCTGACACGGTCGGATCTTAAGTTTGAGGGTTTCGCAAGCGGCGGAGATGTCCTTCCGTTTTGCGCCGAGCTGACCGGCGATCCTCCATGCCGCAGCGCAGGCAACTTTACCGTTCACGGCCGCCTTCTCGATGGCGCTCTTGATCTCTGCCGGCACCGAATCAGTCGCCGTAATATCCTTACCATGGCCCGGTTTATCGCCCCAGCCAAACAGGCCGAGCTGGCATTCCTTGATCTTCATCTCCAAGAGGTCAGCAGTCTTGCCCACCTCTGCCATGCCAACCTTGAGTTCTTTCGATATCATTCCTGCCATCGCACAACTGAGAGCGCCACCGGAGGATTCTTCCCGAATCGCCTTTACAATTCGTTCGTTCCGCGCAGTGTCCGATGGATGTTTGGCAGCGTACCTTCCTTCGTCTTCGTGAGTCATTGTCGTCGCACCTCCTCTGAACTTAGTATAGGTTCGGGCAGAACCCGTTACCGATTGTAGTCTTGCATATCTCTCAAGCTTCATCAACGTAAGAGCAAGCGTGGCGGCGGAGGGATGCCCATTGAATTATCATTTTCCATCCCCTTTGAGTGAGGGTTGGGCGAGACGCACCGCCTTGGCTCGTGGCCTCTTGAATTCAGTCCCTTTCGTTAAAGTATTGCCATTCGAAAGGCGGCGTGTCGTGCGGGATGGCGACGAGGCGATAGCCAAGGTTGATTTCTTCCAGGCAGCGCACCGGTGAAGAGCGATCTGAAAGGGGCATCCGTTGAAGTTCGAGAAGTCCAAGGGAAGGTTGTTATTTTGTTTTGTTGACTAAAGAACTCCCACTCCCGCAATCATTAGCAATTGTACCACTCGCCATCGATTCGGTCGAGCAGAATCTATGTTTTCAGTCAACTATATTTTTTTCGTCCTCTCCAGTTCAAAATGTCTTTCATGCACCAGCATGGAAAACATCACTCTGATCAGCTTGTGAGCCGTGGCCAGGACAGCCATCTTGTAGATGAGGCCGTCTTTCCTTCTTTTGAAATAGTACTCGCGGAAGACCTGATTGGAGATGATGGCCTTGGTAGTCATTAGCCAGATGACTCTTCGGAGATGGCGGTTTCCCCTCTTGCTGATCTTGCTCTGTCCCTTGTATTTGCCTGATTCGTATACTGTGGGATCGAGCCCTGCAGCGGCAATGAGCTTCTTGTCGTTCTCGAAGGCCCGTATGTCTTCCCCCAGTTCGATGAGGAAATTGAAGGCCGTCTTCTCCCCGATGCCCTTCATGGAGGTCATGATCTCCGCGTCTCGCTTCATCTTCTCGCCCGAAAGACTCGTTATGGCCTTCATGATCTCTTCGCCCTGTTCTTCAAGATGAATGAGCAGCGCCGCTTCCTGTCTGAGGACCAGGTCCTTTGCCGGGCTTACGACTCCGACGGATGTGGCGGCCGTCTCCATGAGCGTCTGGACTGATGCGGCTAATTTCCTTCCTCTGGAACGGCCGATGACAATGGCGGCGACGGCGTCGCTGCCTGCCTCCAGCATGGCGTGAGCCGAAGGATACTGGACAAGGAGACGAAGCATCGATTTCGTAAAGACGCCGGCGATGGTTTCCAGCTCCGGAAAGGTCACCGAAAGGATCCGCTTCATGTCGTTCTTCAAGGACGTGATCTGGTCGGCAATCCTCTCCTTCCTTCGGGACAAATCCTTCAGTTCGGTAAGGCGGGGAGGCTCTGTTTGCGCCGCTATGACCTCTTTCCTGAGAAGCAAGAACTGGGCGATTACAAAGGCGTCCTTTTTGTCGGTCTTCGTTTTTCTCAATGATAGCTTGGCAAAATTCGCGATCAGAAGAGGATTGATGATGGCGACCCTGTAACCTTTTGCGGCAAGAAAGGAAAAGAGCGCGATATGATAGCTGGCGGTCGATTCCATGCCGAGAAGCAAAGACGCGCCTTCCGGCAACCGGACGATCAACTTATCGAATCCTTCCCTATTCATCGGGCAAGAGACAGAAAACACTTTTTTGCCTTCATCGCCTACGCCGCACGCATCAAACTTCTCTTTCGACACATCGATCCCGACAAAGAGCGCCATAACAGAACCTCCTCAATAGTAGCAGAAAAGCAGGGATCGCCTCCGGCCAATCCTCCTAGGTCACAAGGGCTCAAAAGGCCCAATCAACTTATCATGGCTCCAAGAGGCAGGGGACAAACTGAAATAAGGGTTCGGCGACCCAGGAAGCATCACGAGTCCCCCTGCCTTCCTTGCGGCTAATCTTACTGCCTCTCGCATCTTACTTATACAGGAATTCTTGGTAGGAGGAAGCTTATCGATAAGGAAGGCACCTGCTACCCACTGGCGTCCCACATTCTGACGTGGGATAGAACTTTTGCGTGATGCTAGGTATCGATCTGCGGGATCATTTCGAATCTACCGGCGACGTCAGCTGGCCCGATACCGCCCGGCGCACCCAGTCCAGCCCCTGGATAACCAGCCAGTGGCGGGCGTAGTCAGCCTCGGCATTACGGTGGTGACGCGACCGACCTCGCCGGCTGACCTCCTGAGCCAACGTTTCACCAGACACCGCGATGAATGTCACATTGTCGTTGACGCCGTCGCTCAATGGGCCAAGCATGGCCAGACCCACTCCATCGGCAGGCGTGACAGCCCGAGCCAGGGCCGTCGCCAGGGTGAAACCATTCGTATCTGGCGATAGGTCAGCCTTGGCGTCCAAGCTGGCGGCATGCAGGGCTTCAGACAGGTCTGCAGCCTGTAAATCAGCAGCTATCAGATAACCAAATCCCGCCTCTACCAGTTCGCGCACCACCCGGCCTTCGGTCAGCGTGTCGATTACGGCCAGTTTTAGCCCCCTATCGGCCAGTAATCGTCCGACCACTTCCGGTACGGTTTCTTGGCCCACCCCATAAATGGCAATACCCAGGCGCCGGCGCAAATCAGCCTCGATGGGTGCAATCAGCGCCTCAGCCCCGGTCACGGTGTCAGCTTTGGCGGTGATGCGGACATCGGTTTGACCGGAGTGCGCCGCCAGGCCGACCGTGGGATTAGCCAGGGTCATCAAATCGCCGATGGCCCGATCAATATCGCTCTCACCCACGGCGCAGGTGCGCAAGACGCGGGTCCTTATGGTTTTGGTTCCACCCATGCGCTCGACCAGTAGAGGAATGACCGTGTTGGTCATCATGTACTCGAGTTCGCGGGGTACGCCCGGGAGACAAACGATAAAGCCGCGTCCCCGGACATCTTCACTGAGAAAACAGGGGGCGGTACCGACCGGATTAGGCAAAGGCAGCGCGCCCTCCGGAATATACGCCTGCCGCCTGTTGTTGTCGGCCATAGCCCGGCCGAGCTTGCGAAAACGGGTGACGATC
>JBEKJU010000166.1:0-7897 GCA_050011095.1 Syntrophorhabdales bacterium
CTCCTCAAAACCCATGTCCGCTACTGCCTTCCTAAGTTCATTCGATAACTCCAACTCGCTAAATCTTGTGTTTTGCATAGATCTCCTTGCATTGGTTTCCGGCCGCTCCGTCCTGCCCGACAATCGGCCATTTCATTAAATTGTCGATAATGGGAAAGCTGAGAGGCTGCACGTGGCAGGTGCAGTATACCATAAGATTTCTGAAATTGACAGGCGAAAAATCGCAAAAGCAGCAATTCCCGGTCAGCCCTTCCCCCCCTCCAGGAGATTTTTTTGTTTCCAGGCTTCTTTCGAAGCCAGAGGTACAGGCTGTCGGCAATCTCGAAGGTCTGGTGCATGATGAAAGCGAGCTTGTTCGGAAGGACTTAAGGACGGCGGGGGCTTGTGCGATAAGACTCCTGAAGATGTGAAAGAAGGGTGCGGACCGACAAGGAGAAATGATGGACGGATATTATATCCATAGAGAGCCTGTTCTCGACAGAAAAAAAAGGGTTTTCGGCTATGAGCTTTCTTTCCGTAAGGCGAATGGTCCGGATTCGGCGCCGGTTTGGCCGGCGGTGGCCGTCGGTCGTGACGTCATCGAGGCCGTATCGGACGCGGGGGGGTTTGCGGAGCTTTCCGGCGACGGGCAGACCTTCCTGGACATCGATCCTGGTGCCATGGAGGCGAATATCCTAAGCCCCCTCCCCAAGAATAGCATCCTCCAGATACCGGAAAGGGAGGGATTGGATAAGGACGTCGTCATCAATTCCCGCACCCTGAAGAAGGAGAGCTATGACATTTGCGTCAATTACACGCCGCCGGGCCGCGGCCTCCTGCCTCTATATCAGGTGGCCGATTTCGTCCGTATAGACGCGCAGTCCGTTTCCCACGACGAGCTCGAATCAACAATAGCCCCCTTCACGCAGCTCCCCCTCAAGTTGAGGGCGACAGGGGTGCATGACGCAGGCACCTTCGATCGCTGTCTGAAGTGCGGTTTCGACCTGTTTCAGGGCACCTTCTATATTCAGCCGACAAAGGAAGGGGCGCCGTCAATATCCGCGTCGCAGGGCGTTCTGATGCAGTTATCCAACGATCTGAGGGAGAACAGGGATATCCACCTTATCGAGAAGGCATTCAGGAACAGCCCCAAACTCACGTACGGCCTGCTCAAATTGATAAACTCGGCATTTTTCGGCATGGGTCAGAAAGTCTCATCCATCAGGCAGGCGATCATGCTGCTTGGTTACGAGAACTTACAGAAATGGGTTATTATCCTGCTTTTCACCATCGACCACGACGGTGACCGGCCCAATCCCATTGTCGAAAAGGCCCTGGTGCGGAGCCGGGTGATGGAGATTCTCGCAAGGAAGACAGGAGAAGAGGCCGCAGCCGACAGCGCCTTTATTACCGGCATGCTTTCCCTCATCACCGTCCTTTTTCAGGTCACCGTCGACGAGATCGCACAGAAAATGAATCTCACGCAAGAGATTCAGGATGCCCTCCTGAATAGGGAGGGGTTTCTCGGCATATTGCTGGGGGTGGCCGAAAAGATGGACCGACAGGAATACGAGGGGATGGAAGAGGATATGCAGTCATTGAAGCTTCGCGTCGAGGACGTGCTCACCGCCGAGACAGCCGCAGTCATCGACAGCCAGAGTGTTCTGAGGGACTATCAATGCGCGGGAAGGCAGTAAAGGCCGCGAAAGAGGCGTAACGGAAAAGTCCCTCACCTGGGCTGCCGGGGCCGGGCCGCATGCATCATTTTTGAAGACGCGCGCCTGTCGATGGTGGTCCGGTTCATATTCTGCTACACTATAGGTTGCGAATGGCGGATCGCATGGCACGGCGGTCGTCGGTCCTTTCCGAAGGGCCTCTCGAATGCGCCCTGGCCGATCGTCCAGCCGCGACTGGCATGAAAAGGGCAACGATCGAAGGGCGTTGCCGCGAATCAGGGCAGTAATTTACGAAGAACTTCTGATAATGCAAGGAAAAAAAAGGATAAGGCATGGCAACCTACGAGGATCGGGGGGTCTCTCCCCATAAATCAGACGTCAAGTCAGCGATAAAGGGTGCTGATTCGGGTCTCTTTCCCGGCGCATTCTGCAAGGCCATTCCGGATGTGTTCGGCAACTCTCCCGATCATTGCCTTCTGCTTCATGCGGACGGGGCGGGCACGAAATCCGCCCTCGCGTACATCCATTACCGCCGCCACGGAGACGCCGCGATATTCCATGGCATTGCCCAGGACTCCCTGGTAATGAACCTGGACGACCTTGCCTGCGTGGGTGCCTTCGGTCCGTTCGTGCTTTCGAACACCATTGGGAGAAACGCGAAGCTCATTCCGGGTGACGTGCTCCGAGCCATAATAGAAGGTTACGATAATCTTGCGAAGAAACTGAAGGAGTATGGAATAGAGATCCATTCGTGCGGGGGCGAGACGGCGGACGTAGGCGACCTTGTCAGGACGATTGTCGTCGATTCCGTTCTGGCCACCCGTATGGCGAGGAGGGATTTCGTCGATTGCAGCAGGGTGCGACCCGGCCACGAAATCATAGGACTGGCCTCGGACGGCCGGGCGATATACGAATCTGCGTACAATTCCGGGGTCGGAAGCAACGGTTTTACCGCCTTGCGACACGAATTGCTGACATACAGGTATCGGGAAGAATTCCCGGAAACGTACGCGCCGGACATAGCGGGCCTTGCCTACAACGGCGCGTGTGATATCGATGACGGGCTGCCAGGAACGGACATGACCATCGGCGAGGCCCTTCTTTCGCCGACCCGCACATATGCCCCTGTCCTCAGGGAGGTACTCGGCCGGTACAGGGGATACATCTCGGCCGTTTTTCACAATACGGGCGGCGGCCAGACGAAGTGCATGAATTTTGGGGACAATATCCTGTACATGAAGGATAATCTCTTCCCCCCGCCCCCGGTCTTCGAATTCCTGAAGCGCCATACGAACCTCCCGTCGAGAGAAATGTTCAGGGTGTTCAACATGGGGCACCGCGTGGAGATTGTCTGTGACCCGGTGGTCCGCGATCCCATAATCGAAACGGCGAAGCGCTTCGGCGTCGGTGCGCGCGTCATCGGACGCACTGAATCCCAAAAAGGAGACGTTTCGCTCGTAATTGTCACTCCGACACAGACGATAGAGTATCGAAGAGGCGATGTGACATGACCGGACGCAGCCTCGCACGCCGCCGGGCAATCGATTTCCCCGGTGGGTCCTTCACGGACGAAAGCTGCGGCACGTCCATTGCATTATTCGCATGTACGTTCGTATGTCCCGGCCGGGCATTATCGCGCGCCTTTCCGCCGATGAGCCGACATGATCGCGGATGGGATAAGGAGAACTTTTTTGGTGACACGGAAAGGCAGATTCTATACAATGTGAGCAGCAAGTCAGCGTGCTGCGAAAGGGCAGGGAGGAGACAACATGCCTTTTGACCTCGATAAGGTTGGACAGTTGCTGAAAACCGCCCGGGAAGAGAAGGGATTGACCCTCGAGGACGTGTCGGGGACACTCTTCATCAGGAAATCGACCATAGGAGCCATCGAGTCCGGAGATTGGCAAAATCTCCCCCACATCGTCTACGTCAGGGGCTATATCGTCCAATACGCGTCATTTCTGAATATCGTCGATGTCGTAAAGCCTGCGCTTTTGGCGTCGAGGGATCCGGCGCCCGAAGAAGAGAGACAACCCTTGCCCGTGCGGCCGGAAGAGACGCCGCGGCAATGGGGTGTGGGGAGAAAGATAACCGGCGCCACGGTCGTGGCGGCCATTTTCATCGGCTTTCTCGTACTTCTGAACATGCGGGGACCTGGCCGGGTCGCCCCGGTCGCATCCCAGACCCTTCGCGAGCATCGCCAGACCGCCTCGACGACGGGCACCGCGACGGATGCTTACGACCGGCAGGAGGGCTCCCCCTATCAGCCGCCGGGTGACGACAGCTATCGGACAGTCGCGGGGGCGGACCGCTCCACGGGTTCTTATGACCGCGAGAAAGAGAGGATGGTCCTCGAACCGAAGAAGCTCATGATCGCCTGTCAGGAGCGGACATGGGTGAGGGTCGTGATCGATGGGTCGGACAAGAAGGAGTTCATGTTAAATCCCGAAGAGGTCGTGATGCTTAACGCGAAGGAAAAGTTCGATCTCCTCATCGGGAATGCCGCCGGCGTCAGGCTTATCTACAACGGAAAGGATATCGGTCTTACCGGAGGGAAGGGTGAGGTCAAGCACGTCAACCTCTCCTGACGATTCTTCCTCCCCGCGATACGTGTTCCACTGACGCGACCGCGTGCGGCTTCAGCCCCCTTTTGCAGATGAATTTTGATTGCACTGTCTGCTCTATTGTGGGAAAACAATAGGGGGGCGTTTTGTCGATGCTTATTCTCGGTATAGATCCAGGGCTGGCCAGTATGGGATTCGGCGCCATTGCGTGCGGGGCCGATTCGGTATCCCTCTGCAAGTGCGGCTCCATAAGGACCTCTCCCCAGCATCACGTTTCCGAACGGCTATTTCAGATCCATAATGACCTCATTCAGCTCATGCAGACCCTGGGGCCCGAGGTCGTAGCCGTGGAGAACATCTTCTCCCTGGTGCGGTATCCGAAGGCCGGGATGATGCTGGGGGGCGTAATGGCCGTCATCTATCTCGCCGTCGTCCAAAGCCGCGTGGACGTCATCGAGGTCACGCCCAGAGAGATAAAAAATGCACTCGCCGCATACGGCGGCGCAACCAAGGTGCAGGTTAGGGATGCCACGAGAAGGGTGCTCGGCATCAGGGATGTCAGGTCGTTTCACGCCGCCGATGCCCTTGCCGTCGCCCTCACGGTTTTCTACAGGAACTACCGGGGGAAAGATGATATCGTACTTGGAGGGCGTGCTAAAAAAGATATACGTCGATAAGGTTACCCTCCTGGTCGGCGGCGTCGGATACGAGGTACTCATCCCGGCCTATGTGATGCAGGAGATACGCCGCACGGCCAAGGTGGAGGACGCACTAAAGCTCTACATTTCGTTCAATCAGACCGAAAGGCAGCCGAAGCCCGTACTTGTGGGATTCAGGACGGAACTGGACAAGGAGTTCTTCGAGCTCTTCATATCGGTCGAGGACATCGGACCTTCGGCCGCGATCAGGGCACTGACAAGGCCCGTCCGGGAGATAGCCCGTTCCATCGAGGAAAAGGCTGTAAAGGACCTGAGGCAACTGAAGGGGATAGGGGAAAGGAAGGCGGAGAAGATCATCGCCGCCCTGAAGGGGAAGGCGGCAAAGTATGCGCTTATACCCGAAGAGGAACTCCCCGCGGAGACGCCGGAAGATTTCAAGATGGAGGTCGAGGCCGTGCTCGTGAGCCAGCTTGGCCATAAGCTGGGGGAGGCGCGCAAAATGATACAGGATGCCATGAAAAGGAGTCCCTCCATAGTTTCGTCGGAAGAGCTGTTTGAGGAGGTATACAGGGGCCAGAGGCAATGATATACGACGAATCGGACAAATTTACCGGGGAAAAGGGCGAGGAAGCCGCAGCCGAAGAGGACTTTCTCACCCTGCGGCCGAAGGCGCTCTCCGAATACATAGGGCAGGAAAAGGCGGTCGAGACATTGAGGATAGCGATCGAAGCGGCCCTTAAGAGAGGAGAATCCCTGGAGCATATCCTGCTCAACGGCCCGCCCGGCCTGGGAAAAACGACGCTGGCCCATATCATCGCAAATGAGATGAACACAAGAGTCGTCACGTCCTCGGGACCGGCCCTCGAGAAGGGGGGGGACCTCATGGGACTCCTCACGAACATGGAGAAGGGGGACATCTTCTTTATCGACGAGATACACCGGATACCGAAGATCGTCGAGGAGTTTCTCTATCCCGCCATGGAGGACTTCGCCGTGGATTTCATATTCGACCGGGGGGTCCATGCCCGAACGCATCGGTACCGGCTCGAACGCTTTACCTTGATAGGGGCAACGACCAGGGCGGGTCTTCTATCGTCGCCCTTGAGAGAGCGGTTCGGCATCGTGCGGGACCTTGACTTTTATGACGAGCAGGATCTGGTGCGTATCGTCAAGCGATCAGCCCTCATACTGAAGATCCCTGTCCATGAGGAAGGGGCATATGAGATCGCGCGACGGGCCAGGGGCACGCCCAGGGTGGCCAACAGGCTCCTGAAGCGCGTCCGGGACTATGCCCAGGTCAGGGCAAAGGGCGTCATTACTAAGACGGTCGCGGTCGATGCATTGGCCCTCGAAGGCATAGACGAGTGCGGATTGAGCGAGCTTGACAGAAGGCTTTTGAAGATCATCATCCTCAACTACAAGGGCGGGCCGGCCGGCATTGAGGCGTTGGCAGCGACCCTTCAGCTGGAGACGGACGTCCTCCTTGAGGTCGTGGAGCCTTACCTTCTGAAAACGGGTTTTCTCGTGAGGACATCCCAGGGCAGAAAGGCCCCGGAGAAGGCGTACGACCATCTCGCTCTCCCCCATCGGACGGCGCACCACGGCGGCGCCGACCTCTTCGGCGAGCGAAAGTAGGTCCTTTAGAATGCGGCCGGGAAAGGGGCTGTCCTTTAACGCGCACAGCCTGCCCTGCGCATGAAGGGAGTTACTGGCTGAGCCTCTCCATTTCCTGGGTGGAAATATCGAAATTTGCGTGGACGTCCTGAACGTCGTCCGAATCTTCAAGGGCCTCCAGGAGCTTCAGCATGGTCTCGGCGCTCTTCCCTTCGAGTTTGACGGACGTCTGCGGAACCATATCTATCTGGGCCACGAGGTACTTCATGTTCTGCTGATCAAAGACCTTCCTGATGGCCTCGAAGGTCGAGGCGTCCGTAAGAACCTCAAGGGCGTCTTCGTCTTCCCTCACATCCTCGGCCCCGGTTTCAAGGGCGATCTCCATCACCTTGTCCTCGTTCACCGCCTGCCTGTCAAAGGAGATATATCCTTTCTTATTGAAGATCCAGGCTACGCTCCCCGCCTCGCCGAGGTTGCCGTTATAGCGGGAAAAGATGTGACGGATCTCCGCGGTGGTCCGGTTCTTATTGTCGGTGAGGGCTTGCACCAGTATGGCAACGCCGCTGGGCCCATATCCTTCGTACGTGTATTCCTCGTACATCTCGCCGCCGTCGACTGCCGCCGTGCCGCGCTTTATGGCCCTTTCGATGTTCTCTTTCGTCATATTCTCCGTTTTTGCCTTAAGGACAGCAACACGGAGCCGCGGATTTGCCTCGATGTCCCCCCCGCCTATTCTTGCAGCGGTCGTTATTTCCTTGATGATCTTAGTGAAAATCTTTCCCCGTCGAGCATCAGCAGCGCCCTTCTTGTGCTTGATGGTGCTCCACTTGCTATGTCCGGACATATTCCCCTCAAGTAGGTAAATGGTGGGCAGTATAGGATTCGAACCTACGACCTCTGGTATGTGAGACCAGCGCTCTAACCAACTGAGCTAACCGCCCATCGGTCAATATTATAACGAATATGGATTCAAAGTCAACACAAAGGGACCGGGTGATTCACACCATATGCCGCCCCTCGGGGCCGTTGCGTGTCTCTTAAGTTTTTGTGCCGCGGAACGATAATTATTGCAGGACACAAGCGTGCAATGAGGCAAGCGGAGGGCCGGATGAGGGTGCTCGTGGTCGATGATTTTGCGACGATGAGAAAGATCATAAAAAATGTTTTGCGCCAGATCAACATTGATAACGTGGTGGAGGCGGAGAATGGAAGACACGCCCTTTCCGTCCTCAGAAGCGACGACATAGATTTCATCATCAGCGACTGGATCATGCCGGAGATGACGGGCATAGAGTTCCTGAGGGCCAGTAAGGGTGACGAAGCGATAAGAAATATACCGTTTGTCATTGTTACAGCGGAGGCACAGAAGGACAGCGTGCTGGAGGCCATCAAGTCAGGGGTGGAC
>JBEKJU010000167.1:0-7888 GCA_050011095.1 Syntrophorhabdales bacterium
GAACGGACTCTTCCTTGGCATCGAATCCTCCTCGCTGGAGAATATATGCCAAGGATAACAGATGCAGGTGGAAATGTCATTACAATACGTCATCGTATTTATGAAATGGAGTACTAAGCTTCGTCCATGATTTCCTCCTCACAGCGGTTGAAGCAACCTTTGTGCCGGACCAGGACACACTAGATGGCCTTCGTTTGCAACTGGCCGCAGTCCGGAGGGGCATCCGGACGGTGGGCGGCAACTGGGGCAGAGTCTGCGGACGGAGAAGGCTCAAAAGTTCCGCCTCGGTCAGCCCCCTTCAGGCCGCCCGGATGAGGCCGAGGGTATCCCCCACCAAGCCGGGACGGTCATGCTCGTAGTCGCGGCGGTACCGGGCAAGCACCTTCTGAAGGAGGGCAGGGATCTCTGGGGAGGAGAGGTAATCATCCAGGCGTTTGTCGAGTCCCCCACATGTCCCGGTGACACGGAGTTCATGGAGCAGTATCTTGAGGAAGAGGGGGTTGGCTGCAGCCCGGGTAGAGGCAAGGCGATCGAGTCGCGGGGCATCGAGTTTTTTACCAAACCGGGCCAGATAGCCGGCGATCATCCCGCCGTAGCCGCCTTCCTCGAGAAGATGAAAACACAGAAGGCGAAGGAGATATACAAGACGCGGGGACCGATCGCCGAGTTCGCGAACGCCTGGATCAAATCAAAGATCGGTCTCAGGGCCTTTCGCCTCCGGCCGGGGACTTCTCAAAGTGGGCGTGGAAGCGCTCTGGGCATGTCTGACCTACAACGTGTAGCAATGGATAAGGCTCTGCTGGAGGCCTAGGCTGGAGCAGACATAGGAGATGAACATAGAGAAAGGAAGGAGGATGAACAAAAACAACAGAGGCCGCAAGCTCCAGAGGAGGCAGCCCGATGCTCTGGCCGTAGGCCGACTCTTCGCCTGACGAATCGCGCTTGTCAAAAACGCTAAACACAGCCCTCTTATAGATGCATTTTTTCTCGGCTTCTCACTAGGAATGTGTAGAATTATCAACATCAAACGGGAATTATTCTTGAGAAACGCTCTATAGGACATCACCGTTGTTTGGGCAACCTACGAAAGACAATGTTCCCCTGACCCAGGGCATACATCGGGTAGAAATGGCATTCCTCAACATATTTGTCATAATGCCAGGCCTCATACCAGTGATCGACCAACTCCATGTCGGTCAGACCTTTCAGGTCTACGGCGCCGAGTGTGACCATTTTTTCACGTAGGTTACGCTTGCGGTCCTCCCACACGGCCCAGGGATCTTCAAGGACCTTGCGCATCTTTTCCAGCCAGATCGGCTCCAGCTGTTTCTTCTCCTCCTCGCTTACCTCGATCACGCTCATGTACAAACCCCTTGACGCATCCGGACACCCCAGCCCTTGGTCCCGGGGTCGGACATCATAGCCGGGGCCCGCTTTAATCTGGACATTCCCAGTGAGAACTGGAAATCCACGAAGAGCGGGGTCTGGTGCGGCAGAAACCACTGGGTTCCCAACACCAAGGCATTGTAATACTTGAGATCAAATTCCTTGTCGAACTCGTAGATCGGTTGATCATACGGCATGTCTCATGCCTCCCCCCGTCTTTAACTTTACTGAGATTACAAATACGCCTTACGTTTATGGCCTTTTCTCCGCATATAGTGCGGAGTAGACGTCAGCCGCTTGATAAGCGAATTCCGCGTCGTTGATATGAAGATCGCACTCGACGATCTTGATATCCGGACGGAGGTTTTTCTTAAGCGTTTCAAGGAGGATATAATCTGATTCCTGGTCGTCAAACTCCTCTTTGTCTACATGAAGGTTGGCGAAGGAAAAACCTTTGAGAGGAAAAATGACGGCTGTAGGTCCCTTTGCCTTATTCAGTTTTTCCGCCATGATTCTTCCCAGTGGCTCCATCTCTGTTTTCCTGCTGCGTATAACGTGAATACTGGTGCCATGAGAAAACACCTTTCTGTTTTTGAATTCCTCCGGGATGCTTTCCCGTGACGTGTATATGAGGTGATCAAGGTTACCGGGCGCAACCAGATAAGGCAGATTCATTTTTCCTGCCATTTCGAGCCGGTTAGGTCCGCCGTCAGTCATTCCACCGTAGACGTGGTCAAGCACTTCGTTGGTTGACATGTCGAACACCCCTTGGATCTTGCCTTCGCGTACCAACTCCTCCATGGTCATGCCGCCTATTCCTATGGCGTGAAAAACAACCACCTCAAAACCCTTTTCTTCAAGCCTCGCCTTGAATCGCATAGCGGTCTCTGTGGTGCCGCCTAGGGTAGTCACGGCGACAAGCGGTTTGTGAGAGAGGGGCTCTTCGTCCGTAAAAATCATGCCGCGCACCGCACCCGCCGCTTTCCGCAACGAGCCCCTCGTTATCCGATTAAGCCCCACAATATCTGCTATCGAAGGGATCATGACTATGTCTTTGGTGCCAACCCAAGCCCTGACGTCTCCGGAAGCCGCAGTAGAGACCATGACCTTTGGCACCCCGAACGGCAGTGATCGCATGACGGCCGTTGCCATGTGGGTCCCTGCCGTTCCTCCCAAGGAAAAGATCCCGTGTAGCTTTCCCTCGGCATAGAGACGAGCCACGATGATTGATGCCCCTGCAACCATCTTCCCCATGAAGGCCGTATCGTCCTGCCCTCCCAGGCCCATGGCTAGTATCTCTGAAACAGTGGTCCCCGCCAACTTCGCCACCTCCTCAGCGGCATAGTCAGGAACGAAGACCGGTCGACCTCTCAATCCTGTACCCACATCTATGGTAATAACCCTGAGATCCTGGCCCTCCAAAAGATCCTTTACAAACTTGGCTTCTTCCGACTTTGTGTCCAGGGACCCAATCAACACAAGACTCTTTTTCATTTATCCCTCCCCCTTTTTTGCTCGGTTGTCCCACCATTCATTCGACGATGCCGTTTTCCGCTCCCCAAACCCATCTGCGGATGCTCTATATGCGTTCCGTACAGATCCTGACTCACTTAAGCACACCGGTCTTCCCGAAGGCAGAACCGGTCTCTGGAAGATTTCCGCCCGGAAGATGGCGGCCGCCGCAATGGCCGACGGCCAGGGAACCGGAATCGATCTCCTTGACCTCGCCTTGTGCTTTCTTTCAAAAGAACGGTCTGGCATAGCACGGCCTGGGTATAATCACCGAGGATCCCGTGCTCGTCATTGCGGGCCACACCCCTATGAGGACATCAGAAGGCTGTAGAATAGACAGTACCGCATTCTCCATCCACCCAGATTGTCTCGCCCTCACGGGCACGCTCCATTAACCCCTTTACGCCGACAACAGCTGGGATGTTGTGCTCCCTTGCATATGTCAGCAGGCTCGCCAAACGGCCTCCCCTTTCGGTGGCCAACCCGGCGAGCCTAGGGATAAACGGAATCAGATCGGGGGATGCTTTTTCGCAGATCGCGACGGCGCCATCTTCCAACCTGTCCAGGTCATTAAGGCCTTTCACGATGATGCACCGACCGCTAGCCACCCCTGACGATGCGGCAGCCCCCCTCAGCTGGTGAACAACAGCCTTTTCTTCCCTTGACCGGGCGATTTTTTCCAGGATTGCTAATTCCATTTTCTTTATCCTCCTCTATTATTTTGATTCTTTCCGCTGTATACCGGTATTGTATACAATATGATACTACTCGGCAGCCTGCTTCTCCGCCTTGTGACCTGTGAGGGCAATTTCAAAACCATCTTCAACAAATCGTCTCTTTATCCGATCTATCTTCCGTATACTGATTCTGAGCATTGCGGCCACATCCTCATCCGCTGCACCCGAAATGTCCCTTCATTACAATTGAGCAACATCAACGCGGGCGGGCCTCCCCACCGGCGAGGGGTGGGTCCGATGCCGCGCGGTGCCTATAGCATAAAGTTCGGAGTAGACGTCAGCAGCTCGACACGCAAACTCCTCTTCATTGACGTGAAGCTCGCATTCGATTATCTTGATGTCGGGACGGAGCTGTTTTTTCAGCGTTTCGAGCAACAAATATTTGGGCTCAGGGTCGCCAAACTCCTCTTTGTCTATGTGGGTGCTCCCGAAGGAAAAACCTTTGAGAGGAAAAATAACGGCTGTGGGTCCCTTTGCCTTATTCAGCTTTTCGGCGATAACGGCTCCCACCGCCTCCATTTCTGTTTTCTTGCTCGGGATAACGTAGATATGGGTGCCATGACGAAAAACCTTCCTGTCCTTGAATTGCTCCGGCATATTTTCCAGCGAGGTGTACAGAAACAAATCAAGGTTGCCTGGCGCGACCAGATAAGGTAGTCCCATTTTTCCTGCCCCCTCCAGCCTATCAGGCCCCGCATCAGCCATTCCGCCATAGAGATGGTCAAGGACCTCGTTGGTTGACATGTCGAACACCCCTTGGATCTTGCCTTCCAACACCAATTCCTCCATGGTCCTGCCGCCCATCCCTATGGCGTGGAAGACAACGACCTCAAAACCCTTCTCTTCAAGCCTTGCCTTGACTCGCATCGCACCCTCCGTGCTGCTGCTCAAGGCGGTAACGGCGATAAGCGGTTTATGAGAAAGGGGTTCTTCGTCCATTAGCATCATGCCACACATCGCCCCCGTCGCTTTGCGCAGGGAATTCCTCGTTATTCGGTTGAGTCCGGCAATGTCCGCCGTCGAAGAAATCATCACAATGTCTTTGGTGCCAACCCAGCTCCTTACATCTCCGGAGGCCGCAGTAGAGACCATGATCTTCGGGATGCCAAGGGGCAGCGACCTCATGACGGCCGTTGCCATATGAGTTCCCAAGGTTCCCCCCAAAGAAAAGATGCCGTGTAGCTTTCCCTCAGCATAGAGACGAGCCGCAACGCCCGATGCTCCCGCGCTCATCCACCCCATGAATGTCGCCATTCCCGCGCTCATCCCCCCCATAAACGTAGATGCTCCCGCACCCATCCGCCCCAGAGGGGCCATGGGGCCCCGAGGCTCCCAACCCATAGCCAATATCTCTGAAAGGGTGGTCCCCGCCGCCCTTGCCAGTTCTTCAGCGGGATAGTCGGGAACAAAGGCCGGTCGACCCCCGAACCCTGTGCCCACATCCATGGTAATCACCCTGAGGTCCTGGCCCTCTAACAGATCCTTTGCAAGCTTGGCTTCTTCCGATTTCGTATCCAGAGATACAACCAACGCGACAGTCTTTTTCATCTTTCCCCCCTTAATGGATTGTGGAACCATCCCCCTGCGGCACATCGATCAGAACCCCCGCGTCGCCTTGAGATGTACAAATTGTTTGAGTTTCTCCTCAGCGTGCGTCAGGAAACATCCGGGTTACAGCCGCTTTTGTGCGGCAAGCGCGTCGGAACCTACGTAAGTAGGCACGGTTTGCCGGAATGAGCATGAGCGTGACAAGAATTACTACTTGGAGACGATGACATGCATTACCCCCCCTCCAAGCCTTTGGCGTCGTGCACAAATACAGCGATGATGCACTAATGCTTTGCCCCCTTTTTCAGGCATTCGACTCTTTCTGACACATTGCAAGTACTGTACCAATGAGAGTGTAGTGTCATAACTGGACGGTATTTCAAGATATTTCAAAGAGCACTGGGTAAACTGTTTATCATTATGAGCAAATTAGTTCTCACTTTGAGAATAAACTGTGCTACACTCAAAACATGGTTCGGACAGTGATATAAACAGATAGAGAAAAGGGGGATGCACATGAAAGTGGACGAACTGGATCTGCAAAATCTCCTGTCCTTCAGCCCAAAGGGCGGCGTCATACAGTTTATGGGTCATCGTGTTCTTCTGTTCGATACCGTTGCCATGGGCCTTTTGCGTAGGGAACTCATAAGTAGCCTCGGCGTATCTGCTGCGCGGAACATACTCACCCGTCTGGGCTATGCTCATGGCTGGCTGGCAGCTGACCACCTGGGTTCGGAATTTCCAGACCTGCTCAAGGACTTCAGGTTCGGGCCGGCCTTTCTAATGCTGCAAGGGCTGGTCAACGTCAGGGAATTCAGATGTAATTTTGATGATCACCCGCATCATACAATATGCACGTTTGAAGATTCTTACGAGGCAGAACAGCATATCCTGCAATTCGGAGTCGGTGAGGAACCGGCATGCTGGACTTTGACTGGGTACGTGAGTGGTTATAGCAGCCGAGTCGCGGGACGGGAAACGTATTGCATCGAACATAAGTGCATAGGAAAGGGTGATGCACTTTGCTCCATAGAAAGTCGGCTCAAGGAAGATTGGGAAGGCGCTATTGATGACCAACTCCTTTTCTTCGAGAAAGAAAGCATAGGGGATGTGCTCAACGAGGTGGTGACGAAACTGCGGCGTGCCGAGAGACGCCTGTGGCAGGTCAGAAAGTTCATAGAAAGCGACATCCGTGCGCCGGGCATTGTGGTCAGAAGCAAGGTCATGCTGGATATCTTAGACATTGCCAAGCGTGCGGCTGCGGTTGACTCGTCTGTTATAATAACCGGTGAAAGCGGCGCCGGAAAGGAAAAGGTCGCACGATTCATCCACAACGAATCGCCGAGAGTCGGACGGCCGTTTGTAGCCGTGAACTGTAGCGCGGTTGCGGAAGCTTTGCTCGAAAGTGAGTTTTTCGGGCACCTCAAGGGCTCCTTCACGGGTGCCGATAAAGACCGGATCGGCCTTTTCGAAGCTGCAAACGGGGGCACGATATTCCTCGACGAGATCGCAGAGATGCCGCAAGGCATGCAGGCAAAACTCCTTCGCGCACTGCAGGAGAAAAGAATACGACGGGTGGGCGAAAACAATTCGCGTCCTGTAGATGTCAAAATCATCGCGGCTACGAACCGCAACATAGAAGATGACGTCAAAACAGGACGTTTTCGCAAAGATTTGTATTACCGTTTATGTGTCATCGAACTTTTCGTGCCCCCGCTCCGTGAACGGACTGAGGATATCTTACCGCTCGCACGTTTCTTCCTCGATAGGAGTATGAAGAAAATGGGCCGGACGGTGACGGGTTTTTCCCCGGATGCGGCCGAGCACCTTTTGCTCTATGATTGGCCGGGGAACATCCGCGAGCTGCACAATGTTGTTGAACGGGCAGTGGCTCTTTGCTCCACGAGTATGATCAAGGCGGAAGACCTCCCCCCTGCTTTGCGCAAAGGAGCACTCCAATCAACTGGAAACGACGACATCAGGCCGCTTGACGAGATCGAGCGCAAGTACATCCTGACAGTGTTAGAAATGACCAAAGGCGACAAGAGACTGGCGGCACAAAAACTGAATATCGGGCTCGCATCTCTTTATCGAAGACTGAAAGAGTATGGCCTCGGCTGATCGACGGTATACCGGGTTGGCTCTTCTTCTCGGTGATTCGAGGTCATCCAGATATTAACCCTACAACGAAAGTGCAGGTTCCCTGAGGATCTTGAGTTCAAAACGAAACCGCAGCTTGCGGTCGACCTCTTGAAGGAGATCGTCAAGGACGGACAAATTCCGTTCCGCTTCGTTGTCGCCGACAGCGCCTATGGGAACAGCCCCGATTTCATCGATGCCGTGGATGGGCTTTTGGGCGTTACATACTTTGTGGCCATGCCTGACGACACGCTCTGCTGGCTGCGAAGGCCGCTTGTGGTGAAAAAGGAGTACCGCTTCAAGGGAGAAATCCGCTCAAAGCTTCATCTCAAAGACGAGAAGGACCCTGTGTCGTGTGAAGCATTTGCCAAGAACCTCAACAGCTTCTTCTGGTACCGGCGGAAGGTTTCGGAAGGAACCAAGGGGCCTGTAGAATACGAGTTCACTAAGTACCCTATCTCGAAAGTCCGGTGACGTATTATGCCGCACAAACCGACTCCAGAGATGAGTTTGAGAGTTTATGCAACAAGCCTGAGAGGTCCTTTCTAGTGAATTTCCACTCGAAG